>DAOUDA010000076.1:0-4625 GCA_034431835.1 Chloroflexaceae bacterium | reverse complement strand
TAGCCGATAGCCGATAGGGCCGCAGCCCGCGGCGGCCGGACGCGGGCCGGTTGTCATCGGGCGGTGGGTACGCATTGCCTGGACGGCTGAGGTGATTCCTCACCCTCCCCCTGGCCCCCTCCCTCTCCACCACAGGTGGAGTGGGAGGGGGCGCCGAGCGCAGCGAGTCGGGGGAGGGTGAGGAACGGCAACCTGCTGTCAGATTGAGGATGGTTGAGAAACCCGGATCTCCCCGTGTCCCTGCTCATCGGAGCAACATTCTAGCGCAACCTGGAAGTTTGCCTGCACAGGAAACTGGCTAGCCCGATGCTCTTAGGGAAGAGGAAGCGGTTGATCATCCCGGCGTCACGGCATGCTGCGCCCTTCGGCGGAGGTTACCCTTCGCTCCGCTCAGGGTAACCTCCGCCGAAGGGCGCAGGGTAAGCTCCGCGAAGCAACTCGGCCGGGACCCTTCGCCGGCGCTCCGGTGACAGGGTGCCAACGACGGGGCAAGCAGCAAGATCCGCATCCCTTATACCCTTACGTCCGATACTCCGCATTGATCGCCACATACTGGGGGCTGAGGTCGCAGGTCCAGACGGTAGCCACCCCATCGCCGAGGCCCAGATCGGCATCAATGCTGACCTCGGGAACATTGAGCAGGTCACTGGCGGCCCGTTCATCGAAGGGCAGGGGCAGGCCGTTCTCGAGAACGCGCATGCCGCCGAAGTGCAGCACGACGCGGGCCGGGTCCACCTCGGCGCCGCTGTAGCCAATGGCGCACAGGACGCGGCCCCAGTTGGGATCGGCGCCGTATAGGGCGGTCTTGACCAGGAGTGAACGCGCCACGGCCATGGCGGCCTGCTTCGCTTCGGCGTGATTGCGCGCGCCGCGCACGGTGATGGTCACGAAGCGGGTGGCGCCCTCGCCGTCGCGCACCACGGCGTGGGCCAGGGCGCGACAGACGGCGCTCAGGCCCTCGACGAAGGCAGCAAAGGCCGGACCGTTCGGATCGGCGATCGGCGGCGCGGCGGCGGCGCCATTGGCCAGGACGAGGAGGGTATCGTTGGTGCTGGTATCGCCATCAATGCTGATGCTGTTGAAACTGCCCTCGACGGCCCGGCGCAGGGCCGCGTCGAGCAGCGCGGGTGGCACGGCAGCATCGGTGGTGACCACACTGAGCAGGGTGGCCATATTAGGATGGATCATGCCCGCGCCCTTGGCCATCCCGCCGATGGTGACGGCCGAACCGTCCGGCAGAGTCACGCGGGCGGCGACGTGCTTGGGGCGCGTATCGGTGGTCATGATCGCGCGGGCAGCCGCCGGCCCGTGGGCCGGGTCGAGGCGCTGCGCGGCGGTGCGGATACCGGCGAGGATGATCTCGACCGGCATGGGCACGCCGATGGTGCCGGTGGACATGACGAAGACCGTATCGGCGGGCAGTTCCAGGGCCGCCTCGGTAGCGCGGGCCATGGCCAGGGCGGCGTCATCGCCTGCGGGGCCGGTGCAGGCATTGGCATTGCCGGCGTTGATCACCACCGCCCGCAGGCCACCGGGGTTACGCCGCATCAGGGCCATATCGTAGAGCACCGGCGCCGCCTTGACCCGGTTGGTCGTAAAGACCGCCGCGGCCGCTGCCGGGCGCTCGCTGACCAGCAGGGCGAGGTCGTCGCGATTGGCGTACTTGATGCCACAGGCGGCCGTTGCCGCCCGCCAGCCGGCGGGGCTGGCGGCGTGGCCGGGATCGAGCCATTCGATGGTCATAGTTGTTCCCCGCATCAGGACCCATGCGGCTTTGCCGCTTACCAGGGGGATAAGATTCTTATACTCTCGGGAGGGCGCAGCCCTCCCGAACCCTCCCGGTCGGAGGAGCATGGCCCACAAGGACCTTACTCTTCGGTTGGCACAGGGGCCGCGGGATGCCCATCGCCGGTCAGATCGGTGTCTTCCCAGCGGAGCGACTCGATCGCGCCAATGTCGTGGAGATGGGCAATGTCATTGTAAACATTGAGCCGCCAGAGGTCGCGCCCGCGCCGGTTCACCAGTTCCCAGTGGGTAATGCTGGTATTGCGGGTATGAAAATCGGCCGGGGGAACAACCATGCCCGGCATGCGGAAGAAGTGAATAAACGAGCAATCGATCACCCCGCCGTGACAAATAACCACGATCGTTTTACCGGCATGCTCAGCGGTGATGCGGGTCAGCGCGTGGGCAACGCGCCGGGTAAAGGTGGCCCAACTCTCGCCGCCCGGGGCAATCGGGCGCAGCGGGGCATTGGCAAAATCCGGCAGACCGAAGGTGCTCCAGGCCTCCTGGTTGCTCATGCCATCGGCCTCGCCGACGCGCAACTCCTGCACCTCATCGTCGAAGATGATCGGCAGGCCCAGGGCCGGACGGACGATTTCGGCAGTCTGGCGGGCGCGGGGCAGGGTGCTGGAGATCAGCACATCGGCCTTCAACTCGCCACGGGCCAGACGATCGCGCAGGCGCTCGACCTGGGCGACGCCGCGCGGCGTCAGGCCCTGATCACCGCGCATGCCGGCCACGATGGGCTGCACATTGGCCCACGCTTCGCCGTGACGAATGAGGTAGAGATGGGTCATCGCTTCAGGATCTCCAATTCTGTTATCGGACACACCTTGCGGCCTGTTGCGTACCCCTTCGGCGGATGTGCGGAGGGCAGCGCCCTCTGCGATTTGTTCCACCCGCGGCGGCCGGAGGCAGTGCGGGGAGGCTCCACCTCCCCGCGCCCCTCCGGGAGGGGAAACTATGGGGAAGCCCGGTTTCCCCATAGCTCTCCAACACGCCTTACCCCTGGCTCAGGGCCTGCACCTTGATGCTCAACCCATACAGCTTGATAAACGCCTCGGCATCCTTCTGGTTGTAGACCATATCGGGGCCGAAGGTGGCCAGATCTTCGTTGTAGAGCGAGAAGGGGGAGCGGCGGCCCGCGATGATGATATTGCCCTTGTAGAGCTTGAGACGCACATCGCCGGTCATATTGCGCTGGGTGACGCGGACGAACGCATCGTAGGCTTCGCGCACGGGGGTGAACCAGCGCCCATTATAGACCAGATCGGCATAGTCTATCGCGATGCGATCCCTGGCGCGGAGGGTCTCCTTATCGAGCACGATGCTCTCCAGTTCGCGGTGGGCGGTGTAGAGCAGCGTGCCGCCGGGCGTCTCGTAGACGCCGCGGCTCTTCATGCCAACCAGGCGGTTCTCGACCAGATCAACCCGGCCAATGCCGTGGCGCCCGCCGATGAGGTTCAGCCGCTCGACCAGTTCCACCAGGCCCAGGCGCTCGCCGTTGACGGCCACGGGAACGCCCTGTTCGAAGCTGAGGGTGAGGTACTCCGGCTCATCGGGCGCGCTCTGGGGGCTGGCGCTGAACTGGTACATGTCTTCTTCCGGCTCGTTCCAGGGATCTTCGAGGAGGCCCCCCTCGTGACTCAGGTGCCAGAGGTTGCCATCGCGGCTGTAGATCTTCTCAGCCGTGGCGGTGACGGGCACATTGTGCTCGGCGGCGTAGTCGAGGGCGTCCTGGCGGCTGCGAATGGCCCACTCGCGCCAGGGGGCGATAATTTTGAGACGGGGATTGAGGGCGAAGTAGGTCAACTCGAAGCGCACCTGGTCATTGCCCTTACCGGTGGCGCCGTGGGCGACCGCATCGGCGCCCTCGGCCTCGGCCACGGCCACCTGGTGCCTGGCGATAATCGGGCGGGCCATCGAGGTGCCCAGCAAATACTTGCGCTCGTAGATCGCGCCCGCCTGCATCGTGGGCAGCACATACTCGCGCAGGAACTCCTCGCGCAGATCGCGCACGATGAGCTTGCTGGCGCCGCTCTTCAGCGCCTTCTCCTCCAGGCCAGCCAGATCCTCGCCCTGGCCCACGTCGGCGCAGAAACAGATCACCTCACAGCCATAGTTCTCGCGCAGCCACGGCACGATCACCGACGTATCCAGACCGCCCGAGTAGGCCAGCACGACTTTTTTCACTTCGCCCTTCGGCATCGCGCACCTCGCTGTTCACTCTGCGCGAAGCGCCGCAGTCGCGGCGCTCACGCGCCCTGGTTCGGAAGCAGGCGTTTCAGCCCGGGGCTGATGCAACATTCGCCTCCAGCGGCGGGGTGTGGGGCGGCTACGCCGCCCGAGGAGGCGTCTTTTCATTGGCGCTGGCGGCTACGCCGACAGCACCAACGAAAAACCTGGATTCTGGAGCCTGCGCCGGTTGCATCACCCCTGCGTTGTTGCCTGAGTAGATTATCAGACAGGTCAGGAGCATGGCTCCACGAAAAGAGGCCAGCCTGCCCGCGGGCAAAGCTGGCCTGCTGCCAGAAACGGCGGGCAAGGGCGGCTAGCCGGGGCGCGGCGCCGGCTGGCGGCGGGAGCGACGACGGCAACCACGGGGCGCGCCCCGCACCGTCAGCACCCGGCTTCCAGACTTGCTCCGCATCACTCGGGCCATGCCTACGCTCCGTCGTATGCATCAGCTTCGCGGCGGAAGTATAGCACAGCGCCCCGGCAGCGTCAACGCGGGATGGTTCGGTGGGTGTGACGAAACGTTCTGCAGCATGGGGGCGCGGGCGCCCGGCGCCCCGGCACCCGGCAAGCGTCCTGCTGGTTCGCGCGCGGTGCAGGTTGCC
>DAOUDA010000075.1:0-24053 GCA_034431835.1 Chloroflexaceae bacterium | reverse complement strand
AACCCGTTGATCCGCGCAAAGCATCCTCGAAAGCGGCGCTTGCCGCTTGACACCCATGTGAGAATCTCTCCACCGACGGTGGAGAGGGGGGCGTTGGGCGTCCCAATGCCCCAGATGGCGAATACGGCACGAGGATCTGCCGGAAAACCCTGCACCTGAGAAGGGCGCCCCCCTCCCAGCCTCCCCCCAGCGGGGGGAGGCGCGCGGTTCCCTCCCCCAGCGGGGGAGGGTCAGGGAGGGGGCGGGGCGGCGGCCGTTCCCGGCGGACGCCGCACGCTCCCGAAACCCGGTCCGCTTCGCGCGGTGGGGGTCATGCAAAACGTTCCGCCGCACCCGGGTTTCCCCATCCCCCCTGCCACGGAGTGTGGTACACTTACCCTGTTTTCTTCGCATTTTGCCTGCTGTTCCGGTGGAGTCCGGCATGCTCAACCTGCGCCAGTTGCACGACGCCTTCGCGACGCGCTTCGGCGCGCCCCCGGCGTTTGTCGTGCGCGCGCCCGGGCGCGTGAACCTGATCGGCGAGCACACCGACTACAACGAGGGCTTCGTGCTGCCCATCGCGATCGATCGCGCCACCTTCGTCGCGGCGCGGGCGCGCGTGGATCGGATCATCCGGGTCCACAGCGTCCAGTTCGACGCCGAGGATCGCTTCTCCCTCGATCAGATCGAACGCAACCCCGCGCAGCCCTGGAGCAACTACGTGCGCGGGGTGGTCAAGGCCATTCTCTCCCGCGATCTGCCCCTGAGCGGCGCCGATCTGCTCATTGACAGCCAGGTGCCGCTCGGCGCCGGTCTCTCGTCATCGGCGGCCCTCGAGGTGGCGGTGGCCTACGCGCTGCAACTGCTCAACGATCTCGATCTGCTGGGCGAGGAGTTGGCCCTGCTGGCGCAGGGCGCGGAGCAGAGCTTCGTGGGGATGCAGTGCGGGATCATGGATCAGTTCATGGCCGCCCTGGGCCGCGCCGGGCACGCCCTGCTCCTCGATTGCCGCGATCTGAGCTACCGGCCCATTCCCATCCCGCCCCGGGTGCGGGTGGTGGTGTGCGACAGCGGCGTGCGTCACAGTCTGGTGGGTTCGGAGTATAATGAACGCCGCGCCGCCTGCGAACAGGCGGTGCAACTGCTGCGCGCCCGCCTGCCGCGGATCGCCGCCCTGCGCGACGTGACTCCCGCGCAACTCGAGGCCAATGCCGATCTGTTGCCGCCGGTGGTCCACCGGCGCGCCCGCCACGTGGTGAGCGAGATTGAGCGCACCCTGGCGGCCGCCGCGGCGCTTGAGCGCGGCGATCTGGCGGGCTTCGGGGCGTTGATGGACGCTTCGCACGCCAGCCTGCGCGATGATTACGAGGTGAGCACCCCCGAACTTGACACGCTGGTGGAGATCGCCCGGCGCCTGCCTGGTTGCTACGGCTCGCGCCTCACCGGCGGCGGGTTCGGCGGCAGCACGGTCAGCCTGGTGGAGGAGGGGGCCGTCGATCGCTTCGCCGCCGATCTGGTCGCCGGCTACCGCGCGCGTGTGGGGCGCGAGGCCCACGTGCTGGTCTGCACTCCCTCCGAAGGCGTGAGCCGGGTGGCCGTGTTTTGAGAAAGGCGGGGCGCGACGCACGCGCCAGTGGCGGTCCGGGAAGACGCAGCCCCCCGCAGGGGAGGGTCCGGGAGGAGTCCTCCCGGGAAGAACCTTACCTGGTCCCGTGGGGGGCCGACTCAGCCGCGCGGGGTGGGTCCGGGCTTGCAGGTGCAGGGTTTTTCGAGTGAGCAGGGGTTTTCGCCATTCCAATAGTTGGCTCGTCCTCCGGACGTTCCCGCATGCCTCTGGTTTTTCGAGCGAGCAGGGGTTTTCGCCATTCCAATGCGCTTGCGATCCTCACCCCCCTGCCCCCTCTCCACCGACGGTGGAGAGGGGGGAACTGGGCGTCCTGATGCCCCAGATGGCGAATGTGACGCGAGGATGTGCCGGAAAACCCTGCACCTGAGAAGTGGGTCCGGGAGGGCTCACGCTCTCTGTCCGGTTCCATCGCGTGGGTCGGCTCTCGCCCGGTAAGGCCGAAGCACTGGCTATGCCGATCCTTTACCAGCGCAACCTGGCGACGAAGCCCGGAAGGAAATCGAGGGAAGCAATGAGCGAACAGGCGCTGCGACGCCAACTTGACCTGGGCGGGCCGTTCTCGCCGGTGCTGATCCCCCTGGTTATGGGGCTGCGGCGCAAGATGCTGCTGCGGTCCGGCGCGGTGAGCGTGGAGCGCCGCCTCGCGGGCATCAGGACGCACTGGTACCACGTTCCGGGGCGCCGGGGCAGCGATCCGGAGTTGCCGGTGGTGCTCGTCCACGGCATCGCCGACAGCGCGCTGACCTGGGCCTTCACCATGCGCGGCATGGCCCGCATCGGTCCGGTCTATGCGCTCGACCTGCCGGGGTTCGGGCTGAGCGGCTTCCCGCCGGGCCGGCGCTACACCACGATTGCCGAGCATACCCAGGTGCTGGCCGCGCTGCTGCGCGAGGTGCTCGGGCGTCCGGCCTTGCTGGTGGGCAACTCGATGGGCGGCTGGATCTCCCTGCGTCTCGCGCAACTGCATCCTGAACTGGTGCGGGGCCTGGTGTTGCTCGACCCCGGCGGCGCGCTGCTCAACGGGCGCGCCTCCTGGCAACCCTTTGTTGACGTGGTGACCGCGCCGGATTTGCGCGCCGTCCGGCGCATCTACCGCCAGATGTACGGGCGTGTGCCGCTGCCGCTCTACTTCAGCCAGCGCGCCTTCCAGTCGCTCTTCCTGCGCGACCCGGTGCAGCAATTCGTTTCCGTGGCCAGTGAGGACGAGTTTTTCACCGCCGAGGAGTTGCGCCAGATCAGCGTGCCGGTCGGTCTCATCTGGGGTGATCGCGATCGCTTTCTGCCCGACGGCTCGTTCGAGTTCTTCCGCGACCATCTGCCGGGGGCCGACGTGCTGGTGCTGCGGGGCTGCGGCCACCTGCCGCAGTACGAGCGCCCCCGTGCCGTGGTGCGCTTCGTGCGTCGCTGCGCCCGACAGCGCCTCGGCGCCCCGGCGGCGCGGGCAACGTCGGGGGTGCTGCATACTCGCTGACGAGGATACACCCGCGCCAACCGGTCAGGGCGTGGGGGAGTTACGTGTTCCGCCCTCCACCAGACGGCAATGGGTCGCCGTTCCTCACCCTCCCCCAACACCCTCCCTCTCCACCGCAGGTGCAGAGGGGGGTGGGGGAGGGTGAGGACTTGAACACTCAGGATCGCCCATGTCCACACCCATCCATGCCCATACCCTCGCCAACGGCCTCCTGGTGCTCACCAGGGAGGTGCACAGCGCCCCCGTCGCCACAAGCTGGATCTGGTACCGCGTGGGCAGCCGCAACGAGCCCGGCGGCGAGACCGGCATCAGCCACTGGGTCGAGCACATGCTCTTCAAAGGCACCCCCAGTATGCCGCGCGGCGAACTGGACCGGCTGATCGCCCGCAATGGCGGCGTTTTCAATGGCTTCACCTGGATTGACTACACCGCTTACTACGAGACGCTACCCGCCGATCGCATCGAACTGGGGCTGCGGATCGAGTCCGACCGCATGGTCAATGCGCTCTTTGACCCGCCCGAGGTGGAGAGCGAGCGCACGGTGATCATCTCCGAGCTTGAGGGCTACGCCAATTACCCCGAGACCTGGCTCGACGAGGCGGTCAAGGCCATGGCCTTTACCGTGCATCCCTACCACCACCCGGTCATTGGCTACAAGAGCGACCTGCTGGCGATGACCCGCGATGAGTTGTACGCCTACTACCACACCTTCTACGCCCCGAACAACGCCGTGCTGGTGCTGGTGGGCGACTTCGACACCGACACGCTCCTGCGGCAGGTCGAGCGGTATTTCGGCCCCCTGCCTCGCGGCCCCGCCCTGCCCGCGGTGCGCGCGGTGGAGCCGGAGCCGCAGGGCGAGCGCCGGGTGACCATCCGCAGGCCCGGGCCGGCCCAGTACGTGCAGATCGCCTACCTGGCCCCCGATTGCCGCAGCCCCGACTTCGCGCCGCTGGCGGTGCTCGACGCGGTGCTTAGCGGCGCGCGGCCCCTCAGCTTCATGGGTGGCGGCGCGCAGACCAACCGCAGCGCGCGGATCTACAAGGCGCTGGTGGAAACCGAACTGGCCGCGGCGGCCTGGAGCTCCTACGCCCCCACCCGCGACCCCTTTCTCTTTGAACTGAGCGCCACCGTGCGCGAGGGCCGCGACGCCGCCGCCGTCGAGGCGGCCCTGCTGGCAGAGATCGAGAAAATCCAGCAGGATGGCGTCACGCCCGAGGAACTGGCCAGGGTGCTCAAACAGGTGCGCGCGCAGATCGCCTACAACAACGAGAGCGTGACCGACCAGGCCCTGCAGATCGGCATGTGGGAGGTGCTCGACAGCTTCCGGCGCGTCGAGACGTTGCCGGAGGAACTGGCCGCGGTGACCCCCGAGGATGTCCGGCGGGTCGCCCGCACCTATCTCACCGAACGGCGCCGGGTGGTGGGCCATTTTATTCCAACGGAGGAGCAGGGGGATGGCGCCTGAAGCGCGTGGCATTGCCGGGGCGACGCGCTATGTCGCCTCAAATGGCCTGGTGGCCCTGATCCAGCGTAATCCGAGCGCGCCGACGGTGAGCGTGCGCGGCGAGGTGCGGGTGGGCGCGGTGCACGAGACAGCGGCGCAGAACGGGCTGGCCGTGTTTACCGGCGCGGCCCTGATCCGCGGGGCCGGCGAGCGCACCTTTCAGCAGATCGTCGCCGAGACGGAGGAGCGCGGTTGTAGCGTCAATGCCGCTGGCGGGTTGCACACCAGCGGCTTTGCCGGCAAGGCCCTGGTAGAGGATCTGCCGCTGATCCTTGCCGTTCTTGCCGACATGCTCGCCCGGCCAACCTTTCCCCCCCACGAAGTTGAGAAGCTGCGCGGCCAGATTCTCACCGGCCTGCGCGAGAGCGAACAGGAGACCGGCACGCAGGCCTGGCGCGCCGCGCGGGCCTTGCTCTACCCCCCCGAACATCCCTACAGTCGCCTCACCAGCGGCACGATCGAGACGGTGCAGGCCCTGACGCGCGAGGATCTCGTGCGCTTCCACCAGCGTTACCATCCCGCCGCCACCACTGTGGCGATCGTGGGCGACGTTGAGCCGGAGGCGGTCATCGCCCTCCTGGAGTCCTCCCTGGGCGCCTGGCCACCCGCGGGCGCGCCACCTACCCCGGATCTCCCGCCGGCGCCTCCGCTGGAGGCCGTGCTCCGCCGCGACGTGCCCATGAGCGGCAAGATCCAGTCCGACATCGTCTGGGCCGTGCATGGCCTGCGCCGGACCGACCCGGACTACTACCCGGCCATGATGGCCAACATGATCCTCGGGCGCCTGGGGATTGGGGGGCGCCTCGGTGAGAACGTGCGCGAGGAGCAGGGGATGGCCTACTACTGCTACAGCAACCTCGACGCCGACGTGGGCGCTGGTCCCTGGTCGGCGGTGGCGGGGGTCAACCCGGCCAATGTGGAACGGGCCATCGAGGCGCTGCTGCACGAAGTGGCCAACTTCGTTGAGCAAGGCCCCGCCCCTCAAGAGGTCGCCGACGCGCGCGACTATCTCACCGGCAGCCTGGTATTGAGCCTGGAAACCAACGATGGCATTGCCACCGCGCTACTGGCGATCGAGCGCTTCGGGCTGGGGCTGGATTTCATCGAACGCTACCCGGCGATCATCGGCGCCGTCACCGCCGACCAGATCGTTGACGTGGCCCGGCGTTACCTCTCCACTGAGCGCTATGTGCTGGCGGTAGCCGGCCCCCCGGCGGGGTCCCTGAACGGTGAGGAAACCAGGTTTCCCCACGCCCCTGTTTGAGGGGAGGGTCCGGCAGGGCTACGCCCTCTCAGGAACGCCGGTCGCCTGGAGGAAAGCAGGGAAACCAGGTTTCCCCACGCCCCTGTCTGAGGGGAGGGCGCGGCCCTTCCGAAAGAAAAGGCAATAGGGTTCCGGGGCCTGCGGCTCTCAGACCCCTGCCCGGGGCGGCGCAATCGCGAACTGACGAGGTTACAATGATTGTCAGCGGCGCAAAGGACGCGATCCTGAACGTGGTTCAACCCATCAGCATTCACGGAACGATCCTCTACGATCTGGTCTACACCCACGTAGGCGAGTCGCAGGCGCGCCAGGCGCGGATCGGCGCCGAGAGCATCTACGCCGACCCGCGTCCCGGCGATACGGTGCGTGTTACGTACCTCATGAACGTGGCGACCGCCGTAGAGCGGCGTTAGTCTGCGTTGCGCGCCTGCGCCAAATCGCTCAGCCAGTACCCCTGCTCGATGTCCCCGCAGAGAACGAGGGGTGCATGGGGATCAAGCTCGATCAGGGTGCGCAGGTACGCCACCGTATCCGCGAGGCGCGCCAGGCTGGCCTGGTCGCCCGATCCCCACAGACGTTGCGCCAGCGCGGGACCGGGATAGGGATGGCCGGGACGGGTGGCCAGCAAGGTCAGGAGGGTGAACGCCTCGGGCCGCAGTTCAACCGGCTTTCCGGCATGGGTGGCCCCGCGTCCTTGCGGGTCGAGGCTCAGCGGGCCAAATACCAGGGCGCCGGATTGTCCGTGGCGGCGCCGGAGCTGGGCGCGAATGCGTGCCAGTAGTTCTTCGGTGCGAAAGGGGCGCTGGACATAATCGTCAGCGCCCAGTTCCAGCGCGCTGACCACCAGCCGATCATTGCGAGCCGGGCCGATGATGATCATCGTTGCCGAACAGGCCGCGCGGATCGTGGGAACGTGAATCACCTCATCAGCCGAGGGTAAGTCGAGCAGCAGAAGATCGGTTCGGTGACGCAGCATTTCAAGGGTTTGCTGCAAGCCGATCGCCAGACTTGCCCGATAACCCTCTTGCATCAGGCGCGGCATGAGGTAGTCGTGTGTCCTCTCGCCGAGACCGGAGATGAGAATGCTGGCAGGAGGGGCCATAGACGAAGTCTTACCTACCGAGCCACGCTGGCGCCGGTGTTACAGATGACGGCCACATCTCTGGTGGTTCCGTACGTCATGATACACGGCCTGGAAACAAGGGATACCCGGAGTTGCTCTTGCCTCTGTTACGGTCTGGAGGTGCGCGGGAGGCCTGGACCCCGCCGCGTACTTCCCGTTGCGCCCGTGGCGGGCGCGCGCCCCGGCGAAGCGCGGACGAGTCTGTCGTCGCCGGTGGAACCAGAACCATCGGAGAGTGTGGCTCTGCCGGATCTTCTCGTTCACGAACTGGCCGGGGGTGCCACTCCGCCCCACAGGAGAAGGGATAGCCTGCCCCCTGGCTACGCTGACGGGGTTCCTGGCCCCGGACACGCTTCGGGGGGTGCGGTCTGAACGATAATCGTCATCCCCTCGATCAGGCCCAGCAATTGTCGCAGCGTGGTCTCGGCGTGTTCTGTAGCCTTGCTCAACACGCCATCTTCGCAAGCGGTGCGCAGAATCTGCGCTTCCGCCTCCTGCCGCGCCAGGGTTTCCAGATCTTTGTTCTCCGGGGCGAACCAGCCCCGATTGCGGCTATAGACCCGCGTTCCTGCGTTATCGAGGTTACTGCTGAAGATCCGCGCAGGTGGCAATTGCACGGTGATGGTCCGTCCATCGGGGGAAAGAGTGACGTCGGCGGCTTCGACCTCACCTAGATCGATCCCCGCTACCACCGAGCCGCGGGCAATGAGCAGCACAGCATCGCCGGCAAAGAAATCAAACAGCGGGTTGCCCTGGCTCTGCTGCACCTCGATCACTGTCTGCACGGTGTATGACGCTGTCTCGAGCCGGCTCAGGGCCTGAATGCGCTGGACCACGGCGGCGCTGGAGAGCGCTGTGGGCGTTGGGGTGGCGATGATCTGACCCGGGTTGGGGGGCTGGAAGAAGCGTCCGAGGCCGCTCACAAACTGATTGAGGGCAAAGATCCCGATCAATAGCGCCGCCAGACTGCCAAGGACAAAATACAGGCTTGCCCGGGCGCAGCCGCTATGCCCGTAGTTGCCGAAGTTCCGCTGTGGCAACATGGGCTGGTCGTAGAACGGATCATCAAATTCATCATCTATCGGTTCGCCACGCGCCTTACGTAGCCGCCGCTGCATCAGGTTTTCGCGCGGGGGCGGCAAGTCGTTTTCACGATCCGACATTGGTTTCAATCCTTTTACACTTTTGCGCCAACGTGGATGGCCACGGCGCCCAGGCTGTGGCGCCGGTACGTCACGTGACGCCAGCCAGCCTCGCGCATCATCGCGGCCAGACGTTCCGGTGACGGAAAGGCGCGCGCCGACTGTGGCAGGTAGGTGTAGGCCCGGCGATCCCCGCCGAGGATCTGCCCGATCCAGGGCACAATGCTCTCGAAGTACACCCGGTGCCCCAGGCGTACCAGCGCATGCTTCGGGCGCGCCACTTCCAGGCAGGCCATTACGCCGCCCGGGCGCGCCACGCGGTACATTTCGCGCAGGGCCTGCGGGATGTCGGTCACATTGCGCATCACAAAGCCGGTGGTGATGGCATCGAAGGTGTTGTCGGGAAAGGGCAGCCGCAGGGCGTCGCCGCCCACGAAGGCCGCCCGTCGGCCCTCCAGGCCGGCGAGTTTCCCACGACCGGCGGCCATCATCGGCACGGTGAAGTCCACTCCGACCGCGATGCCCTCGTGGGTCCACGCGGCGAGTTCAAGCAAAAAATCCCCCGTCCCGGTGCCCACATCGAGGGCCCGACCGCCAAACGGGGGGGCGACCTGCTCGACAACCCTCCGCCGCCAGCGCTGGTCCAGCCCAAAGGTCATCACCCGGTTCACCCGATCGTAGCCTGGAGCGATCCGGGTGAACATACGCTCGACGTATTCAGCCTTCTCATCAAGGGTTGGCAGTACGCTCACGGCACTCCTCACCAATGCGATTGCAGATTGGGCGCGGCGATCCGGAAACGGTCGGCGTTATACGGATCCCTAAACGGTTTGCCTCGAATTCACCGGGGCTTGCGTGCGACCCAGAAGATGCGCTGCGTGGCCGGACCGGGCGGCTGCAGGGTGAAACTGTCGTACAGGGCTTCAACGCGCAGCTCGGCGCCTTCCATCAAGGCCGTAACCGTTTCGGAGGGATAGGCGCGCTCGACATGCAGTTCGTCGAACCGTTCGTAGCCCTGGTCATCGTCGCCCACAAAGCCGGTCAGCACCATGATGTTTCGTTCCGACGCGCTATCGAAATGACTCCGTTCGATCTGCACGTAACCGTCGTACTCCTGGATCACGCACTCCCCCCAGTCGTGCTCCAGGAAGTGGCGCGTATTCATATCCGCTACATACAGCCCCCCGGGGGCCAGTACGCCGGCGACGGCGTGGAAGCAGGCCGCCAGGTCAGCTTCCGTGGGCATGTAATTCAAACTGTCATAGGTGCATGTAACCAGATCGAAGCCTGTCGCCGGAACCAGGCCCTCAAGGTCGCGCATATCACCGTGAACAAAGCGCACGTGTTCGTCCGCGTTAGCAGCCCTGGCGGCAGCCTGGGCCAGCATTGCCGCCGAGCGGTCCACCCCGGTGACCTGCCATCCGTCGGCGGCCAGCAGTAGCGCCAGGGTGCCGGTGCCACAGGCGAGATCGAGGGCACGCCGGCCGCTGATCGGGTGCTGGCGCAACAGATCGCGCAGGTAGAGATGAACCAGTACGGCGAAGCGCATCTGGCCGCTCTGGTCGTACAGCGGGGCGTAACGCTCGTAGGGTGGGCTAAAGCCGTACTCGTTCATAAACGCCTGGCCGGTGCTTGCCTGTCTGGCCGATGCGGCCGGACCACCCAACGACGGGATGAAAAGGTTTCCTGGGAAACCGAAGCCCTTCTGGCGAACGCGGGAGTGGGGAAACCCGGTTGCCTCACATCGCCTGATCTCGCTAGCACTCTTTTCTCATTGTAGCATACCCTCTCCCGCCGATTGTTATGGTTCGCTCGATCCCGCCGCGGCGCTGCCATCGGGTGCGGGGTCAGTTGCCGGCGCGGGGCGCCAGGCCAGGGGGTACCAGAAGGAGACAATAAAGCCCACCAGAATATGCTGCACATTGATCAGCAGAAAGAGCGCCGAGAGCGCCAGGGCCTGCTCGGTCTGGTACCCGTACGGCAGGAGCACGGCGATCAGCGCCGCGTCGCGCACGCCAACGCCGGCAATCGAGATTGGCAGAACCTGCAGCACGGCGATCAGCGCCGAAACGCCCACCACCACCGGCAAGGGTACGCGATCAAGACCCAGGGCCAGGAAGAGCAGCCAGAGGCGCAGGAAGGTGAAGGCCGCCGAGCCGAGGGAGAGCAGCGTTAGTTCGACGATCAACGCCGGGCGCAGACTGAGGCCGTGGAGCTGGCTGTTCCAGCGGCTCAGGGTGGCGGTGAAGCCTGGCGCGAAGCGGGGCAGCGCGACCGTCAGCATCCATGTCCGTGGCCCCCGGGCAACCAGGATCACCGTCAGCGCCGCCAGGCCCAGGGCCATGGCCAGCACCAGCGCGGTCTGCAATTCGCGGCTGGGGAGCAGGCGGCCCAGCGCGAAGATGCCCAGCGTGCCGAACGCGGCCATCACCAGCAGGTCGAAGAGGCGATCGAGCACCACGCTCAGCATCGCCGGGGCCAGCGGCTGCCCCCGGTCGTGCAGGTAGACGCCCTTGAGCAGGTCGCCGGCCTGTCCGGGGGTGGTGGCGCCGTAAAACAGCCCGACGGTATAAAGGCCGCAGGCGGTACGGAAATCGAGCTGCAGCCCCGCTTCGCGCATAATGCGCAGCCAGCGCCAGGACTTGATCAGCACGAAGGGGGGCATGAGCAGCAGCGAGAGGACGATCGGCCAGGCCCGCGCGGTACGCAGGCTCTCCCACAGTTGTTCAAGGTTGGCATTGGCCAGGAAGAGCATGAGCAGCGCGGGGCCAAGCAGGCGCAACAGGAGGGGGAGATACTTTTTCATGCGCTCACTCGCGCCGCTGGAACCGCAGTGCAGCGATCTGTTCGGCGAGCAGGCCGAACATAAAGACGATAATGCCGCCAACGAACAGGGCCGCCGTAGCGTTGGGGATCTTGAGCCAGACGCCATTGACCGCCACGCTGGCGATGTAGGCCAGCAGGCTTAACAAGAACATGCCCAGCGCAATCGGAAAGTAGACCCGCAGGGGCGCGAACAGGGAGATGATCCGCAGGATGATCAGCCCGAACCGGACCCCGTTCTTGAAGAGTTTCTGGCCGCTCCGTCCGCCTCGCCGACGCTGGCCCTCGATGCTCACAAAGCCCACGCAGTAGCCGGCCTTGAGCAGGCTCAGGGTGCTGGTGGTCGGGTAGGAGTACCGGTTCGGGAGCAGGTGCAGGAACTCCATGATCACCTCGCGGCGCATGGCCCGATAGCCGCTGGTCAGGTCGCGCACCTTGGCTTCGACCAGGTAGGCCCCGAGCGCGTCCAGCGCGCGGTTGCCGAGGCGGCGCGCCAGGGTGTCGCCCTGGGTCTCGCGGCTGCGCGCGCCGACGACCATATCGTAGCCGGCGGTGATGCCACCGAGCAGGTCGGGGATGTAACGCGGGTCCATCTGGCCGTCGGCGTCCATCAGCAGGATCACCTCGCCGCTGGCCCGGCGGATGCCGGTCTTGACGGCAGCGCCGTTGCCCCGGTTGACGGGATGGCGTTCGACGCGCGCTCCGGCGGCCAGCGCCGCAGCGGCCGTCCCGTCCTGGGAAGCATCGTCCACCACCAGGATCTCGGCGTCGGGCAGGGCGACGCGGACGCGCTGCACCACGGCGCCGATGTTGTGGGCCTCGTTAAAGGCGGGGATCACCACGCTGACGCTGAAGGGGTAGGTTCGCGGCGTCTCGGGCCGGGTGGTTGCCTCTGGGATGGCCAGGCTCATGGCTGTTCCTGCGCGGCGGGCGTGGAAGCTGGTTGTTCCACGGCCACGTCGCTGATCATCACGCTGAGCATGCGCGCGTCGCCACTGGCGCGGTTGATCTGCACCGGTATGAAGGTCGGGGCCGCCAGCCGGATCTCCAACTGGCTGGCGCCGCTCAGGCTGGCGGGCACGGCGACGCGGAAGACGCGCCACTCGCCCCCGCGCGCCGGCAGGGTCATGCGCTCCTCGCCGACCATCAGGCTCAACGGCGTTTCACCGGGCAGGCCGCCCGCCAGACGCAGCCGCAGCACCGCGCCCGCGCTTAGCGGTTCGGGCAGGGGCAGCCGAATGATGCCCCGGTCCTGCAGCCAGCGGTAGGTGCGTGGCGCGCCCTCGCCCGCGGGCGACGCTTCGCCGAAGGAGAAGCCGTCGAGGTAGCCGAAGTCGAGCCCATTGCCCAGGCGCAGGGCGGTGAGCGGCGCGGGGCGCAGCCATTCCATGGCCAGTTTCTGCACGTCCTCGCCGGCGCGCACCTCGGCGTCTTCAAAGAAGAAACGCGCCAGTTCGTGGTTGCCCTGGGCCCGCGCCAGTGCCCCGCGCACCACGTCGCCGCGGTGGGTATGGCGCGTGCCGAGGACCTCCCAGCCCCGATCGTAGTCGCCCAGTTCAAGGTAGAGCAGGGCCAGTTCGGCGCGCCCGTCAACGAAGTCGGGGTCGGCGGCGAGCATGCGCTCATAGGCGGCGATCGCGCCAGGGTAGTCGCCCTGGCGGTAGGCATTCAGGGCGGCGGCGCGGCGCCACTCCCGCTGCGCGCCCGCGGCGACGATCCGCGGGTAGTCGCGATAGCTGAAGACCAGGAACAGGAAGGCCGCGCACAGGAGCATGCCCGCCACGCCCCACGGCGAGCGCAGGTAGGCCCGGGCCGCGGCGCGCGCCGCCGCCCCGTCGCGCTGCCGGAGCGCCAGCCAGTTCCACAGCGCCCCCAGCGTCGCCGCGCCGTAGAGGGCCATGAACAGCCAGATCGGCAGCAGGTAGCGCGGCTCGACATGGATGAGCATCACCGTCAGACACGAGTAGGCGATCCAGCCCAGGGCCAGCAGCCGGAAGCCGCCCTCCCGCGGGCGCGCGGCCAGGGCGAACACGCTCGCCGCACTGAAGATCAGCCAGAGCACATCCCCCAGGGCGCCGATGATCCACACCTCGCGCAGCGGCCGGGTGAAAAAACTGACCTTGACGAAGTAATCCTCGATGAACTGCGCCTTCCAGATGTGCTGAAAATGGGGCCAGAAATTGCGCGTGAGCCGCCACGGCTCTTCGTTCAGAATGCGCCGGATGTCGGCGCTCACGAAGGCCTGCCGCTCCTCCTGGGGAATGGCGGCCAGAATGGCCTTGGCCTCGCCTTCGCCCCGGCCCGAGTTCACCGCGTCGCTCATGGCCATCCACAGGTTCACCGGCCCCAGGGTGTCAATGATGATCAAGCGGTTGTAGGTGACGTAGTTCCGTGCCGTCCACGGGGCGATGATCGCCGCGAAGGGCAGCAGAAAGATCGCCGCGCCGACCACGAAGCGCCGCAGCCAGGACCGCAGCCGCGCCGCGCGCGGTCCTGGCGGCCGCTGGTCGCCACGCGCCGTTTCCCACAGCAGGAACCCCAGCACAAAGACCGCGGCGTAGAGCGCCGGCGAGCGCGCCAGGGCCGCCACCGCCAGCGCCGCGCCCGCGCCGGCCAGCCAGGGCCAGCGCCGGCTGTCGCGCCAGCGCACCAGCCCCCAGCAACTGAGCACCAGGGCGAAGAAGAAGAGCGGTTCGCTCAGGATCAGCGCCGGAAGTTCCACCAGCGGAAACCAGACCGCCAGCACCGTGGCGAAGATTAGCCCCGCCTGCCGGCTGAACAGGCGCCGGGTCATGTCGTAGCCCACAGGAACCAGGAGCAGCGACAGGGTCACCTGCACGCCGCGGATCATGGCGATGCCCAGGGGCGGATCGCCCAGGATCATCGCCGTCTTCAGCATCGCGGCGAAGAAAAAGACGTGGCCGGGCGGCCGGATCAGCCACGAGTTGTCCAGATATTCGCCAGTGGCGGCCAGGCGCAGCGCCCGCTGGTAGTAGTCGCCATCATCGGCCGCCGAGAAGCGCGGATCGATGTCGTTCACGGCGATGAACCAGAGCCGCAAGCCCAGTCCCAGCAGCACCAGCGCCGCCAGGTACAGCGCGGTGGCCGAAACGCGCGGCCACGCCACCGCCATGCCGCGGGTCGCTCCGCCTACCTTGCCGCCAGAGGTTGTTGCGCGTGCCGTCTGCATGCCGTTACTTCGATCTTCTCCGTGGGATGCCGCTCCTCACCCGCCCCCCGCCGTGCTGCGCTCGGCGCCCCCTGCCTCGCTCCCCGCGGGAGCGAGGCAGGGTGAGGATGCGGCCCCCCTTCGGTCTGCCGCCCCCGCCGTGCTGCGCTCGGCGCCCCCTCCCTCTCCACCGCAGGTGGAGAGGGAGGGGGCCAGGGGGGAGGGTGAGGACTGGTAGTCCGTGAAGTAAGTTTCTTTGCCTTTCTGCCCTCCTCCCGGCCTCCCCTCAACGGGGGTAGGCGCCGGACCCCCTCCCCCAGCGGGGGAGGGTTGGGGAGGGGGTGGGTTTAGCAAAAACTCAGTTCACGGACTACCAGGTCTCCCTTCTAATCTTCCCCGCCCGTTCCCAGACGGTACAACCCATACCGCCCGCTCGCGCTCACCCGCGCGGCGTCCGGATCGGCCAGCGGCGGGGGCCCCGCCGTCTCGTCCCACAGCAGGTAGCGCGCTCCCGCGGCATAGACTGCGGCGACATCCTCGGCGCGTATCGCCGCCCCGGCCGCGACGTGCGGGGGCCAGTCAACCACGCGATGGGCAATGGCCGAGTACTTGGCCAGGGGCAGCCGCTCCGATACCCGCGCGGCGATCGGGTCGCCGGGGGCGGTCGCCGCCTCGACCATGCGGATCGCCGCGACCTCCTCGGCGGGTTGCTGCGCCAGGACGTAGCGCACCCCGCTTTCGTAGCCGCCCCATAGTACCACAACCAGCGCCAGGCTCGCGCCGAGCAGCAACCGCCCGCCACGCGCCAGCCGCCACAGGCTCCACCCCGCCGCGACGGCGTAGATCGGCGCCAGCGGCAGAAAGAAGCGCTGCAGGCTGAAAGCCGTACTGACCAGCGCGACGTAGCTGGCGATGAGGATCAGTAGCGCCGCGGACGCCCGCAGGTCCTGGCTGCTCCGCCGGATCAGCAGCAGCAGCCAGCCCAGCAGCCCCCCCGCGGCGAGCCAGTTGGCCGGCCAGCCGAGCAGGCGCAGTTGCCAGGCGCGCCCAAACTCGCTCGTGTCTTCGGCCCCGCTGCCGGTGTAGCCGATCACGTTGCGCCACCAGTTCTCCAGGAAGCGCGCCGGGTCGCGCAGCACGACCTCGGCCAGCCCGATGTCGTTGGGCGCTTCCTCCCAGCGCCCCCAGTCGGTGTTGCCGTACACCGCCAGCCAGATGTTCTTGGCCTGTTGATTGTAGAGCGGGTTGCCGGTCCCGATCGTGTTGACGATGAGTTGCGGCAGCATGGCGGCGAGCATCGCGCCGGCGAAGATCGCCGCCAGACCGCGGGGGCGCGAGCGGCCCGCCAGCAGCAGGGCGATGGCGCCCCAGGGCAACAGAATCAGGCCGGGGTGGCGCATCAAGAAGGCCAGTCCCCCCGCAAAACCGGCGATGGCGGCGAGCCACAGCGTGGCGCGTCCCTCCGGCCCGCTCGCTGTCCGGCCAGGTTCGGGGTTGGCGATGCCCGCTTCACGCGCTCTCCACATAACCGGTCCGTGAAGTTGGGAAGGCGAGGAGGTCAGGGCCAGATTGTTAGACGAGTTTGATCCCTTCCCGAGCGCGGCTGCCAGGGCCGCCACGCTCAGGGTCACGCAGGCGGCAAAGGGCATGTCGCTGCTCGCGTACAGGCCGTACCGCGCCACCAGGCCGTTCAGCGCCAGGGCCAGGAGGGCCAGCAGGGCCGGGCCAGGCGGCAGCATAACGCGGGCGAGCCAGTACCCCGCAGCCAGCAGCGCCGCCCCGCTCAACGCCGCCAGGAAGCGGCCCGCCAGAAAGGCGTTGCCCTCGAAGAACGGCCGCGCCAGCCAGAGCAACAGCGGGTACCCCAGGTTGTAGAACCCGTCGGCCCGGAAGACGCCGGCCAGCGTGTCGCGCGTGGCAAAGACCCGAAAATCGTTCTCCACCCCCGGCCGGGAGAGGGTAACGTGCCGTTGGGCGAGAACCAGGGTCGCCGTGGTCCACGGTCCGATCACGGCGATGGGGGCCGCGACGCTGACGAGCCGCGGCCAGCGCGCGGCCAGGGCCGGCCCCTCGCGCAGGGCCAGCAAGCCGCCGAGGGTCAGCACGGTAAGCGGCGGCAGCGCCCGCAGCGGATACGGGTAGAGCGGCGGCTGGAGCCGGTAGAGCAGCAGCCAGGCCAGGCCGTAGGCCAGCAGAGCGGCGGCGGGGGCGCGGCCCATCCGCTCCCGCGGCGCGTTGCCGCCGGTTCGCAACAGCGCCCAGAGCAGCGCGCCCACCGCGGCGGCGTAGGCGACCTGGGTGGGATAGGGCGCGATCAAGCCCGGCCCAACGTGATAGACCGCCCGGTCAACCAGCACGCCCGTCTCGCGCCCATCTGCCAGGCGGGTCGTGTCGGCGCGGATCTCGATGAAGAAGTCGGTGGCCTTGAGCCACCCCCCGCGGATGGGAACCCGACGCTCCTCCCACGCGCCACGGGCCTGGAAGCGGTCGAGTTCCGTAACTCCATTCAGCAGCAGGATGACCTGAGGAGGTGGGCCGCTCTCGCGCCAGCCACGCAAACGCAGGCTGACCTCGCCGGGCAGGCCGGCCTGAGGGAAGATCAGCGCCGCCGACGCGCCGCTCCAGCGGGCCCCGCCCTCGGCGCCCTCCAGGTACGGGCGCGGATCGCCGGGATCGCCGGGCCGCTCGGCGTCGAAAAAGCCCTGCGTGTAGGCCGCGTCAAAGCCGCCGACATCGACCACGTGAGTGGCCGGGATCTGCGAGAGCAGCACGATCAGGAGCGCGCCGAGCGCGGCCCAGGTCAGGGCCGGAACGAAGCGCGCCGGCGCCCGGGCTAGGAGCGAGCGCCTGGTCTGAAGGGCGTGTTTCAAGTGCAGTTCCAGAGGACCGGTTCGGCGTTGGTGATTCGTGAACCGGTTTTTCTGACCGGATCCGCTGCGCTCTGGCCATGGATACGCAGACCTGAACGGACTCTGCTGCCCTCCCCGTCCTCTGCGGAAAAAATCAGAACCTCATGGACTGGCGGTCGGAACGGGTGTGGCCTCCGGCTGTCGCACGGGCACGTCACCCGTTGGCGGGCTGAGCAGGGCCTGATTGACCCAGCCGGCGCCATCGGGGCTGTTGATCGCCGAGGCCGGGCTACGCCGGGTCCCCAGGCGGATCAGGTACCACTGGCTGTTCTGGCTGCGCCCGACGAAAATGATCTCGTCACCCAGGCTGACCCGCCCGATCGGCTGGTTGTCGGTGCCGGGGAAGGGCCGCACATTGGCATCCTGGCGCACCGTGCCAGTGACTACATCCGTGGCGACGCTTGCCGTCGTCGGCGCGAGGATGGGTTCCACGGTCGGTACGGCGGTGGCCAGCACCTGCGCTGGCGCCGCTGTGGGCGCGGCAAGGGCGGACGTTGGCGCCACCGTGGGCAGGGTGAACTGGGGGATCTGGGTTTGTCCGGGGATGACCCGGCCAAAGCCGGCCAGTTCTTCGCGCAGGGTGCTGACCACGCTGAAGGCCAGCACCAGGGCGAAGATCATCAGCACCGCGACGACCGCGGTCTTGATCAATTCAAGCCCCTGCCCCCAGACGCTGCGGCGGCGAATCTCGTCGAGGGCGCTGCGGGCCGTATCGGCCACCGGTTCGCCCCAACTCGTTCGCCCCTGGTCGGTCTGGGCGATCCGTCGCAACTCCAACAGGGCGCGCACATCCCCGATCTGGCTCAGGGCGCGGACGGCGCTCCAGCGAACGTTGCTGTTGGGATGGTTGAGCGCCTGGATGAGCGGGCCGACGGTGCGAGCGTCCCCGATCCGGCCGGCGGCCTCGGCGGCGCGATAGATCGTCAGCCAGGGCTGATTGGGGGCCATCGCCGCGTTGAGCGCCGGCGCCGCTGGCGCTCCAATCGCGGCCAGTTCGTCAACCGCGATGGTGTGGAGCGGGTGGCCAGTATCGCCGAGCGCGTGAATGAGCGCCTCGATGTGCTCGCGCGACGGGCCGCCGCGTCCGGCCCGCGATGCGCGCTGACGACCCGTGGTACCGCTCAGACGCCGGGTTGCCTGAGGCGGCGCGCCGTACACGCTGCCGGAGGGCGTATTACCCGTGGCGCCAGCCGGGGCGCTATTCGTCTCAAGCGGTTCCTGTCGCTCGGTCGTCATGTGTGACTCGTTGCTAACGTAAGCAACGCCCTCCCGAAACTTTGTCTCAGGCTTGCGTCCGGTTGGCCCGCCAGCGCGCGTAACGTGCCACAATCGCGTCGAGCAGGGCCGCCGCGGCCTCGGTCTTCGGTTGGCGCGGCAGCGGGGTAATGCCCTCGTGGTCAACCAGGTACAGGGCGATGTCCAGGCGCCCGATGCTGGCCACCGCGTCGTTGGCGACGATCAGATCGAGGCCCTTGCGTTCCAGTTTGCCCTGCGCATTCGTCAGCAAATCATCGGTCTCGGCGGCGAAGCCCACCTTGAACAGATCGCGCCGCTGGGCGAACCCGGCGACGATGTCGGGATTGGGAACCAGTTCGAGGATCAGCCCGCCGTCACCGCGCTTCTTGATCTTGCTCTCGGCGGCCGCGGCCGGACGGAAGTCGGCCACGGCGGCGTTCATGATCAGCATATCCGCGTGCTCACAGGCGGCCTGCACCGCGTCGCGCATCTGCAGGGCCGTTTCGACCTGCACAACGCTGACCGCCGCCGGAGTGGGCAGGGCCGTGGGGCCGCTGACCAGCGTCACGCTTGCCCCCAGGTCGCGCGCGCGGGCGGCCAGGGCATAGCCCATCTGCCCCGAGGAGCGGTTGCCGACGAAGCGCACCGGATCGATCGGCTCGCGGGTGCCGCCCGCGGTCACCACCACCCGCTGCCCGCGCAGCGGCCCGCCGTGGCGCCCCAGCAGCGCCCGGATCTCCCCTTCGAGCGTGGCCGGTTCGGGCAGGCGCCCTTTGCCCGAGACATGCTCGGCCATACGGCCCTCTTCCGGCTCCAGCACGGTGAAGCCCCTGGCGCGGAGCGTGGCGACGTTCGCCTGGGTGGCGGGATTGGCGTACATCAGCGGATTCATGGCCGGGGCGATGAGCACCGGCCCCGTGGCGGCGAGGATCGTCGTGGTCAGGAGATCATCGGCCATGCCGGCGGCGATCCGCGCGATGGTGTGGGCAGTGGCCGGCGCCACAATGACCGCGTCGGCCTGCGCGCCGAGGCTCACGTGGCCGATCACCCCGTCTTCGGGCAGTTCCCACATATCGCTGAGCACCGCTCGCCCGGTGAGGGCCTGGAACGTTGCCGCGCCGACGAAACGCTCCGCCGCCGCGGTCAGCACCACGTCAACCTGCGCCCCGGCAAGGGTCAGGTCGCGCGCCAGTTGGGCCACCTTGTAGGCCGCGATGCTGCCGCAGACCCCCAGGAGCAACTTCTTTCCGCTGAGCATGTCCATCTAAAAGCTAATGTAGGTTGAACGATGTCCTGGGTGACAAAGCCGCGCCGTGCCCAATCCGCAATCCACAATCGAACATCGCGCACGCCCGTCCTGGCATTGTAGCATCAGGGTGCGGCAGCGTCAAAGGCGCGGGGCGCGGCGTAGAGACGGCCCGCCGGACCGCCTCTCCTTCACGCCCGCGCCTCTGCCGTGACCGGTTTGTCTTCGCGCTGGCTGCCGAACACCCGGCTCCAGGCGTATGACAGTTCGCCGCCGAACAGCAGGATCTGCGCCGAGATGAAGATCCACAGCAGCAGGGTCATCGCGGCCCCCAGCACCCCGAAGGACGAAAAGTTGACCCGTGCGAAAATGAACTCCGCCAGGCGCTGGAGCACGGTGAAGGCGATCGCCGCCACCAGGGCCGCCGGCCAGACGTCGCCCCAACGTGGCAGCGGGCTGGCCAGCACTTTGTAGAGCGTCGCGAAGCCGACGGTCAGCAAGGCGACGAACAACACAGTCTGGGCCGCTTGCACCAGCAGCTTGTTGAGCGGCAGCCAGTCGGTGTAGGCCGTCAGCAGCGACAGGGCCAGGTTGCCCAGCACGGCGGCGAGAATGAGCGCCGCTACGCCCAGGAGCAGCGCGAACAAGGTCAGGCGGCCCATCACCATAGTGACCACGGCGGTCTTCAAACCGCCCCCGTTCGCGCTGGGTTGCACGTACCAGATCTGCTGCATGAATCGGCTCAATGCGCCCAACAGCCCGGTGGCGGCAAAGAGCAGCGTCACGATGCCCAGCAAGCCCGTGCCTACGCGGGTTTCGGAAAAGTGGCTCAGGGTCTGGCTGATCAACTCGGCGATCTCCGCCGATCCGACGACTTGCAGGAGGAGCGTCTGCACGTTCAGTTGCTGCGGGTCAACCACGAATCCGACGATGCTGATCACCACCAGCAGCATCGGGAAGATCGAGAAAATCGCAAAGTAGGCCACCGCTGCGGCCATGTCACCGACGCGATCACGCTGGTATTTGTCAACGGTCAGGCGGATCAGGCGTACCAGGGGATTATTGGTCATGCCCTTCTCTCCTACGACACGGTTTCGCTCGCGATAGCGGAGCTATGGTACAATCCCGGCTACTACTACAACGAGGGTTGTCATTCCGAGCGAAGCGAGGAATCCCGGCTTTGATGCCAAACCGAGACCCTTCGCTCCGGCTGCGCCTCCGCTCAGGGTGACAGGCGTACAGCGTACTGATGCGGCAGAAGGCCAACCTTCGTTGTAGTACTACGCACGGGCAAACTCGAAATGGCGCGCCGGTGGGGCGGCCGTTGCTCTCACGGCAGGAATCGCTGTGGATACCAGGAAGATTGGCGTTATCGTAGGTCGCGAGTGGTCCTGGCCTCCTGCGTTCATCGAGGAGGTGAACCGGCGGAAGGCGGGCGTTATTGCCGAATTCGTCAAGCTCGGCGGCACGCGCATGGCCGAACCTTGCGAATACGATGTCATTGTGGATCGCATCAGCCATGAGATCCCGTACTATCGCACCTTTCTGAAAACCGCGGCCCTCTCAGGCACGCGGGTGGTGAACAATCCGTTCTGGTGGAGCGCCGATGATAAGTTCTTCGGCGCCAGTCTCTGCACCCGGCTCGGCATTCCGCATCCCCGGACCATCGCCTTGCCCTCGCACTCCTACATCGAAGGCGTGGTTGAGGAGTCGTTGCGGAACCTGCGCTACCCCCTGCCCTGGAAAGAGCACGTGGAGTATGTTGGCGGCTTTCCCGTCATTCTCAAGCCGGCCTGGGGCGGCGGTTTCAAACAGGTCTATAAGGTCCACAGCTTTGAAGAACTCTGGCGCGCCTACAATGAGACCGGCACCGAGTGCATGATGCTCCAGGAGTATATCGCCTGGGAAAAGTATGTGCGCTGTATTGTGATCGGGCGCCGGCACATCATGACCATCAAGTTCGATGCCAACGCGCCCTGGCCCCATCGCTACTTCCGCGATGACCATTACCTGACGCCGGACGAGGGGCGCCAGGTCACCGACTACGCGCTGCGGATCAACCAGGCCCTCGGCTACGATATGAACACGGTCGAGTTCGCGCTCAAGGGGGGCGTGCCCTACGCGATTGATTTTACCAACCCCGCCCCCGACTTCGACGTGAACTCCCTCACGCCCTACTACTTCGACTGGGTGGTGAAGACGATGGCCGATTTTACCATCGAACTGGCCCTGCAAGGCCGCCAGACGCCCGCCGAGTACCCCTGGAGCCAGATGATCGGATAGTCCTATGAGCCTCCCTGCGGCCATCGAGTACTACCATACCTTGCTCACCCCGGAGGTGGCGACCGCCTCCTGGGCCCGTCTCAGCGACGAGATGCGCGCCCGCCGGCTCTACTTCGGCGAGCGTCCTCTGGCGACCGTGCTGCGCCCCCGCTTGCTCACCGCGGAGCACTACGCGTTCCTGCGGCGCGCCGTTGGCGCCGTCGCCGCCGCGGCGCGCAAGGTCGTCGCCGCCGCCCTTGACCCGGGCCCCGACGGCGAGGCGGTGCGCCAGGTCTTGCTGCTCACGCCGCAGGAGGAGGTCCTGGTCGCCCGGCACCCCGGCTATGCCGAGCCAAGCGCCCACTCGCGCATGGACACGTTCCTCACCGTCGATGGGTCCTCGCTCCAGTTCGTTGAGTACAATGCCGAAAGCCCTGCCGCGATCGCCTACCAGGATCTCCTCGCCGAGGCTTTCTTCGCCATGCCGGTGATGCAGGAGTTCGTGCGCCGTTTCCCCCTGCGACCCCTGCCCGCCCGCCAGCGGCTGCTGGAGACGCTCCTCGCCTCCTGGCGCGAGGCCGGCGCGCCCGGCGGAGAACCGGTGGTGGCCATTGTGGACTGGCGCGGCCTGCCCACCGCCACCGAGTTCGAGTTGTTCGCCGCCTACTTCGCCGAACACGGCCTCCGCGCCCTGATCTGCGCCCCCGATGATCTGCGCTTCCGCGATGGGCGCCTCCTGGCCGAACTCGATGGCGCCATCACCCCCGTGACCATTGTCTTCAAGCGCGTGCTCACCAGCGAATTGCTCACCCACTACGGCGCGGCGGCCCTCGATCACCCCCTCGTCCAGGCCTACACCGCCGGCGCCTGCGTGCTGGTCAACAGCTTCCGCGCCAAGTTGCTGCACAAGAAGTCGCTCTTCGCCCTGCTTTCCGACGAACGCTTCCACGACCCCCTCAGCCCCGAGGAACGCGCCGCCGTGGCCGCCCACGTGCCCTGGACCCGCGTCGTTCGCGCCGGCGAGACGACCTACCAGGGTGAGCGCGTTGATCTGCTGGCCTTTGCCCGCGCCAACCGCGAGCGGCTGGTGCTCAAGCCTAACGATGACTACGGCGGGCGGGGGATCACCATTGGCTGGGAGACCGATGCCGCTGGCTGGGACGCGGCGCTCCGGGCGGCCCTGGAGGCGCCCTTTGTGCTGCAGGAGCGGGTGCGTATCGCCTACGAACCCTACCCCGCTCTGGTGGACGGCCAGGTGGTGGTGAGCGAGCGGCTGGTGGACAGCGACCCGTTTCTCTTCGGCGCCGACGTTGATGGCTGTCTCTGCCGCCTGTCCACGATGACGCTGCTCAATGTCACCGCCGGTGGGGGTTCCACGGTTCCGGTCTTTGTGCTGGAACAGGGCCAGGGGTTTGGAGCGCCGACCGGAATGAGTTCCGCTGAGGACCCTGAGTGGTCTGTCACGTGAGTTTCGTGGCATTTCCGCCCCCCTCCCCGCCGCCCCCCCACGGGGGGAGGCGCCGGACTCCCTCCCCCAGCGGGGGAGGGTTGGGGAGGGGGGGCGGAACTACAAGGAAACGTAGTTCACAGACTCCTGAGCCCTGTGGCTCGCCAACACTTGCGCCGCCGGCGTTGCGGGTCAATTACTGGCCAATAATATTGATGATCCCGATCATCACCCCCGCGCCCCAGAGCGCCACCAGGCCCCCGCCCACCACGAGCAGCCCGGCCAGGACCCAGGTGGCCGCCGCCCGCCAGAGAGTGATACCGTGGGCCTCGGCCAGCCCGGCCACGCTCAACCCCCCGGCCCAGAACCAGAGCAGGCCGTGGATGAGCCAGAAGAGGCTGCTCAGCGGTGTCGCCGCCGCCGGCCCGCCGAAACTGGCCGCCGGAAAGAGGGCCAGTTGCGCCAGCCAGAGCGGCAGCCCGGTGATCACCGGCGCGGTGGCCAGCGCCAGCACGGCCCGCACCTGCCGCGCCTCGGCGCGCCCGCCCAGCCAGCGCCCGCTGGCGCGTAACAACACCCCGCAGCAGATCAGCGCCGCCAGTCCCAGGGGCGGTCCGGCCACCAGCGCGATCGCCAGCACCTCCCACGGGCGCGCTTCCGCGCCCAGGCCGTGCCAGGCCGCCCAGGCCAACACCGCGCTGACTCCTGCCAGCGCCGCGCCCAACGCCGTCGGCCCGGGGGCGTGAGCAAGAGCGGCGGCGCGCAGCGCCACCCGTGGCCGCCGCCAGATCGCCCGCCACGGGTGGCGGGGCGCCTCGGCGTCCGCTGCTGGCGGCTTACCCTGGCCCGGC
>DAOUDA010000074.1:0-1827 GCA_034431835.1 Chloroflexaceae bacterium | reverse complement strand
GCGGAAGATCCTGTGTTGGGCCTGGGCGGTGTTTCAGCATCAGCAACCCGTTGATCCGCGCACAGCATCCTCGAAAGCGGCGCGTGCCGCTCGACACCCATGAGAGAATCTCTCCACCGACGGTGGAGAGGGGGGCAGGGGGTGAGGATCGCAAGCGCATTGGAAAGCCGAAAACCCCTTCTTGCTCGAAAAACCCTACACCTGAGAGGGGCGCCTGCCCATTGCGGATAACCCGCTTGCCTGTTGGCAGGGGCAACGGCCCGACGGGCCGTCTCCATCGCTACACCGTCCCCCGAGGCGAACAATCCGAACACACCGGCGACCAGGGCGCAGTTCTTCTCCTTCATCCCGCCTTGACATCCGCCGCCGCCGCTGGTATACTCCGCCCAATAATTTTCCAGGTTAAACGATTAAGCGCATGGCCACCATCAAGGATGTCGCGAGGCGCGCGCAGGTCTCCACCGCTACGGTGTCGTATGTCTTGAATGGCACCGGCGCGGTGACGGAGGCCACGCGCCGGCGGGTGCTGGAGGCGGTCGAGGCCCTGAACTACCACCCCCACCACGCGGCGCGCAGCCTGCGCACCCGCGCCCGTACCCTGGGCCTGGTTCTGCCCGCCGGTTCCCCTGGCCTGGCCGACCCGGCCCTGGCCGAGCTGGTGGCCGGTCTGGCCGAGGGTGCCGCGGCGCTGGACCACTACCTCTTGCTGGCCTCCACCGGACCAGAGACGGTCGAGGCCGAGCTTGCTCTGGAACTGGTCGCGACCAACCGCGTGGACGGGCTGGTGCTCCTCGACCCGCGGGTTGACGACGCGCGGGTGGCCCGCCTGGTCGCCGCGGGGGCGCCCTGCGTCTGCGCCGGCCCGCCGGTCGCGCCAGGGTGTCTGGCGCTCGGGTACGATTTCGAGGGCGGGGCCCGCGAGGCCACGCGCCACCTGCTGGCCCTGGGCCACCGGCGCATCGGTCTGATCGCCCTGCCCTCGTACCTGGCGGCCAGCGAGCTGTTTACCGCGGGCTATCTGCAAGCCCTGGACTGCGCCGGCCTGGCGCCTGACCCGGCCCTGGTGGTCGAGGCGGGCACCGCCGAGGACGATGGCATCACCGCCATGCAGGAACTCCTGGCGCTGCCCGAACCGCCGACCGCGGTGCTTGCCGCTGGCGATGCGCTGGCCTTCGGCGCCATGCACGCCCTGCGCGATGCCGGGCTTGCCGCGGGCCGCGATCTGTCGCTCATCGGCATGGGTGACCTGCCGCTGGCGGCCCATACCGATCCGCCGCTTACCACCCTGCGGGCGCCACGGCGCGCCCTGGGCAGGGCGCTGGCGCGGCGGCTGGCGCTCCTGGTGGAACGGCGCGATGGCGGCGCGCCTGACGCGCCGTTCGGCCTTCCGTTGATCATCCGGCGCACCACGGCCCCGCCCCCACGCCAGGAGTAGAGACGCCCCGGCGGGGCGTCTCTACCCGTGACGCGGGGGTCGCCTCGGCACCGGTCCGCCGGGCCGTCGTGACGCCGGGTTCATACACCATGCAGAGGAGGATTTCCCTCTATGGCCGGCATCAAGTTCGATCACGTCTGGAAGCGATTTGGCGAAGTCACCGTGCTTAAGGATCTCAATCTTGACATAATTGATGGCGAGTTTCTCGTCCTGGTCGGCCCCTCGGGCTGCGGGAAGTCCACCGCCCTGCGTTGCCTGGCCGGCCTGGAGGAGATTACCGAGGGCCAGATCTGGATCGGCGATCGCGTGGTCAACGATGTGCCGCCCAAGGACCGCGACATCGCCATGGTCTTCCAGAGCTACGCCCTCTACCCGCACATGAGCGTGTACGA
>DAOUDA010000073.1:0-23998 GCA_034431835.1 Chloroflexaceae bacterium | reverse complement strand
AGACCCTTCGCTCCGGCTACGCCTCCGCTCAGGGTGACAGGCGTACAGCGTACTGATGCGGCAGAAGGCCAACCTTCGTTGTAGTATTAGGAATTGGCATAATATGGGGCGCCTGACTTTCCCCACGCTCTTGCCCCCCATCAAGCACTGCCTGATCTGCCTCGTCGGCGCCCTGTTAGTGCTGGCAGCCATCGGCCCGCTCACCGCGCCGCAGCCTGCGGCGGCCGGCGATGCGCGCACCTTCGTGCTCGGCTACTCCGCCCAGGGCCGCCCCATCGAGGTCACCCAGTTCGGCGCCGGCCCGCGCAAACTGGTCGTCGTCGGCAATACCCACGGCGCCCCCGAGGCCAACACCTACCGCCTGACCCTCGAACTGATCGAGCACTTCCGCGCCAATCCCGCCCTGGTCCCGGCAGGCGTGCGCCTGGCCTTCATTCCCTCGATCAACCCCGACGGCCTGGCCCTCGGCTGGCGCTTCGACGCCGCCGGTGTCGATCTGAACCGCAACATGAACACCAATCTGGACGCCTGCCCCGAAAACGACTGGCGCGTGACGGTGCAGGGCGCCTACGGGATGATCTCCGACACCGGCGGCCCCTACCCCGACTCCCAGCCGGAAGCGCGGCTGTTGCGTTCCTTCCTCTGGGACGCCGCCGGGGCGATCTTCCTGCACTCCAACGCCGGGTTGGTCTTCCCGGCGAGTTGCGAGCACGCCCCCTCCATCGCTCTGGCCGAACGCTACGCCAGCGGCGCCGGCTACGCCTACAGCCGCTCCTGGCCAAATTACACCATCACCGGCGGCATGCACGACTGGGCCGGCAGCCTCGGCATCGCGGCCATCACCCCCGAGTTGATCACCGGCGACCAGAGCGAGTTCGCCCAGAATCTCGCCGGTCTCCGGGCCGTCCTGGCCGACGCCGAGAGCCTGCTGCCCCTGCCCGAAGACGGGTTGGTGGCCGGGTTGAGCGTGCCCGCGCCGATCTACCGCTACTGGCGCGCCCAGGGCGCCGAGGAACGTTTCGGCCCGCCCCTCGAACCGGCCCGCGCCACGGCCCACGGCCTCAGCCAGATCTTCCGCAACGCCAGCATTGCCCTCCGCGAGGATCTCCGCGACACGCCCTACTACGTGCAACCCGAACCCCTGGGGGTCGCCGCCCTGCGCGATCTGGCCTACGGCGGCGCCGAGGCCCTGGCCGAGCCCACGGGCGAGGCGGCGGGCCGGCGCTTTCCCGAGACCGGGCATACGCTGCGGAGCGCCTTTCTGGACTTCTGGGAGCGCGGGGGAGGATTGGAGGTGTTCGGGTTGCCGCTGTCGGAGGAATTCACCTCCATCGCCGCCGACGGGCAACCCCGCGTCGTGCAGTACCTTGAACGCGCCGTGCTGGCCCTCTACCCCGAGGACGGCGGGGTGCGCCTCGAACCCCTGGGGGCGCGAACGCTGGCCCTCGAGCGCCTGCGGCAGCCAGCGGCGTCATTTACCGTGCGTTGAAAGAGAGGGTACGGGAGGGCTCTGCCCTCCCGTACCCTCCCCATCCAGCGGGGGGCGCGCGAGCGCCTACACCCGCTCGATGTACTCGCCGGTGCGCGTGTCGATCTTCAGACGATCGCCCTCGTTGACGAACCCCGGCACCTGAATGACCGCGCCCGTCTCCAGGGTGGCCGGCTTGGTGACATTGGTGGCCGTATCGCCGCGCACCGCCACCGCCGTCTCGGTGACCTCGAGGATCACGAAGATCGGCAATTCGACTCCCAGCAGCGTCTCCTTCTCGGAGTCATAGACCAGATCGGCGGTTTCGTTCTCCTTGAGGAAGCGCGCCGCGTCACCCACCATCGCCGCCGAGACGGGGATCTGATCGTAGGTGTTATTGTCCATGAAAATAAAATCGTCGCCCTCACGGTAGAGGTACTGCATCGGGCGCCGCTCGATGCGCACAATATCAATATCCGCGCCCGCGCGCAATCGATCTTCAATCACCTTACCATTGGCGAGGTTCTTCAACTTCACTCGCACGAAGGCGCGCCAGTTGCCCGGCGCCACGTGCTGAAACTCAACCACCTGGTACAGTTCGTTGTTGTAGCGGATCACCATGCCGTTGCGCAAATCTGATGTTGTGCCGGCTGCCATATTCGTATCTCCCATTTTGAACCATATTCATTCCTGCAACGGCAGGTTCCGATGAAGCCATGCCGCTGGCTGCTACCACTATAGCCGCACCTGGCGATCTCGGCAAGTTGGGTTGGGGGGAAGCCTGCGGCCTGGACCACCAGGTTCCCCGCTTCCTCCGAACGGTGTCCGAAACGGCCGCGCAGCGGAACTTCGTCTCATCTTTACCAGTTTTGACAGATTTTTGACAGGCTGCCTTCGTACACTTTTGTACCGGCGATCGAAGGTCCGGGAGATATCTCGAACCGTGTACGACCGTCCAACATGCGCGGGAGGTGTTTTTGGGGAGGGGCAAAGCCCTCCCGGCCCCGCCCCGCAGGAAGTTTCTGAACGGGCTCTTTTAATGGGAGAAGATCATGGACAGACACGCGCGCACAGGTTTTTTCACCCTCGGCCTGCTCATTGTCACCCTCGTGGCAGGCTTGCTGGCGGCCGTCCCGGTCCGGTCGCAGCCCAACGAGCGTTGCTTTCCCGAGACGGGCCTCTGCATCAGCGGGCGCATCCGCGAGTACTGGGAGCGGAACGGCGGCCTGCCGGTCTTTGGCTTCCCGATCACCCCGCAGCGCGAGGAGCGCATCGAGGGGCGGCCCTTTCAGGTCCAGTGGTTCGAGCGTCACCGCCTGGAACTGCACCCCGAGAACGCCCGGCCCTACGACGTGCTGATCGGCCGCATCGGCGCCGATCGTCTCGCCCAGCAGGGCCGCGACTGGTTCAGCTTTCCCAAAGCCGATCCCAACAACGCCGATGCCGAGAACTGCCGCTTCTTCCGCGAGACCGGCCATCAGGTCTGTGGCGAGTTCTTGCAGGCCTTCCGGCGGAGCGGGCTCGATCTTGGGCAGCCGGGTGTGACCTTCGAAGAGAGCCTGGCCCTGTTTGGTCTGCCGCTCTCCGAGCCGATGCGCGCGGTGCTGGAGGGCAAGGAGTACCAGGTGCAGTGGTTCGAGCGCGCGCGCTTCGAGCTGCATACCGAATTGCGCTCGGCCAACCGTATCCTGTTCGGGCGGCTCGGCGCCGAGTTCCGCGGATTGGAGGGTAATGTGGGCCAGGAAACAACCGCCGTGCGCGGCACGGTGACCAAACGTGATCGGAGCGCGCTGCCGCCGCAGGCGCTCATCGAGGTGACACTGGAGGACATCTCGCGCGCCGACGCGCCGGCGACGGTCATCGGGCGGCAGCAGATTGTCGCCGACGGCCGGCAGGCGCCCTTCCCCTTCACGATCAGCTATGACCCGGCCTTGATCACCCCGGCGGGGCGCTACGCCGTTCGCGCTACCATCACCATAGACGGCGTCCTGCGCTACACGTCCACCCAGATCTACCCCGTCATCACCGGCAACAACCCCAGCGTTGTCGAGATCGTGGTCGAGCCGGTGGGCTGACCTGTGGAGTGTGGGAGCGACGCACCATCCGCGAAGAACTGGCAAGCGAAGGGCCGCCGGTGGTTACCCCCGAGGAGATGGAGGCGATCAATCGGGACGGGGTGTTCCGCACCCGGCGCGTTACGCGAGGCGACGGGGGGCGCTCGGCGGCTATCGTCCGCGCCCAGCACGAACTGGCCTTCCGCAAGCGGCGAGTACGCATCGAGGGCAACGACCCCCTGGTTACCCGCTGGCGGGCGGAACTGGCGCGCCTGCGCACGGATGTCACGTAAGTCGCGCCACAACGTTCTCCTTAGAGGTAGGGGCATGGGGAAACCAGGTTTCCCCACGTCCCTCTCGATCACTTCACTTCCCCCACCACCTCGATCCCGTTCTGGGCCATATGGTGAAGGAACAGCACGTGGTGCAGATCGCCATCATGGGCCATGATCCCCAGCTCGCGGGCCACCGGCACGGGGGTGTCGTAGGTGTCCACCGCGCTGGCGGGCACAATCACCCGGCGCTGGAGGTTGAGGGCGTTGGCGTCCAGGCGCAGGTGCATCGCCGCACTGTACACGCACAGGTCGGTGCAGTCGCCGACGATGATGAACGTGTCCAGTTCGGGGCGCTCGCGCAGCCAGTCGCCCAGGCGCGTGCCGAGGTGCGAACTGAGCGAGTTCTTCTCAATGACCGTGATCGTGTCGGCGAACGGAAGTTCGGCCAGTTCGCGCACGGTCCGGCTTTCGACGGTGCCCCTGATGCAGTGCGGCGGGTAGGCGGCGAACTCGGGCGCATCGGGATCGTGCGTGTCCTGGGTCAGCACGAACTGCCGCACCCCCAGGGCGTAGGCCCGGGTAAGGACGTCCACCACCGGCTGAATGAGCGCCCGCACCCGCGGCCCCGCCAGGGGGCCTTCGTTGCAGAAGCCGTTGATCATGTCGATGGAGAAGACCGCCACCCGCTCTGGGCGCCCACCGACAATTGTCGCCAGATCCGCCACCGGCAAGGCGGCGTACCACTCCTCCAGGTAGCGCAGAAACGGCTCGGCGCTGCTCAGGTTGATGCTCCGGCTCATACGCGCTGCTCCTCTCTGATTATAGTGTTTTTATGACACTAATCTAGCAGATCCGGCGTCGCGTGTCAAGTCGGAGGCGCCCGACGCCCCCCGCCGGAGGGTGCGGGGAAAGCCGCTTTCCCCACGCCCCGGCCGTGGACCGGCGCCCGGCGCCTCTGCCCCCCCGCCGGAGGGTGCGGGCCAACCTGGTTGCTCCACGCCCCGGCCGTGGACCGGCGCCCGACGCCCCCCGCCGGAGGGTGCGGGGAAAGCCGCTTTCCCCACGACCCCGCCGTGGACCGGCGCCCGGCACCCTGGCCGCAGGGGTATGGGGAAACCGGGTTTCCCCACTTTGCATTTCCTCGCGCCGTGTGCTAGACTATCCACGGCACGGGCCGGTAGCTCAGTGGAGTAGAGCACTAGTCTTCGGAACTAGGTGTCGGGGGTTCGAATCCCTCCCGGCCCGCCACCCGCGACGCTGTCGCAGCGTCGCGTTTCTGTGTCTCACGGTAACCAACGATGGGACGAGGACGCTACCCCGCCCGGCTGAAGACCGCCCCTCCACCGCCCGAACTTGCCGCGCGCTACCTGCACGACTGGCCGGGCCGCGAGCTGTACCTGCATCCCGAACGCTTTCCGCCGCTCTCCTCTCCCGGCCTGTTCGGCGACACCCGCCCGCTGGAACTGGACATTGGCTGCGCTACCGGCGACCTGGTACTGGCCCTGGCCTCCGCCCACCCCGAGGTCAACTACGTCGGCGTGGACATCGTCGCCAAGCCCCTCTGGCGCGCCGTGGAGCGAGCGGCGCGCGCCGGCCTCTCGAATGTGCGCTTCATCCACGCCGACGCGCGCCTGATCTACCGCACCGTTCCCGATGGCGCCCTGCGGGCCGCCTATGTTCACTTCCCGGCGCCCCTGCTGCGCAATCGCCAGCGCAACCAGTTGCTCATCTCCGCTGAACTTCTGACGCAGATGCAGCGTTGCCTGGCGCCTGGCGGCGTGCTCAGCGTGATGACCGACCACCCCGAGGTCCACGCCGAGTTGCTCAGCCTGCTCCCCGTTGCCCCCGGGCTGCGTCTGGTCGAACCGACTGCCTGGTCGGCGGCAATGACCGAGGTGATCAAATCGCACTACTACCGTCGCTGGGAGGACCGGGGCCGCCAGATCTGGCGGGTGGAGCTGGTGCGATGCGCAAACGCCGACAATCCACCCTCACCCCATCCGTGACGGAAGTGCAACCCGGGTTGCCGATCGCATCCAACCCGGAGTGTTACGCCACAACGTTTCCCCGGGCCGAGGCCTGGGGAAACCCGGTTTCCCCGGACTCACCCCAATCCGCGCGCCGCGCGGTAGCGCCGGATCAGGGCATTCGTCGAACTGTCGTGGGCCAGGGCCGGCGCCTCGGCGCTGGCCAGTTCCGGGATGATCCGCCCGGCGAGGACCTTGCCCAGCTCCACCCCCCACTGGTCGAAGGGATTGATGCCCCAGATCACCCCCTGGACGTAGACGCTATGCTCGTAGAGCGCCACCAGCGCCCCCAGCACCCCCGGCGTCAGGCGCTCGGCGAGGATGCTGCTGCTGGGCCGGTTGCCGGCGAAGGTGCGGTGGGGGACCAGTTCGGGAGGCACGCCCTCGGCGACCAGCTGCTCGGCGGGCTTGCCAAAGGCCAGGGCTTCGCCCTGGGCGAACATGTTGGCCATCAACTGGTCGTGGTGGTTGCCGATCGGGTTCAGGCTATGGCAGAATCCGATGAAGTCGGCGGGCACGAGCTTCGTGCCCTGGTGCAGCAACTGGTAGAAGGAATGCTGGCCATTCGTGCCCGGCTCGCCCCAGTAGATCGCCCCGGTCTGGTAATCTACCGCCACGCCGTCGAGGCGCACCGACTTGCCGTTGCTCTCCATGGTCAGTTGCTGCAAGTAGGCCGGCAGCCGCTTGAGGTACTGGTCATACGGCAGCACCGCGTGGGTCTCGGCGCCGAAGAAGTTGGTGTACCAGACATCGAGCAGCCCGTGGATGACCGGCAGGTTGCGCTCCAGCGGCGCGGTGCGGAAGTGCTGGTCCATGGCGTGGAAGCCATCGAGCAGGGCGCGAAAGCCCTGCGGACCGAGGGCGATCATCGTCGAAAGGCCGATCGCCGAGGTCATCGAATAGCGCCCGCCGACCCAGTCCCAGAAGCCGAACATGTTGGTGGTATCTATACCGAACTTCTGCACCTCGGCGGCATTGGTGGAGACGGCCACGAAGTGGCGCGCCACCGCCGCCTCGTCACCCAGCGCGGCAAGCAGCCACTGGCGCGCGCTGCGGGCATTGGTCATCGTCTCCAGGGTGGTAAAGGTCTTCGAGGCGACGATAAAGAGCGTGGTTTCGGGATCGAGGTCGCGCGTCGCCTCGACAAAATCGGTGGCGTCCACGTTGGAGACGAAGCGCAGCGTCAGCGCCCGATCGCTGTAGTGGCGCAGGGCCTCGTAGGCCATCACCGGGCCGAGGTCGGAGCCGCCGATGCCGATGTTGACCACTGCGCGGATGGGCCGGCCGGTATGGCCCTTCCAGGCGCCCGCGCGCACCTGTTCGGCAAAGACGGCCATGCGGTCGAGCACGGCGTGGACCTCCGGCACGACATTCGCGCCGTCCACCACGATGGTCGCGTCGCGGGGGGCGCGCAGGGCCACGTGCAACACGGCGCGCCCTTCCGTGGCGTTGATCTTCTGGCCGCTGAACATGGCCTCGATCCGCGCTTCGAGGTCGCAGGCCCGCGCCAGGGCGATCAGCAGGGCCAGGGTCTCATCGGTGATGCGGTGCTTACTGTAGTCGAAGTACAGCCCGGCGGCTTCAGCGGCCAGGCGCGCGCCACGCTCCGGGTCCTGGGCGAAGAGATCCCGGAGGTGCAGGGGGCGCAGGGCCGCGAAATGGGCCTGCAGCGCCTGCCACTCCGGTCGAGTGGTGAGCAAGGGCATCGATTCGGTCATCTGGCTCCTCCATCGGTTACGGATGGGCCGCACCGCCATTATAGCGCGCCGGGGACCATAGGGTACAATGGGCGCGTGGCGGGAGCCAGGGGTTTCCGATGTTCACGGTAGAAGCAGAACAGCCCCTCTGGTCCTCACCCTCCCCCGCCTCGCTGCGCTCGGCGCCCCCCTCCCTCTCCACCTGCGGTGGAGAGGGAGGGGGCCAGGGGGAGGGTGTTCTCAGGTGCAGGGTTTTCCGGCACATCCTCGCGTCACATTCGTTGTCCGGGGCATTGGGACGCCCAACTCCCCCCTCTCCATCGCAGGTGGAGAGGAGCGCAGGGGGGTGAGGATCGCAAGCGCATCGGAATGCCGAAAACCCCTTCTCACTCGAAAAACCCTACACCTGAGAGGGGGCCAGGGGGAGGGTGAGGACCAACTTCAGCACCACCGAGGAGTTCCATGAGCATCCAATTCGGCGCCTTCGTACCCCAGGGTTGGCGGCTGGATCTGGTGGAGATCGCCGATCCGGTCGAAAAATACGAGGCCATGACCCGCGTTGCCCGGACCGTGGACGCCATCCCGGCCTACGACTCGATCTGGGTCTACGACCACTTCCACACCGTGCCGAGCATCGAACAGGAAGCCGTCTTCGAGGCATGGACGATCACCGCCGCGCTGGCCCGCGACACGCAGCGGGTCAGGGTCGGCCAGATGTGCACCTGCATTGGCTACCGCAACCCTGCCCTGGCCGCCAAGATCGCCTCCACGGTGGACGTGTTGAGCCACGGGCGACTCTACTGTGGTATCGGCGCCGGCTGGTACGAGCACGAGTGGCGCGCCTACGGCTACGGCTTCCCCGAACGGCGCGACCGCATGCGCGCCTTCCGCGAAGCGACCCAGATTATGGTCAAAATGTGGACCGAGGAGACGCCGACCTTCGAGGGCGAATACTTCCATATTCGCGGCGCGATCAACCAGCCCAAAGGGGTGCGCCAGCCGCATCCTTCGCTGTGGATCGCCGGCGGCGGCGAGCAGGTCACCCTGAAGCTCGTCGCGCAGTACGGCAACGCCGCAAACTTCATGGGCAGCCCCGAGGAGTTCCGGCGCAAGTGCGACGTGCTGCGCGCCCACTGCGAGGCCCTGGGCCGCGACTACGACGCGATCATCAAGTCAACCAACGTCAACATCATTTTCGTCGGCCCTGGCCAGAACGAAGAGCAGGCCACCGCGCCGGTGCGCGCCCTCTACAACTGGAGCCTGGAGCAGACCCGGCGCAATTTCATCGTCGGCGCGCCGCAGCAGGTCGCCGAACGCCTGAACGCGCTGAAAGAGGCCGGAGCGACCTACTTTATCACCTACTTCCCCCGTGTGGCCTACGACCATACCCCGCTGCACATCTTCGCCAAGGAGGTAGTTCCGTTGATATGATGACCCGGCAACGTCTCATCAGCATCCTGACCACCCTGACGCTGGCCGCGTTGACCTCGGCCTGCGGCGGGCTGCTGCCCGGCAACCGGTCGTCGGGCGCCGCGCCCACGGCGCCCATCCGCGGACCCATGGCGCGCCTGGGCGAAGGCACGCTCAAAACACTGGCCGTCTCCCCCGATGGCACGCTCGCCGCTTTTGCCACCAGCCTGGGGATCGCCCTCTACGACCTAAGCGCGAGGCAGTTCGTGCGGGTGCTGGCCCCCGCCGAGGGGGTTGAGCGGGTGGCCTTCTCGCCCGACGGGCGCCTTCTCGCCGCGGGGGTGTTCGTCGGGCGCACTACGGATCGCGAGGAGCGCGGCGGTGTTCAAATGGAGACCTCGAGGGTCAAGATCGCGATCCGGCTCTGGCAAGTCGCCGATGGCGCAGAGATCGGCACGTTCGATGCGCACAACTCGTCCATCTACGGGCTGGCATTTTCCCCTGATGGACAACTGCTTGCCTCGGGCGGGCACGACGACAGTGTAAAGCTGTGGCGCGTGAGCGATGGCGCCTTGCGCTTCTCCTTCACCCATCCACGGGTCTTTGACGTGGCCTTCACACCCGACGGTGCGTTGCTTGCAGCCGCCGGAAACGAGCCGTTCATCCCCCTCTGGCGGGTGAGCGACGGCACGCTGGCGGGCAGGCTGGCCGGTGACCAGCGCGGCTTTATGGGCCTCGGCTTCGCCCCCGATGGCCGGACCCTGGCCGCCGGCTCCTTCGACCAGAGCGTGTACCTCTGGCGCCTGAGCGACGGCGCCCGGCTGCGGACCCTGGCCGGTCATGCCGCCTATGTCACCGCCGTCGCCTTCGCACCCGACGGCCGGACCCTGGCCAGCAGTTCCTTCGACCATACCATCCGCCTCTGGCGCCCGGACGACGGCGCGCTGCTGCGGACCCTGGAAGGCCACACGCACTCGGTGACCGCCGTGGCCTTCGCTCCAGACGGCGCCACGCTGCTCTCGGCCTCGCTGGACCAGACCGCGCGCCAATGGCGGATCAGCGACGGGCGCCTGCTGGACAACCTCGGCGCCTTCTCGGACGCCGTGCTTGACGTGGCCTTCTCCCCTGATGGGGCGCTGCTGGCCACCGCCACTCAGAGCGGGCAGATCAAGCTATGGCGCGTTGGCGATCGCACCCCGCTACGCACCCTGGAGGGACATACGGGGTATGTAACCAGCATTGCCTTCTCACCCGACGGGCAACTGCTGGCCTCGGGCGCCTCCGATCGCACCGCGCGGCTCTGGCGCGCGCGTGATGGACTGCTTCTTCAGACCCTGGGTGAACATATCTGGGAGGTCAACGACGTTGCGTTTGCGCCCGACGGGCGGACCCTCGCCACCGCGGCGAATGACGGCGCCGTGCGGCTCTGGCGCGTCAGTGACGGCGCCCTGTTGCGCGTCCTGGGGAAACCGGGGCCGAAGTTGAATGCCATACGGGCCGTCGCCTTCGCTCCCGACGGCGAAACCCTGGCCAGCGCCAGTGAGGGCGGGAACGTACAACTGTGGCAGGTGCGCGACGCCGCGCCGTTACGCAGATTACCCGCGCCCGCGGCGAGCAACATCCCGCTCGTTACCGGCCTGGCCTTCTCGCCGGACGGCCGGCGCATCGCCGCCAGTTATGACTTCACGGCCCCAAACGCGAGCGGCAGAAGTGAAGCGCGGGTGTGGGAGACCTCGGGCGGTCGGCTGCTGCACTCACTTACCGGGCACACCCTGCCCGTCACCGGGGTGGCCTTCGCCCCCGACGGGCAGATGCTGGCGACGTCCTCCCGCGACCGGACCGTCCGGTTGTGGCGCGCCGACAGCGGCGCGCCGGCGGGCATCCTGGAAGGTCACACTGATTCGGTATGGTGCGTGGGCTTCGCCCCCGACGGCGCCCTGCTCGCCTCCGGCGACCGGAGCGGGGCAACCTTGCTCTGGTCGCTGCCGGCGCCGTGAGGCTGGTATGGAGGTGTGGAGGTGGGGAGGTGGGGAGGGGGGAGGTGTGCGGGCCACACCGTAGCAAATGGATCCAGCTACGTCATCCTCAATCATTCCCGTCAGTGCCCTGAGATCGCCGCGATCCTCCGCCGCGCCTGCTCGAGCTGCTCGGGGGTGTTCAGACTGAACAGGGCCAGACCATCGGGATCATAGGCGGCGTATTCGGCCCGTTCCAGCACGCGGACGCGCACCCGCGGAAAGCACGCCGTCATCTGCCGTTCGCCGGCCTCCAGCGCCTCATGGATCACCGGCAGACAGGCGCGGCGATAGATCGCGTGCAGCGGCTCGAGGCCCAGATCGTTGCGCGTGGCGCGGGGAGCGCGTGCCCGCGGCGCCAGCACGTCGTAGTCGCGCGGGAAGGCGAGCATGGCCGCCAGTAATGCGCGACTCAGGAAGGGCATATCGCAGGCCAGCACCAGCGCGAAGGGGTTCGCGCAGGCCAGCAGGCCAGTGTAGACGCCTCCGAGCGGACCGGCGCCGGGATAGGCGTCGCGCGCCAGCCGCGCCGGCAACGCCGGCCACAACTCGGGATCGTTCAGCACCACCAGCGTCTCATCGCATACCTCGCTGGCCACGGCCAGGGTACGCTCCAGAAGTGTCGGGCCGTGCTCACCCCAGAGCCGCAGGCGGCGCTTGTCAACCCCAAGCCGCCGGCTGGCGCCTCCCGCCAGGATAATTGCGCTGATCGGTTCGTTTGCCATGGTATAACTCTACAGTGAACGATCAGGTGGTGTATCCAACAGGGCCGAGGCAACGTCCGCCTCTGGCGGGCGTAGGGGCAGCTACACCGCCCGATAGGGTCATGGTTGGTTGGTCCTGGCAGCGACGCCGCCAGAACCAACCAACCATACGGAGTCTGGGGCTTGCCCACGTTACCCTGGCCCTGGTGCTCCACCAGGTTCTCGGACGGGAGGGTCCGCGAGGGCCGCGCACTGCGGGGTTTCGCCGAACCCCTGCCGCAGCGAGCGATGCGGGGCGACCGGGCTGCCCCGCGGGTCCTGTCACCAATGGTCGGCGCAATGCAGAACCGTGAGTACGACCCCATCAGCAGCAGCGAGGCCCGTCTGCAACGCCTGTTGCGCCGGCGGGAGCCATTCTGGCGCCTGGTCGCGGCGAGCATCTACGATGTGTACGTGCTGGCCCGCGAGGCCCGCGTCACGCTGATCGGCTTCGGCATCCTGGCCCTCGTTAACGTCACCTATCTCCTCTTCTTCTACGACCACGCCGCCGCCGGGCTACGCCGGTTTACAGTCCTCTCCGCGCTCTACGAAACCCTGCGCATGATGGCGCTGGAGACCGACCTTCCCATCCCCGACGGCGATGTGCTCGGCGATCTGCTGTTTTTTGTCACGCCGCTGCTTGGCCTGGCCCTGCTGTTTCAAGGTATTCTCAACTTCGGGCGTTTCGTGCTCGACAAGGGCAGTCGTCGCGAGGGCTGGCAAATATCCCTGGCGCGCACCTACCGCAACCACGTGGTGGTGTGCGGCCTTGGCAGCGTCACGTACCGCGTCATCCGCGAGTTGCTCGAAGCTGGCTACGAGGTGGTGGCCATCGAGCGGGACTGGAACAGCGAGTTCCTCGAAGCCACCCTGGCCCTCAGCGTGCCGGTGATCCACGGCGACGCCCGCAGCCGCGAGGTGTTGCGCAACGCCGGCATCACCCGGGCCCGCAGCGTCATCGCCGGTCTCAACGACGACCTGGCCAACGTCGAGATCGGCCTCTCCGCCCGCCGCCTGCGCCCCGGCATTCCCGTCGTGTTGCGGATCTTCAACGACGAACTTGACCTGAACCTGGAGCAAACCTTCGGGCACAACAGCGTGTTCAGCGCCTCGGCGCTGGCCGCTCCCACGCTGGCCGCCGCGGCCCTGGGACGCTCGATTGCCCATGTGCTGCCCCTGCCGCCCCAGTTTAACCACGCCGACGGCGCGCCGCGCTTCCTGGGGGTGTTGCAGCAGCAGATCGTGCCGGGCAGCGAGTTCGTCGGCCCACCTGAGGAGCTCGAGGAACGCTTCGAGGTGCGTATATTGCACCATGTCAGAGGCGGCCCGTCACGTCGCAACGGCGCCTCGAACCATCGCTCCCCACGGCGCATCGAGTACGGCGACCAGGTCGCCCTGCTCGGCCCCCTCGACCAGCTCGAGCGAGTGCGGCTCTTCGACCAGAGCGTTCTCGACCACCGGCAACCCATCGTCGGGCTACGCAGCTTCAGCCTCACGCCCCTTCCCGGGGCCGAGCGGGCTTTCGACACGGTGATCGTCTGCGGACTCGGGCGCATCGGCTTCCGCGTGGTACGCGCCCTGTCACTGATGCGCCCCCGCCCGCGCGTCGTCCTCGTCTACCAGCACTCAGACACCGACCGCGAACTGGTTGAGGATGTGCGCGGCCTGGTCGCCGACCTCTACCAGGGTGACGCCCGCCTGGGAACGGTGCTGAAGCATGCAGGGATCGAACGCGCCTGCGCGGTGATTGCCGCCACCGGCGACGATCTGACCAACATGCAGATCGGCCTGGCGGCCCGACGCCTGGCGCCCGACATTGACCTGGTGTTGCGAGTATACAACGAAGATCTGGCCGAACGCCTCGAAACGCTCTTCGGGGCGCACACCACCTTCAGCGTGCCGGCCCTGGCCGCGCCCACCCTCAGCGCCGCTGCGGTGGTGCAGGGCGTTGACTACGCCATCGAAGTCGCCGAGCAGATCTACTCCACCACGGCGCTGCGCGTCGAGCCAGGCGACCGCCTGGAAGGACGCACGGTGGCCGAACTCCGCCAGCAACAACACGTGCTGGTGCTGGCGCTGCGGCGGGCCGAGGAACACGTGAAGGTAACGCTGGAGACACGGCTGCAGGCCGGCGACGAGGTGGCCGTGTTGATCGACCTGCGCCAGCTTGAACAACTGCACGCCCGCCAGGCGCCACGGCCAATGCGCCGCTTCCGACGGTTCGCCCCTGTCACGTAGGGGCGAAGCACTGGCACAGCAGCGCTTCGCCCCTACTCACGCCACGCGGCGACGGAAGGCACGCGACTCCGGGCACTCCGCCTCGATCAGCGCGCAGAAGACCCGCACCACTTCCGGGTCGAAGAGGGTGCCAGCGTGAGCCTTGAGGTAGCGCAAGGCCCGTTCCTGCGACCAGGCCCGGCGGTAGGGCCGGTCGGAGCGCAGCGCGTCCCACACATCCACCACGGAAAAGATGCGCGCCGCCAGGGGGATCTGCTCCCCGGCCAGACCCAGGGGGTACCCGGTGCCGTTCCAGCGTTCGTGGTGGTAATAGGCAATGTCCAGCACGGGGCGCGAGAAGCCGATCGGCGCCAGGAGATCGTAGGCCAGCTCAGGATGCCGGCGCATCACCGCCCACTCCTCCTCGGCGAGGGCGCCCGCCTTGCGCAAAATGGCGTCGGGAACCCCGATCTTGCCAATATCGTGCAACATCGCCCCCTGGCGGATATGCTCCAACTCCTCGCCGTCGATGCCCAGCGCCCGCGCCAGACGCACCGTCAGCGCGGTGACGCGGGCGCTATGTTCCTCCGTCTCATGATCGCGGAGATCAAGCACCCGCGACCAACCGGTCAGGGTGGCCTCCGAAAAGGCCCGCAGCGCGCGGTTGGCGCGTTCGAGCGCCTGCCGCTGGACCTCCAGTTGCGCAACGACCCGCCGCTCACGCTCGACGACAACGGCAATCATTCTTGTCGCGGCAGCAAATAACAGGCCCCCCGTGACACTCACAAACGCGAGTTCCTGGAGCACGTGGGTCTGCACGGCAGAGGGGTGCAGGAGGGGAAAACTCAACAGCAACCGGAGCAGCGCGAGGATGGCGTAGCCGAGCACAAGCAGCCCGGCCAGACGGCGCGGCCGCACCCTACCCTGGCAGCGGCGCTCTTCCAGGAGCGGTTCACGGCACACGTCCTCGGTGCGCTCGTTCACACGGTTCACAATCAGCACAGGACCTGATCCTTCCGCCGCGGGTATGGCGCTACCGCGCACAGGAAGCCGTGATGAGGCGCAGCGTAGATAGGCGCCGGGCACGACGCGCATACCCGGATCGGCGACTAGGTCGCGGCGTCGTTGGCGCGGGCGCGAGATCCGTACACGTATGCGAGTTTCCTAATTTTTATTTTACCATACATGGAGGGTACGTGGCGCAACGGCGCCCTCACGCCGGGTTGTGATTTCCCATCTGTGGGGAAACTCGGGTGGACGCGGCCCCCTGGAAGGCCCCTCGTCTGGCGCGGCGAAGCCGCGCCGGGCCAGGGAATCTTGAGGGGGCCCCCGGCCCCTGCTCCCCCGCCGTGACAAGGTCTCGGTGGAGCGCCAACCTTCCGTGAACGAAATACCACCTCCAGTTATCGTTCTATTGACAGAGATGAACAAAAATGACAGAGATCTCAGCTTCTGTGTATGCCGTTTGTAACAGACTTGCGGTATGATAGGTATACGAGATGTCGTGACGCGGCGAACAACGTACACCGCGGTACGCGCCCACCGGCACTCATCGCGAAGCTCTGGATTGGGTACCGGAGCGGATCAGCCGACATTCTCCCCAGCATCGCACCCGGCGTCGCAGCAGCCCGGCTGAACCGGCACCCACAGAAAGGACGCCTGCTGTGACCGACATCGACATTGAGGCCATGAGCATCGAAGAGTTAGAACGGCTGCGCGACGCCGTGAACCAGCGTCTGTTGCGGCTGCGCTACAGCAACCGGCATACGTTGCCCGAACTGCTCCGGATGCTGGAGGAACTCAAGGCGGTGCTCAACGACCAGGGCAAGCATTGGCGCTCACTCGAGCGCTGGCAGTGGATGGACGGTCAGATCCGGTTCTGGCTGAACCCTACCGACCAGGTCCAGTACCAGTCCGGCTGGTACACGATCGACGAACTCATCCAGTGGTCGCAAGGGTACGGCCCGGTCCTCGTGCGTGAGGAAGAGGAGGAAGAAGAGGAGGAGATCTGGACCGATGTTGATGGGGTGCGGATTCGCTGGCTCCCCGATGGGACGATGCAGCGGGAGGGTTAGTCGATAACGGGCGGGTGCGTTAGCGCACCCGCCCGCGCCTGACACCGTCCTCCCGGCGGGTCGCCACAGGTCCGCTCCACGCCCGACCGTCCGCCGCGCACCGGAAGATATGCGCCTATGCGCTCCGCCCTCTTCGGCCTGTACTTCGACGGCCCGCCCTTTACCCTGTTCTCACTGGCGCACCTGCTCCCCCTGGCCGCGATTGTCCTGATCTGTGCGCTGCTTGGCCTGTTCACACCGCGCCTGGGTTCAACGGGGCAGGAACGCCTGCGCTGGGGACTGGCACTCTTTGCCTGCGCCAACTGGATCGGCTGGGACCTGTGGCAACTCGCCAATGGGATCTGGAGCCTGACCTACTCTCTCCCCCTGCACCTCTGCACCTTCTCGGTGCCTCTGTCGGCGCTGATGCTCGCCACCCGCAACTACCGCCTCTACGAGGTTCTCTACTTCTGGGGCTTCGCTGGCGGCACGCAGGCCCTGATCACCCCCGACCTCACTGCCAGCGGCTTCAATTTCCCGCACTTCATCTACTGGATCTTCTGGACCTCCCACGGGGTCGTTCTCTGGGCCGTGGTCTTCGCCGCCGGCGCCTGGCGCTACCGCCCCACCTGGGGCTCGATCGGCCGCGTGGCGATCTTCACCGCCCTCTTCGCCCTGGTCGTGGCCCTGGTCAACTGGCTCACGGGCGGGAACTACCTCTTCATCGCCCGCACGCCGGAGTTTCCCTCGTTGATCGACCACCTCGGCCCCTGGCCCTGGTACATCGTTCCCCTCGTGGCGCTCAGTCTCCTCGCCTTCCTGCTCGTCTATCTGCCCTACGCCCTGAGCGATTGGCTGCGCGCGCGCAATCTCCTGACCCCCTCCGGTCGCCTGGGGCAGGAATAGAGCACTGACCGGAATGCCTGATCCGCTGAGGCCACTGAGCGGTGTGGCTCGCTGCACTCGCGCCACCGTCATGACAGATCAATCGTTTCGAGAAACGCTATAGGTGAAACGGGGCAACCCCATTGCCTCCACACCTCCCACCGCCGGTTCTCAGGTGTAGGGTTTTCCGGCAAATCCTCGCGTCACATTCGCCATCTGGGGCATTGGGACGCCCAACTCCCCCCTCTCCACCTACGGTGGAGAGGGACAGGGGGTGAGGATCGCAAGCGCACTGGAATGCCAAAAACCCCTTCTCGCTCGAAAAACCCTCCACCTGAGCGGTCTCCCCTTCCCCCTCCAACTCACAACACCGTCGCGACAGGCACGCGCTCGATACGCAGGTTCATCTGCGACAGTCGGGGAACCACGTCGCCGTAGCCGCGCTCCAGCAGATGAACGCCACGAATGATCGAGACGCCCCGGGCGATCGCCGCGGCGATGATGTAGGCCAGACCGGCCCGCAGGTCGGGAATGGTGATGATGTTGCCGTCGGCCCGCAGCGGGGTCGGCCCGACGATGATGGCGCTATGTTCGTGGTTGTGATCGCGGTAGCGACAGGGCAGGCCCCCGAGGCAACTGGTGGTTAACTGGGTGTTGGCGCCAAGCTGGTTCAGGGCCTTCAGGTAGCCAAAGCGGTTCTCGTAGACAGTCTCATGGATGATCGAGATTCCGTGGGCCTGGGTGAGCATCACCGCGAAGGGTTGCTGCCAGTCGGTGGAAAAGCCGGGGTAGACATCGGTCTCCACCACCGCGGGCGAGAGACGCACGCGGCGAAAGAAGCGCACGGTCTCGGCGTCGAGCAATTCGAACCCGCCCCCCACCTGCTGGAAGTGGGCCAGGAAATTGCCGAGAATGTTCGGGTTGATCCCCCGCACGGTAATGTCACCGTCAGAGGCGCCCGCAAGACAGGCCCACGAGGCCGCCTCGATCCGGTCACCCAGGATGGGCATGCGCGTACCGCCCAGGCGCTCAACGCCCTCGATGCGGATCTCGCGGCCCGCCGAGGTGAAGATCACCGCCCCCATCGCCCGCAGCATGGTGATCAGTTCGATGATCTCCGGTTCGATCGCCGCGTTGGCGATCACCGAGCGTCCCCGCGCCAGAACGCTGAGGAACAGACACGTCTCGGTCGCTCCGACACTGGGGTAGGGCAACTCCACCACCGCGCCTTTCAGCCGCCCGCGCCGGCGGGCCACGTAGCCCTCGCCAGTCGCGCTCACCTCGCCGCCGAAGCGCTCGATCGCCATCAGGTGGAAATCTACCGGACGCTCACCGATGCGGCAGCCGCCGACGACGGGCACGGCAACCTCTTCGAAACGGTGGAGCAATGCGCCTAGCAGCAGGATCGGCACCCGGTTGCTGCCCGAGTCTGGAATAGGAACGCGCGAGGTGTGGATGCCTCGCGGGTCAATCCGCAGCCACCCTTCCACCGCCTGCACCGTGGCGCCGATGGCTTCGATCATGGCGCGGGTAATCGCCACGTCGCCAATCGGTGGGCAGTTGAACAACTCGGACGGTGAGTCGGCAAGCAGCGCGGCCACCATGGCCTTGGTGGCAAAGTTTTTGGCTCCCAGGCACGTAATTTGCCCCACCACGGGCTCGCCGCCGTGGATGCGATAGGCCAGTTCCTGTTGCACCATACTCTCTCTCGCACAACAACGCGGCGCGCCACGCGCCGCCCGTGGCGATCATACCGGAAAACACCAGTTCTGTATCTCACAGTGAGATGATACGCAAGACGGATGCAACCACCGCCTCTCCCGGCGGGGCGTGGGGCGGCTACACCGCCCCATCGGAGTTCGGGCCTCGCCCCAAAGACGTTGCATCTGACGCGGACCTGGTAGGGCCAGGCCTGCTATGCTATAATCGTGGGTGGTTTTCTAGCGTGACCCGGGAGAGGCCGTGTGGCACATTACTACCGCATAAGCGCGCTGCTGTTGCTCATCCTGCCGCTGGCGTTCATCGCGCCCGCCCGTTCCCAGGATGACTCAACCCGGGTGTACCTGCCCTTCCTCGCTCGCCAGCCACTCGTCGGCGTAACGTTCGCCTCCGCCATCAACCGCAACACCGGTGAACTCATCGACCCCGGAACTGACTTTGCCGCGGGTCTCGACCTGCTCTGGGTGTCGGCGCGACTGCAAGGGTATGCCGGACGCACGCTGCGCCTTGACCTGACCTTCCCCGACGGTGAGACGCTCGCGGGCAACGACCGTCAGGTCACCAGTAACGACTTCCGCTATACCATCGCCTATTGCGTCACGACCGCCGGGACATGCGACTTCGGACGTCTGCCCCTGCCTGCCGGCCTTTACACCGCGCGAGTATTTGTTGGCGGTCAGCAGGTGTACGAGGCGGCGGCAACCATCCGGTGACACGCACGGCGAAACCCGGTTACGCCGCACCTCGCGCAGCGGAATGCTTCGCCCTCTCAGGTGTAGGGTTTTTCGAGCGAGAAGGGGTTTCGGCATTCCAGTGCGCTTGCGGTCCTCACCCCCCCTGCCCCAGATGGCGAATGTGACGCGAGGATCGGCCCAAAAACCCTACACCTGAGGACTCCCAGGCCCGCCCTTTCGGCGGTTCAGGGGGAGAAAGCCGATCTTCCCGCGTTCCCCGCCGGTCCTTACGCCGTGCGGCGCTCCTCAACAAAGGCAAACACCCCCCGCCAGCCGCCCAGGATCACCAGTGCCACAAGAAATGTGATGACGTAAAATGAGATAGGGCTGAAGCGCCCGATCAAGATTGCGCGGAAGACCGCCCCGAGGATCAGCCCGCCCGTCCAGCCGATCAGGGTGGTGAGCAGCATGGCGCCAGGCCCCCGCGTGCGAGCCGGAGCGTAGGCCCCGGCCAGACTCGCGGCGATCAGCCAGCCGAGGATGAACGGCGCAGCCGTGCGCGCCACCTCCAGTATGGCCCCTGGACCCGCGGCCTCGCCGTGGCTGCGCCGCCCAATGGCGGCGAACACGAGTAAGGCGACAATGTCGCCCGCCACGAGGATGGCCGTGCGCCGGCCCGACGCGCCCAACCCGGTTTGCTGTGTCGCCATGGTGTGGCTCCCTTCTGTGCGTGAACGCTTGCTATTATACGCCGTCTTGCGCCAGGGTACGGCGAAACCCGGGATCGCTGCGACGTCCGCCTCCGGCAGCGGGTTCGGGGGGGTGTGACGAAACGTTCTGCAGCATGGGGGCGCCCGGCGCCCCGGAACCCGGCAAGCGTCCTGCTGGTTCGCGTGTGGTGCAGGTTGCCGGTTTGCCCCGCGGCGCGGGGCGCGGCGCCGCGGGGCGCCCCCCCGGCCTCCCCCCGCTGGGGAGAGGCGCGCGGTTCCCTCCCCCAGCGGGGGAGGGTCAGGGAGGGGGCGGGGCGGCGTCCGCCGGGAACGGCCGCCGCACGCTCCCGAAACCCGGTCCGCTTCGCGCGGTAGGGGTCATGCAAAACGTTTCGTCACACCCGCGCGCTACGTGCGCCCGGCGATCGCCCCCGTCAACAGCCAGGTCACCACGGCAGGGAAGCGGGCGGCCCAGTCAGCCTCGGTATGGCGGGCATCCTTCACTTCGAGGTAGCGCAGACGCTCGCGGTCGTAGCCGCGCGCCAGAAGCAGGCGCCGTAGCCGCCGGGCGGTTTTTTGCATCTCCGGCTGCTCGCCCGTGCCCACGTCGAGATAGATCCGCCCCGGCGCGCGGTTGGTGGCCGCCAGGTAGGTGAAGATGGCCCCGTTGGCGAACCAGAGCGACGGGCTGAGGGCCCCGGCCATGCCGAACACATCGGGCCGGTGAAAGAGGGCGTAGAGGCTGATCAGGCCGCCGAGGGATGAACCGATGATCGCCGTGTGCTCCGGCTCGGGCCGGGTACGGAAGCTCCGGTCAATGTGCGGTTTGAGCGTGTCGGTGATGAAGGCCAGGTAGGCTTCACCCAGGCCCACGCCGTTCTCGGGGCCGGCGAAGGGACTGTACTCGACCATGCGCCGCTCGCCCATGTTGGCGATGCCCACTACAATCGCCTCGAGGCCCTGGCCCGCCAGGGCCTCCATCGTCTCGTCCACCTGCCACTCCACCCCGGCATAGCTGGTGCTCGCGTCGAAGAGGTTCTGCCCATCGTGCATGTAGAGCACCGGGTAGCGCCGCATGCCCTCATCGTAGCCAGGGGGCAGATAGACGCCGATATCGCGGCGGTTGTCCAGTTGCGGGCTGGGAAAGGCGGCGATGGTGATAAGGTTGCCCACCACCGTGCGCGCCTCGGGGGGCGGCCCCCCCAGGAAGGGCGCGGTAGCGGGGGGCGCGGCGGTTTCCACCCGGCCGTAGCGCGCCGCCCAGGCCGCCCCGTCCTGGCTCAGCACCGCCACCGAGCGGCCCTGCAGCGGGTACGCACCGCCCGGCGGCAACGGCGGCAGGTCATCGCGCCCCTCGGGGGCGCCGCTGTCCAGCAGCAGCGTCCACGGGGGGCCGCCGTCCACGCCGGGGAGGACGAAGGCCAGGGGCTCGTGGTAGGCATTGAAGAGCAGCAGCAGCACATCGTCGCGCAGCAGGTGGCCCTGGGCGTCGAACTCTTCCATCAACTGCCCGTTGAGCAACAGCCCCACGCAGCGCACCATGCCATTGTTCCAGTCATCATCGTCCATCTGCTGGCCATCCGGGCGGTACCACTCGATGTCGCGCACCCCCGCGCCGTGGATCTCGCGCCCCTGGAAGAAGGTGGCGCGGTGCAGCACGGGGTGGGCCTTGCGCATGGCGATCAGGCGCCTGGTCCACTCCAGCAGCGCCCGGCCGTCGGCGTCCAGATCCCAGCGCATCCAGGCCACGGGGTTGTCCTGGCAATACACATTGTTGTTGCCGCCCTGGGTGCGCCCGCACTCGTCGCCGTGGAGGATCATCGGCACGCCCTGGGAGAGCAACAGCGTGGCCATGAGGTTGCGCTGCTGCCGCAGGCGCAGGGCGTTGATCTCCGGGTCGTCGGTGGGGCCTTCGACGCCGCAGTTCCAGGAGTTGTTGTGGCTCTCGCCGTCGTTGTTGTTCTCGCCGTTGGCCTCGTTATGCTTCTCGTTGTAGCTCACCAGGTCGCGCAGGGTGAAGCCGTCGTGGGCGGTGATGAAGTTGATCGACGCGTGGGGGCTGCGCCCGCTCTGCTGGTAGAGGTCGGAGGAGCCGCTGAGGCGGTAGGCCAGTTCGGCCACCTGGCTCTCGTCGCCCTTCCAGAAGCGGCGCACCGTATCGCGGTACTTGCCGTTCCACTCGGCCCAGTTCACCGGGAAGTTGCCCACCTGGTAGCCCCCGGGGCCCACGTCCCACGGCTCGGCGATGAGCTTCACCTGGGCCAGCAGCGGGTCCTGCTGTATGGTATCCAGGAACGAAGAAAGCTGGTCGCCCTCGTAGAGGCCGCGCATGAGCGCCGCCGCCAGGTCGAAGCGAAAGCCGTCCACGTGCATTTCGCTCACCCAGTAACGCAGGCTGTCCATCACCAGTTGCAGCACCCGCGGGTGGACGATGTTCAGGGTATTGCCGGTGCCGGTGTAGTCCATGTAGTAACGCTCGTTGCCGGGAACCAGACGGTAGTAGGCGGCATTGTCGATCCCGCGGAACGAGAGCGTCGGCCCCATGTGGTTGCCCTCGGCCGTATGGTTGTAGACCACATCGAGGATGACCTCGATACCGGCGGCGTGCAGGGCCTTGACCATCTGCTTGAATTCGCGCACCTGGTCGCCAGGATGAGCGCAACGGGAATACTGGGTGGCGGGGGCAAAAAAGTTGATCGTATTGTACCCCCAGTAGTTGCTCAGCCCTTTCTCCATCAGCAGCCGGTCATTGGTAAACTGGTGCACCGGCAGCAACTCGATCGCGGTGACCCCCAGTTCCAGCAGGTAGCTGATGATCGCCGGATGGGCCACGGCGCTGTACGTGCCGCGGATCTCGTCGGGGATCTCGGGGTGGAGCATGGTCAGGCCCTTGACGTGGGCCTCGTAGATGATGCTGTCGTGGAGCGGGCGATCGGGACGCTCGTCGCCGCTCCAATCGAAGGTCGGGTCAATCACCACGCAGCGCGGCACGTAGGGCGCGCTGTCGCGCTCGTCGTAGGAGCAATCTTCGTCGGGGTGCAAAATGGTGTAGCCAAAGGCCGCATCGTGCCAGCGAATGTCGCCGTGGAGCGCCCTGGCGTAGGGGTCGATCAGCAGTTTGTGCGGGTTGAAACGGTGGCCATGGGCAGGCTCGTAGGGGCCGTGGACGCGGTAGCCGTAGAGCTGGCCGGGCCGCAGATGGGGGATGTAGATGTGCCAGACGAGGTCGGTCTGCGTGGTGAGCGGCACGCGCACCGCCTCGCGCGGCGCGTCGGGCGAGTCGAAGAGACAGAGTTCAACCGCGGTCGCATATTCGGAGAAGAGAGCGAAATTGACACCCGATCCGTCCCACGTGGCCCCAAGGGGATAGGGCAAGCCGGGGCGCGTTGTTGTCACGGCACTTCCTCGCTGATCTGAAAACTGGCCGTCGATGGCAAGGTTTGGAAGGGCCGTGCCCTTCCGGAAACACCCTTATACATCGTGGGGAGATGGGGAAACCGGATTTCCCCATCTCACCTGCCCGCCGGGCAGGTCTGGCGGGGCCGCGCTCTCCCAGGGGAACACGGCAACCAGGTTTCCCCGTTCCCCTTCTACGTCTCTTCATCCATTGTAACACCGGCTGCGTGTGGCATATGACAGGGTTTCGCCGCGCGGCCATCCGGTTCACCGATCGAAGGAGGGGCGCGGTCCTCCGCGATCGTCTGGTTCCACCCGCGGCGGCAGACGGGTCCGGGTTCGCCGGGGCGCGCGTCTGCCCCGAGCGGAACGGGGGTTGTGGGGAGGCGTAGCCTGCCCGCACGCCGCCAGGGGTGCGACGAAACTGCGTGATCCCTACCGTGCGCAACGCGCGACCGGGTTGGGGTGGCGCGCTGCGTCCGTTCCCGGGGGGCGTCGCCCCCTCTCTGACCCCTCTCAGGTGCAGGGTTTTTGAGGGAGAAGGGGTTTTCGGCATTCCAAGACCTCCCGCAGCGCCTCCTCCAGGGCGCCAGGCACCTGCTCGAGGCTGGGGGGCACGGCCCTGGCCACCCCGGGGCGGTGCGCCAGGTGCTG
>DAOUDA010000072.1:0-7656 GCA_034431835.1 Chloroflexaceae bacterium | reverse complement strand
CTAAGAGCCTATCCGGATAACCTGGTTGTCCGATTCCTTTTCAGGGAGGGGCGTGGGGAAACCCGGTTTCCCCACCTTCCTATCGGAGTTATCCGGATAGGCTCTAATGTAAACAACGTCTTGCGCTACACCCCCGCCCCCTTCCCCAACCCTCCCCCGCTGGCGGAGGGAGTCTGGTTCCTCCCCCCAACGGGGAGAGGCTGGGAGGGGGGCGGAAACGCCACGAAACGTAACTTCACAGACCACTGAACCTGAAGGGGCGAACAACCTTTCACCCCAAAACCTCAGGCCCGATCCTCCCCCGGCCCCATCAACCCGCGCGTGCCGTACTTGATGCGCTTGCGGCCTTCGGCGCTGGCGTTGCCCGAGCGCAGCAGGCGCGTGGCTTCCTCCTGCACGGTGCGCGCCAGTTCGGTTTCGCCGGCCTCGAACAGGCGCGTGCCGGCCATCTGCAGGCGACGCGTCGCCTCCTCGATCTTGCCGTCGGCGACGTCCTGCCAGGCGCTGGCCTGCAGCCGGTAGGCCACCAGCCGTTCCAACCAGTGTTTGACCGTCGGATCGACCTCGTAACTGACGCTCTCGGCGGAGCGCACGGCGATCCGCAGGACCAGTTCGCCCTGCTGGTGCATCAGGTTCATGCCGGGGAGGTTGTAGGTCAGGTTGAGTCGCAGCAGGGGGTGGTCGCCGATACCGAGGGGTGGCGCCACCACTTCGAGCAGCAGGGCCTGCGGATCGGCGCCGGACCAGTCGCCGAGCGGCGCGTTCCAGAGCAGTTCGCGTTCCTCCAGCGCCTGAACTTTGGCGATGAACGGGCGCACCCGATCAACCGAACGCAGCAGCGCGCCGGGGCGCAACTCGCAGCGCAGGGCCATGTCCTGCGCGAAGGTGGAGGACATGCGCTTGACCTCGTCGGTAAAGATCGCGCCGATCTCGGCAGCCGAGGTAATAAACTGGGTGCGGCTGCTCTCATGGGCGGTCATGGTTTCGAGCAGATCTTCGTTCCACTCGTTGCCGATGCCCAGGGCCGTCAGGCCGATGCCGCGGTTCTGGGCGCGACGGGCTATCTCGACGCAGCGGCCCTCGTCGCCATAGGTGCGCCCATCGGTCAGCAGAAGCATGCGGCTGACACTGCGGCCCTGCACCGGTTTCTGGATCTCCTGGAGGGCCAGGGCCATACCGGTGGCCATCTCGGTGCCTCCAGCGGCCTCGATCATGCCGATCTGGCGCTTCAGGTCGTTGCGGTTGCGGACCCGCTGCGCTGGAACGGCCACCTCGGCCCGGTCGTTGAAGGTGATCAGGGCGAAGTAATCGTCGGCATCGAGCATGTCCACGATGCGCGCGGCGGCCTCTTTCACCTGCTGGAGCCGTTCGCCGCGCATCGAGGAGCTGCGATCGATCACCAGGCAGAGGTTCAGGGGCAGTTTCGGCAGGGTCGCCGGCAGGCCCTGGGCCGTCAGTTCGAGCAGAGCGTAGAGCAGTTGCGGCTCGCTGCTCGCGGGGAGCACACTGCGACTGAGGGTCACGCGGAGGGAGATGCCTGGGCCCATGGTCACTGCTCCGTGCGCGGTAGGGTTACGACGATCGCCGAGATATTATCGTCGCCCCCGGCCAGGTTGGCCAGGGCGACCAGTTCGTCACAGGCGTCCTGGGGCCACTGGCACTGGCTCAAGGCCCGTTCCATGCCCCCTTCGTCAACCAGGCTCCACAGGCCGTCGGAGCAGAGCAGCAGGTGCGAACTCTGGCCGACCGGCTGGTAGATGAAGTCCACCGGCACGTGCGGCTGCTGCCCGATGGTGCGGTACAACTGGTTCCGCAGCGGGTGCTCGCGGGCTTCGAGGGGGTCGAGTTGGCCAAGCTGGATCAGCCGGCCAACCGTCGAATGATCGGTCGTAAGGGGCCGCAGGCCGCCTGGCTCGAAGAGATAGGCGCGGCTATCGCCCACGTGGGCGATGTAGAGGCTATGGCCGACGAGCAGGGCCGCGGTGCAGGTGGTGCCCATGTCGCTGCCCAGGGCCTGCGCCGCGTCCCAGATCGCCTGGTTGGCGGCCTGCACCGCCGAGACCATCAGCGGCTGCAGGGCCTCGGTGGCGCTGTCGTCGAGGGCGGGCAGAATGAGCTGGCTGAGCACGTGGTTCACCACGGTGCGAACGGCTATCCGGCTGGCCAGTTCGCCGCCCTGGTGCCCGCCCATGCCGTCGGCGACGATGAACAGCCCGACGCAGACATCGCCGTTCTCGCGGGGCAGCGAGGCCAGCATGGCGAAGCTGCTGTCCTGGTTGTTCTCACGCACCCGCCCGACGTCGCGGGCCGCGGCGACGGCCAGGCCCTGAACGGAGCGCCGCGCGCACACCGCGGGGGCGCTGTCGGCGTCGAGGTAGTGGGTCGAAGGCTCGGGGTTGGTCTCACCGGCGTCGGGGAGCGGCTGGAAGGGTTGGGTGGGAGCCTGCGCCGGGTCCGAGGGTGTTTCCGGTGCGTCAACCGCCTCCGGGGGAGGAGGGGCCGGGGCGATCTCGGCGGGAGGGGGATCATCGCTGGTCCACCAGGGCGGCTCGTCTGGCGGCGGGTCAGCGGTGGGGTGAGGGTCATTGCTCCCGCCCGTGGGGCGGTTGGCGTCGTCGGGACAGAACAGCTTGCGGAAACGGATCATGGCAACTCCGACCGCTCAGGGAACGTTAACATCATTCCGGAACCCCTCTTCCCCGACCAGGGGTGGAAGGAACGTCGCCGGAGGCGGCGCTTACTGGTGCATCCGGCGAGTTCCATGTCACCCTGAGCGCAGTGAAGGGTCCCGGCCGAGATGCTTCGCTGCGCGCATGACAAGTGACTTGTCGGATGCGCCACTTACTGGTTCGTGAACTCAGTTTCCTTGCCTTTCCGCCCCCCAGCCCCCTACCCCCCCGTTGGGGGGAGGCGCCGGACTCGCTCCCCCGGCGGGGGAGGGCTGGGGAGGGGGCGGAGTTGCCGAAAAACGTAGTTCACAGAGCACTTACGCTTTCAAAGCGTACACCTTCTGATCCATTGAGCCGATATACACAACACCTTCGGCGACGGCCGGGGACGAGACCACCGCGCCGCCGGTGGGGAACTTCCAGATCAGGTTGCCCTGACCGGCATCGAGGCAGTACACATAGCCGTCCACGGCGCCAAAGTACACTCGGCCGGCCTCGACCCGCGGCGACGAGGTGATCTGGCTGCCGACCTCGTACTTCCAGGCCAGGCGGCCCGTTTTGGCATCCAGGGCGTAGAAAAACCCATCCACGCCGCCAACGAAGACGCGGGTGCCCACCACGCACGGCGAAGAGTTGACATAATGACCGGTGCGAAAGCGCCAGGCCGGCCAGCCGCCCTCGGCGTCCAGGGCGTAGAGGTTCTGGTCGAGCGAGCCGACGTAGACCAGGCCCTCGCCGAAGGCCGGCGAGGAGCGGACCGGCATCTGCGTGCGCTGTTTCCACTTCACCCCGCCGTTGCGCACATCGAGGCAATAGACGTGCCCATCATCGCCGCCGATGAAGATCGTCTGGCCGGCGATGCAGGCCGATGAGCGGATGGGGTTCCAGGTGCGGTACTTCCAGATCAGCGTTCCGCGCAGCCCATCGAGGGCGTAGACGTGCTGGTCATCGGAGCCGATGAACACCACGCGATCCTCGATCCGCGGCGAGGAGCGCACCGGTTTAGGGGTGCGAAAGGTCCAGCGCAGACCGCCGCGGCGCATATCGCAGCAGTAGACCACGCCATCTTCAGAACCGACAATAACGTTATCCTGCCAGACCGCCGGGGAGGAACTGATGCCAGCCTCGGTGGCGTACTTCCAGCGGAACTCGCCGCGCCCCGCGTCCAGAGCGTAGAGGTTGTGGTCATACGAGCCGATGAAGAGCATACCCCCGGCGACGCAGGGCGACGAGCGCACCTCATCTTCACAGGCAAAGCTCCAGACCAGGCTGGTGCTGGCGGCGCCTTTGATCACCGCTGGCGCCGTGGCGCGGGGGGGTGCCGGCGTCTCGCCAATGCCTGGAACGGCCAGCAGGACCCGTTTCAGTTCCTCGGCGCTCTGCCAGCGGGCCTCCATATCGTACTCGATCGCCTTGACGATCAGCGCCTCCATCTCGGGCGAGACAGCGGGGTTGAGCTGCCGCACCGGCCGTTCGTGAAAGGTGAAGGGCGTTTCCAGGCGCGGGTCGGTGTTGGTGAGCAGATGGTGCAACGTCGCGCCGAGGGCGTAGATGTCGCCCACCGGCTCGGCGATACCGCGGTACTGTTCGGGTGGCGAGTAGCCCTCGGTGCCGATCATGGTGCCCTTGCGGTCGCTGCGATTGAGGGTGCGCGCAATGCCGAAGTCAATCAGCACGATGCGGTCATCCTCGAGCACCATGATGTTGGACGGCTTCATGTCGCGGAACACGATCGGCTGGGGCTTGTGGTTGTGGAGGTAGGCCAGCACGTCGCAGATCTGCACCGCCCAGCGCCCCACGCGCGCCTCGTCGAGGGGCTTGCCAGCTTCTTCAAGGACCGTCTCCAGGTCCTTGCCCTTGACCAGTTCCATCACCAGGTAGACGCGCCCGTTTTCCTCGAAGAAGTCGTAGACCTTGGGAATGGCCGGATGCTGCAAGGTCGCCAGCAGACCGGCCTCGCGTTCGAAGTTCTTCAGGTTGAGCAGGCGCGTATGCGAGTCCGGGGCGCTCTGGGCCATTTCTTTGACCGCGCAGTAGCGCACCACGTCCTTGAAGCGCAGGTCCCGTCCACGATAGACCAGGCTCATTCCGCCAATACCGATCGCCTCTTCGATCTGGTAGCGACCCTGGAGCACGGCGCCGGGGCTGAGGAGGGGCATGGCTGCGGGGCTTCGCGGCGCACCGGTTGTGCCGGTGTTCGCGGCGCCGGTTCTGGCGCCGTCGTGGGCGGAACCCTCGGGGCGGCTCGCGGAGGCGCCCTCGTCGGCGGCAGCGCCACCCGCAAACGTTCGAGTTCCCTCCTCGGGCGGTGATTCGGAGACGCTTTCAGCAGGGGGAACGCTGAAGGCTTTCGTGCCAACTTTCTTGATCAGACCCATCGTTAACCTCTACGGCCCGGGCAAGCCTGCGCCACGAATGATCAGGAGGGAAAAATGGGCGCGTATTGCTACGCTGTGAACCATTATAGTGATGGCGCGTACCCATTGGCAACCGTCTGGTTCATCGAGTCAGGGTCGAGGCAACCTCCGCCTGCGGCGGCGGGGCATGGAGCGGCTGGTGCTGGGCGGAAACATTGGCGCAGGCAACGTTTCGGCCTCACCGGGCAAGCGGGAGATCGAGGCTCGCCCCATCGATGTTGCCTCTTTTCCGGACGCTCTCCGGGCGCAGCCCGGCGGGCTACGCTACGACCAGGCGATGACCGTCCCCTGGCCGGCCAGGGCGGCGCTGACGCACCCGGGGCGGCGCGCGTCGCCGAGCACGACCCGGCGCACCCCCTGCTCCAGGGCCTCCTGGGCGCCGAGGATCTTCTTGCGCATGCGGCCCTCGGCAAAAACCAGGTTCGCTTCAATCTCGGTGTGGGGGATATGGGTGATCAAGCTGTTCTCGTCGGGGAAGTCCCGCAGCAGGCCCGGCACATTCGAGAGCAACAGCAGCGTCTCGGCACCCAGCGCCGCGGCGATCGCCGCCGCCGCGCGGTCCCCATCAACATTCAGGGCCTCTCCTGCCTCCGAGCAGGCCAGCGGCGCCACGACCGGCAGGTAGCCGTTGTCGAGCAGCATCCGCAGGAGCGCCGTGTTTACCCGCTCGATCGTGCCTGTCCAGTCATCGCGGAGCAGCTTCTGTCGCCCATCCTCGATGATGCGAATGGTTGCCTTGCGCTTGCCCTCCAGCAAGCGTCCATCCAGCCCGCTCAGGCCGATGGCGTTACAGCCGCGAGCCTGCAGCCGTTCGACCAGGCCCTTGTTGACCAGGCCGCCCGTGGCCATCATGAACAACTCTAACGTGCGCCGGTCGGTGTAGCGGCTGGTATAGCCGCTGGGCGAGGTTACGAAGCGCGGCGGGTGGCCCAGGGCCTCGCCGAGCCGGTTGGTCTCATCGGAGCCGCCGTGGACCAGCACGAGCCGTTCGCCCCGGGCGTGGAGCGCGGCCAGGTCGTCGCAGAGGGCGTCGTAGTTGTTGCCGGCGCTGCCGCCGACTTTGATCACGTTCATAGCAGGTCTCTAACACTATCGCGAAGAGGGCGGAGGGCGGCGGCCCCGGTCGTCTTTTCCTTTCCGGTGCGGCGCGGCTAACTTGCGCCGCACCGGAAAGGAGCTTTCGGATGGACTTCGCCCCTCCACGTCTCGCCTATCTCCACCTAATCAAGGTATACTAAGAGCGTGCGGCCCCCCAGAATCCTGTCGCCAGCCAGGCTTACATCATATCCGAGGAAACCGTACATGTCCAAACAATCGGACCGGCGCCCCATTGCGCCGCTGCTGCTGCTGTCTCTGACGCTGTTCCTCTCGGCGTGTGTTGCGGCCCGCGCGGCCCCTCCGGCGCCGGTCACGCCGGTGCCCCCTACGATGTCTGCCGCGACCCCCACCGCGCGCGGCGCGGTTGCCCGGCCCGCCCCCACCGGGGTTGCAGCGCCGACGGCGGCGCTCGCGCCAGCGACGAGCGCGACCGCTCTACCCGCCACGCCGACCCCTCGTCCTCCGGGTACGCCGCCACGGGTTGGGCTCCAGGTGGGCCACCTGCGCTCCGAAGAACTTCCCGAAGAACTGGCCCGTCTACGCACCTCTACAGGCGCCCGTTGGGGCAGCGTTACCGAGGCCGAATTGAACCTTGCTGTCGCCAATCGTGTAAAGCCCTTGCTCGAAGCGCAGGGGGTGGTGGTTGACCTCCTCCCGGCCACTGTGCCGCCGGGCTACGACGCCGACGCTTTCATCGCCATTCACGCCGACGGCTCGAGCAGTCCCGCTGCCCGGGGCTGGAAGTTGGCGACTCCCTGGCGCACCTCCGCCGCCTCCCGGGCGTTGATGAACGCCGTGGCGGCGGCCTACGGCCCCGCCACGGGTCTTCCGCAGGACAGCGGCGGCGTTACGTTCAATATGAAAGGCTACTACGCCTTTAGCTACCGCCGCTACCAGCACGCCATCGCCCGTACCACTCCGGCGATCATCATCGAGATGGGTTTTATGACCAGCGCCGCTGACCGCGCGGTGCTTTTCGGGCAGCCTGAGCGGGTGGCTCGCGGTATTGCCGATGGGGTGCTCGCTTACCTCCGCCAGCGCGATCCGAACGACGGAGCGGCCTTGCTGCCGCCTGATTACCCGGTGATGCGAGCGGTGGCCGCGGGGGCGGTGGTGCGCGCCGCGCCGCGCGACGACGCCCGCATCCTGCTGCGCGCCGGGGAAGGGGCGCGCATCGTGCCCTTCGATAAGCTCGATGGCCATTATCAGGCGTTTGTGCGCGCTGGCGACGCGCGAGTGGTCGGCTGGGTGCGCGAGGACGAACTCATCGCCACGGACGAGCAACCGGTGTTTCCGACACCCACCAACCCGTAGCGGGTAAAAGCGTGGGCGCGAGTGGGGAGGTTCTGCGGGAACTCCGTAGTACCACAGGTGTGATTTCTAACTGGACTCTTGCAGAAACAGGCGAGAAATCAGGGTAGGGCAAGGTGGAGCTTGATGTCGGACAGACTCATCCCCTGTTGAGCGCGTTC
>DAOUDA010000071.1:0-8370 GCA_034431835.1 Chloroflexaceae bacterium | reverse complement strand
CCGCCGCGCCCGGATCCGCGCCGAGCTGGACGCGCGCATTGCGCGGCTCTACGGGCTGACGCGGGACGAGTTGCGCTACATCCTCGACCCGGCGGATGTGTATGGGCCGGACTTCCCCGGGGAGACGTTCCGGGTGTTGAAGGAGAAGGAGTTGAAGCTGTACGGGGAGTATCGGACGCGGCGGCTGGTGCTGGAGGCCTGGGATCGGGAACACGGGTAGGGTCCTGGCATATCCGCCTCCTCCCGGCCTCTCCGCGTTGGGGGGAGGCGCCGGACTCCCTCCCCCGGCGGGGGAGGGCTGAGGAGGGGGCGGGGGTTTCGTGCAAACTCTGTTGACAGACTGAGGTCCAGCACGAGGGCGTGCAGGTCGGGTTGTGCCTCCTCGATCTGTTTGTGGAGCAGACAGTACAGTAGTGGTGGAAAGGAGGAACGATGCCCCGCTCAACCTCGCCCGCTGCCGTCCGCATCTACACGGCGGCCCGGCGCTTCGTTGACAACGCCCTGCGCGCCGATGACTCACTCTTTACGCCCGGTACGGCGATCTGGGCGGCCCCGGTGCTCGATGACCTCTACCGCCGCTTCGTCGAGCATCCCCATGAGAGCAGCACTACCTTTGAGGTCAAATTGCGCCGCCAGTTGCGCGGCGAGTCGCTCGACCCGCCCCGAGACGCCCCGCCGGAGGCCTACCAGCTTGCCGGCGAGTTGCTCTACGTCCACCTGTTGCCGGCAAGCGGCATCTACGGGAACACCAAGCGCCGGATCATCGGCCAGCCCCTGGGCTGGTCACCGGCGCCGGTGAGCATCCCCGCCGATCTCGATGCCGCGCTGGATGCTGGTCTGGTCAAAGCAGGCATGCCCTTCAAGACGGGCCGCTTCTTCCAACTGGCCTTTTTGCTCAATGCTGTGCGGGAGTGGAAGCAACTGCCGGCGGCGGAGCGTGAGAAGAACCTGGTTGACCCGTGGGCCTTCAAGCGCTGGCTTTTCAAGCTGCCGATCACCGTCGCCTACGCCCAGCGCGAGATCCTGCTGCACCTGATCTTTCCCGACACCTTTGAGCCTATCACCTCACGCGATGACAAGGCGCAGATCGCGGCGGCCTTCGCCAGCCTGGCCGATCCTGAGGTTCGTGATCTTGACCGGCGCCTGGCCCAGATCCGCGCCGCGCTAACGCCTGAATACGGGGTGGGGTTCAACTTCTACGATCCGCAGCTCAAGCCGCTCTGGAAGGGGACAGAGCCGCCGGCGGCGGATGATGCGTCTGATCTGTATGGTTCCGATCAGGGGGTGACCGGCGCTGCCGCGGGCCTCAGCGGGAGCGAGCAGATCCGCATCGCCCTGGCCGAGATCGTCGCCCAGGGGGGCACGGCAACGATGCGCCAGATCGCCGAGGCGGTCCAGCGACGCCTTGGCGACAAGAAGCTCTCGGCCCAGGGCCTCGCCAGTTTGCGCTTCTTCGTCAACCGGGTGGCCGTTCAGAAGGGCTACATCCAGCCCTACGACCCCGGCAACCCCGGCTGGCGCATCACCCCGGCTGGCCGGGAGCGCCTCGAGGAAAAGCCGGCCCCGGGCGGGGGCCAGTTGCCGCAGGCGCTTGGAGCGGCGCTCCGGCCATACGTTGATCTCGTTACCCACCTCGTCGCGCCCGCCTACACCCCTGAAGCGTTGCGCAACGTGCTTGTCGAGACGGTGCCGTCGATCGCGCCAGGCGTCAGATTACCCACCCCGGAACACCTCGTCGCCGACCTCATGCGCCTTCGGCTGCTTGAGCCGCTCGACGACGGCCAGTACCGGCGCTGGCCCCATCTCGGCGACGCAACCCCGGACCTGCTCCTCAAGTATGCCGCGCTCACCGTGCTGGTGCCTGCGGGCGATGATGAATACGACCTGCCGGCGCTGCGCGCGCCGTTCGACGCCCTGCCGCACCCGCCGGACGCCTGGCCCCTCGGCGAGCCGCTGCTGCGCTGGTACGAGGAGGCGCGGCTCGTGCGGCGCAATCCCGACGGGACGTGGCAGAGCTACCCGGACGTCCTCGACCCGTTAAACGACGATCGACCGACCGCCCGGGCCCTCAACACCTTCCTGGCCAACCTCCGCCGTGTCCGGGAGGCGCCCGCCGGCCTGCCGGCCCTGACCGATGCCCCCCTCCCTGTGCTGCCCACGGCCGTACTCGAGGCGCGTATCGCCGAAATCCAGCGTGAGTTGCTCATCGACCGTGAGACCATCCTGCGCGTCTATCGCTCGCTGATCGCCGGGCATCACGTCATTCTGAGCGGCCCGCCCGGTACCGGCAAGACCCACCTGGCCCGCATCCTGCCGCGCATGCTCTGGCGCGACGAGCAGGAGACGGTGCGCCTGACCATGCCGAACGACCCGGCCCTGGCCCCCACCGAGCCGCCCCTTGAAGAACCGCTGCGCCGCGAGGGCTACCTGGTCGAGGTTGTCACCGCCACCGAAGACTGGGGCGTGCGCCACGTGATCGGCGGGATCGCCCCCCGCATCGAGCGCAACGATAACGGCAGCACCCTGGTCTACAGCGTGAGCCACGGCTGTCTGACCCGGGCCGTCCTGGCGAACTACCAGTTCGATGGCGATCTGCCGGCCGAGCCGGTCGCGTTGCCCCGCCGGGAGCCTGTTGACGGCGCCGAAAACCGCTACCGCGGCCTCTGGCTGGTGATCGACGAGTTCACGCGGGCGCAGATCGACTCGGCCTTCGGCGGGCTGCTGACCACACTGAGCGGCCAGCGCGGTCCTACGCTCAGCTTTCCCACCGACGCGGGTGAACGCGTCGTGCCGCTCCCCCGCGACTTCCGGCTGATCGGGACGCTCAACAGCTTCGACCGGCACTTCCTCAACCAGATCAGCGAGGCGATGAAGCGACGCTTTGCCTTCATCGACGTCCTGCCGCCCGGCCGGGAGCGGCGCGACGAGGAGCAGGCGATGGCCATCTACCGCGCCCTGAGCGCCCTCGCCGAGCAGGGCGTTCCCGGCTTCCGCGCCGAGGGTGAGTCTGGCCGGGCCGGCTGGACGGCGGGCCTGAGCGTGCGTCGCGCTGAGCAGCCCGGCGAGAACGGCCTGACCGTGCGCTACGTCGTCGCCTGGCCCGACGATCCGGCGGCCCGCGACGCGTTCGCCGGCCTCTGGCGGATCTTCGAGGCGGCGCGGGTTTACCGCCAGCTCGGCACCGCCCAGGCCGAGGCGACCTACCGCACCTTGTTCGCCGGCCGGGCGGCAGGTTTCGACTGGCCGCAGGCGCTCGACTCGGCCCTGGCCGACACCCTGGCTGACCAGCTCCAGGTGATCGCACGCGACGAGTTGCGGGCCATCCTCGCACTGCTCGAACACCCTGACGACACCGGCGCCCTGAGGGATGCCATCGTCGCCATCCTGAACCGGCTCTCCGCGCCGCGGCAGAGCGCCCACCTGCTGCAGTTGCGGATGATCGACCCGCGCGTGGACCCGAACCAGCCTTCGATGCTCACCACAGAGCAGGTTGCGGCGATCTTCGGGTCGCCCGCCGCACTGCCAATCACGGCAACCGGCCTGTTCGCCCGCCGCCTGGCCGCCTTTGTGAACGAGCAGGGCCTGTAACGTGGCCTCCACCCCGACCCCAACCGAGTTGCGCGCCTACAGCCGCATGCAGGCCCGTCTGCTGTCCCTGCTGATGCGCTTCAACGAGGGCGAGTACCGCAAGCTCTTCAAGCCCCACCAGCACTTCGGCGAAGCTGAGGATGTTCTGCCCATCTACCGCGATCTGGGCGTCCTCTTTTTCCTGCGCGACGAGCTCTTCGAGCACATCCTGCCCCGGATCATCAGGCGGCTGAGCTTCGCCTCGCCGCGCCGGCTGGTGGTCGAAGAGCCGCCGGGGCGCGGCAGGATCGACTGGGAGCGCACCCTGGACGCCAGTTGGGCCGAGCGGCCCGGCGAGCCGCCGCTCCAGCTCCACGGTCGCCAGAACCTGCGCGACTTTGCCACCGCCGAGAACCTGCTCACCGTCGTCACCCTGCTGGAGTACCGGGCCGATGTGCGGCGGCTATTGCTCAGCCCCGTTGTCGGCACCCAGGTTGAGGCGCTGCGGCACCCGCTCAACAGCATCGTCGAGCGCTGCGAGCGCGAGCTGGCCTTCCCGCAGCTAGCCGGCCTGAAGCACACCGCCCAGCGCATCCTGGAAGGCGGGGCAGATGAGGTGCGGACGCTGGAGCAGCGCGTGGCGAGCGAGGCCATCCCGGGCGGCAACGGCGCCTACGACGAGTTGCTTGTCTGGCGGCGACGCTACCGTGACCTCGAACTGCTTCAGCGCCTGGAGACGGCGACGCCGGTCGAGACCCTGGGCGTGAACCCGCGCCGCGACAACCGGCTCTATCAACTGTGGATCCTGCTTGAACTCGCCGACCTGCTGGTGAACGAGCAGCAGATGGTCGCGGAGAGAACATCGTTGCCCGAGATCCTCTGCTTCGACTGGGGCGAGGGCGCCGATCGGCGCCGCTACGAACTGCGCCACGACAGGGGCATCCCCGAGCCGCCGGCGGTCTGGTCAAGCGAGCCGGCCGACGGTCACGTCCCCGGCGTCCGGCCCGACTACTACCTCCGGCGCATCGCCCCGCCGGCTGTTGAGGTCACGGCCGGCGGCGCCGTCATCTGGCGCGAGCCGGGGGTGGTGTGGGACGCCAAGTACTACCGCGAGAGCGAGCAAAAGGACCGCGCTCCCGGCGAGCCGGTCAGGCGTATGCTGGCCGACCTCGCGCTCACCGGCGAGCGGCGTGGCACGCTGCTCTTCGCGTTCCTGCGCCCCTCGGAGACGGTCCCGGCGGAGTCGGGCGCGGAGGTGAACGCGGCCACTGCTGCGATCCTGGTGCAGCGGTTCAGCCCGCGTGGCGAGGGCAACCAGGCGCTCGACCCGGCGACGCGGATCGAGGTAGCGGCGCTCTGTCCCGAGCGACCCGCCGAGGAGATCCGGCACGCCCTGCGCCGGCTGCTGGAACAGGCCCACGACGCCCTGCGTGAACCAATCGTGCCCACCTGCGAGGGCATCTTTCTCGATGCCCTCAGCGCCGGCGAGCGGCCCGGCATCAGCGACCGCTGGGGCCACCCCATCGGCGGCCCGAGCGATGACCTGCTGATCTGCCCCAAACCCCACATCGGCCCCTGGCGGGTTGATCTGGTCAGCCGCGCCAGGCACTGCTGCCAGGATGGGCGGCTCTGCCACATCATCGGAATGCCGGGTGCGCAGAAACCGGTACGTCCACCGCGCGACATCGACAGCCTGCTGCGCGAGATTGACCACATCCTGGCCACCCGGCCGGCGGGCGAGCTCGATGAAGAGGTAGTGAGCACCGTTGCCGAACGCATTCAAAAGTTGACCCGCCGTTTCGCCGAACTGGCCCGGGTCGATCTCGAGGTCTACCACGAGCGGGTGCGGGCCCTCGGCATGCGCCGGACCTTCGACCTGCTGGGGCCGGTGGAGCAAGAGTCCCTGGCGCTGGCGATCTTTCTGACCGACCAGCTCTTCAAGGTGCGCGCAAACGACTACTCGGCGCCGGCGATCCACCTCTCAAGCGTGATTGAGATCGAGGTCAAACGGCGGATCTTCGCCTGCCCCGGCATCGTCGGCGACCTCGCCAACCCCAGGCGTCAGACGCTCGGTGTGTTGCCATACCTGCGGCGCAACGACAACGCGGACGGCAACTGGGCGCGGATCAGAGCCTTTGCCGCGGCGCACTGGCACGACCGACCGAACCCGGATGATCCGGATCGCGTGATCAGTTTCGATGACTTCGTGAGCAAGGCGCTGACCCACATCTCGAGACTGCGCAACAACGCCGCGCACACCGAGCCACTTGCACAACGCCAGTACGACGAGTTGCAGGACCTGGTATTCCTTGGCGGGAAGCTAGGATTTGGGGTACTGAACACGTTGATACTGGCCTGGCGAGATGATTGACGGGCGCGAGCGGAACAAGAACGGTCGCGGAGGGCTGCGCCGTCCGCACCTACCCAGACCGCAACCCGACGGACCGCGCAGCGAAAGCATGCCCTACGACAATCCATGACGTGGCGCTGGCCAGAGCAAAGGGTGGACAGCCGGGCTGGCGCGCCCGTCAGGCGTGGCGGGTCACGCGGGCCGGCTGTCACCGTGGCCGGCCGGGCCGGACCGTTCGCCGCCCAGTTCCCGATCGGAGAGAACAACCCGAGGCGCCGCGTAGAGCACCGGCTCGTCGGCGAAGAGGGCAACGCCAGCCTCATCGAAGGCATCCTTAATGGCCCGGCGAATCTCACGCGCCATCTCGTGATGGCGTCCGGGCTTGACCCTGGTCAGGGTGCGGATGGTCAGCGTTCGCTCGCCGAACTCCTCGATGCCCTGGGTGAAGGTGGGTTCGAGCACGTCGTCGAACCGCTCGTTGATCTCGCGGCCGATGGACTCGATCAACGTAAAGGCCCGCTTCAGATCGGCATCGTAGGTCACCGGAATGAGCACCACGGCGTAGACATACCCCCTGGAATAGTTGACGATGCTGCCGATCTGGCCGTTGCGGACCAGGTGCAACTGGCCGTCGGGGTCGCGGATGCGGGTCGTCCGCACGTCAATGCTCTCGACAATGCCGCGGGCCTCGTTGGTCTCGATAGAGTCGCCGACGAGAAAGAGGTTCTCGAAGAGGATGAAGAGGCCCGAGATCAGGTCGGTAGTGACGGGTTGGGCGGCAAGGCCAACGATCAGGCCCAGGCCGCCGAGGCCGACAAGGATAGGACCGATGTCGAAGCCCAGGATCGAGAGGGTGAGCAGGGATCCGCCAAAGATGACGCCATACGTGGCCGCGTTTTTCAGCAGTGGGCCGAAGGTGAGGCGCTGTTGCCACTGCGCGTCGGTCAGGTTGCCGCGCACCAGGAAGAAGACGTCGACCAGGAGTTTGAGCACCTCGATGGCGACGCGGCCGAGAAAGAAGATGCCGATCACCTGTGTGGCCCGCACGCCGAAGGTGGCCAGGTTGGCGAGGGGCCCGATTTGCGTGACAGCGAGGGTTGCCGCCTGCGCGTAGATGATGAACTGGAGCGCCCGGCTGGTCAGGGGCAGCAAGGTGCGCAAGAGGTCGTAAAACTGGTCGAGCTGGCGGGAGCGCAGATAGGTTTCGCTCAGCGCGTCGAGGGTATTGATGATCGCGCCGAGGAGGCCGACCAGCATGCGCCCGGCCTGCACGATCAGCAATATGCGCAACGTTACGGCAAGGTTTTCGACCACTCCCCCGGGCAACCCGACCAGACGAGCGCCGGCGAAGATGACCAGCAGCCAGGCGCCAATGTGCATCGTTTGCCGCAGCAGGCGCAGGAAGAAGTCGAGGCGCTCATCGCTAATGCGAATTGACTCGTTGTTACTGATCAGGCCCCGTACTCGCGGCAGCAGGCGCTCGAACAGTTGGAGTCCGTAGCGTGTGAGCACGGCGAGGCCGAATGTAAGCGCCAGCCCGATCCCCAGACGTTGCCAGAAGCCCGGAGGCAGAGCGGTGGTGAGCAACGCGCCGATGACGGTGCGCAGATCGCGGCCCTGCACTATCACGGTGACGCTGAAGATCACCAGGGCGGTGGCGCTCAGGAGAAAGAGCGTCAACAAACTGCCACGGACCAGACGCTGGGCCCGCGCCACGTCAAGCCTCTCGAGGACGGGGAAGCGTACCGCGAAGCGCAGCAGGCCAGTGATCACGAAGGCCAGACTGGCGAAAAAAAAGGCCAGAGCAAAGAAAAGCCCGGCCACGATGAAGATATCATCGAGCAGCGTGCTGAGGTCCATAGCGCGTATACCCTGCCTCGATCCCGGAGATCGGTTGCTGGCTGGGGCGGGCTGGGTACGGGTTCACGTTCGTGCCGCCCGTACCCAGCCTGCTCTTGCGTTCGGGCTGCGTTGTTGGGCCGAAGCGTGGGCGCAGCCGGCGCTTCGGCTTTACGGTGCCTGGCGGTCCGCATCGAAGCAGATGTGGCCGCCTGCATGACCAATGACTCTTCGCGCATAGCGAGCGTCACCTCCGCAGGTGTGTTGGAAGGGGCGGAGAGGTAGCGTTACGTCGCGGGAGCCTGAAGAAACCGCGGGAGGGAGCGTAGGAGGGCGAAACCGCAAAAAAAGTAACCTGCCATTGGCAGGTTCGCATCTCGCCTGTTGGTGTGGGGTGCCTGATGGGTCTCGAACCCACAACCTCCTGATCCACAGTCAGGCGCTCTAACCATTGAGCTACAGGCACCGTGTTGTTCGCATCACGAGTATAGCATAGCGCGAAAGCGGCTGTCAAATCGGGGGTGCATCGTACGTGTTCACACCTGGGGGAAAGGAATCTTAGGAGGCAGCCGCTTGACTGAGCAGCCGGAGGCATGTGTCGAAGGGGTTGAGCC
>DAOUDA010000070.1:0-27767 GCA_034431835.1 Chloroflexaceae bacterium | reverse complement strand
GAGCGCGGCGCGCCCGCGGAACCGGCCACCGTCCCGCCCCCTCCGCCAACCGAGGCGCTGCTGCGGCTCGCCGTCGGCGCGGCGCTGCTGGGTCTCGATGGGTTGGCCGCCCGCTCGGGGGCCTGGGAGGCGACCGCCGGGATCTCCCGGCCGGCCGGGACCGACTCTCCCGGCGCAGCCGAGAGCGGCGCAGAGCGTTTCCGCTACGCGCTGCTCGGCTGGCTCTTCGAGGCCGAGGCCCACCTGCGGCCCCGCGGCAATCCTATCGCCTGGCTGCGCACCGTGGTGGCCTACCTCTTCGGGACGGTCTTCTCGGTGGTCATTGAGATGCTACCCCTGCCCCGCTTCGGCGCGCGTCGGGGCCGCCGGGCCAATGCCGACCCGACCGATGAAGATACCCGGCGCTGGATCACCCGGGGCCTGGCCGAGGAAGGGCCCAGCCGGCGCTTTGCCCAGGCGGCCCTTGAGGACATCCTCCATCGCGCCATTATCTATGCAGCCGATCGCCCCGCCGTCGCCCAGGCCCTCGGCACGATCGTGCGCTCCCCGGCCATGGACGAGGCCGTCGAGCACATCGTCGCCGGGCCGGTGGTCGAACGGGCCATCGAGCGCGTGGCCGCCAGTCCGGCCCTGGACACGGTGGTGGCCCGGGTCGCCGCCAGTCCAGCGTTGGATACGGTGATCGACAGCGTGGCGGCCAGCCCGGCGTTGGATACGGTGGTGGCCCGGGTCGCCGCCAGTCCGGCCCTGGATACGGTGATTGACGGCGTGGCCGAGAGCCCGGCCCTGGATCGGGCGATCAGCAAGATTGTGCGCACCCCGGCCATGGAAGACGCGGTCACCTATCTGACGGAAACCGCGGCCATGGATCAGGCCATCGAAACGCTCTCGCAGAATCCGGCCCTGGCCGAGCTGGTGCGTTCGCAGAGCGGTTCACTGGCCCGCGACATTCTGAACGATGTACGTGGCCTGGCCATCCAGGGTGACCAGGGCCTGGAGAACCTGGCGCGGCCCGTGCTCCGCCGGCCCCCGCGCGCCTCCCTGCCGCCCGAGTCGCGCGGCCTGCTGGTCGCCGACACGAGCCAGGACCCCAATCCTTAGGTGTGTTTCAGACCCGGCCATCCATGCTGTTGCGTTACACCTCCACACCTCCACACCTCCACACCTCCGCACCTCCACAGATTGGACACGAGGAACCGTGGAGCAATCGAGCCGGGTCGCTCGGGTCTGAAACCGACCTCGTGTCCAACGAGGGCCGCTTTGATCGAACAACCGGGAGATGCCTATGATCACGCCCCGCTCCTTACGCAGGCGCCGGGCGCCCGCCCCCCAGACCGGACGCTTCGTCGGCTACGCCGGCTTCGTCACCCGCGCCATTGCGATGGTGATTGATCTGTTGATCATCTTTGGCGCCTGGGTCATCGGCGCTTTCGTTCTCGACTTTTTCCGGCGCACGTCGGGCATCGATCAGGTGTTCCGCTGGATGCTCGAGGCGGCTGGCTGGCTCACCGTGGAACGAGCGCCCGCGCGTGACCTGCTGTTCAGCTTCTTTAGCCTCCAGTTCTTCTCCTTCCTCTACTTCACCGTGTTCCTGCGCGTGGGGGGAGCGACCATCGGCAAGTACCTGCTCGGCCTGCGCGTGCTCCGCGCCGACGGGACGCCCCTCCGCACCGGCCGGGCCGCCCTGCGCGCCCTGGCCTATGCCCTCTCCTCGCTGCCGCTGTACCTCGGCTTTCTTAACATTCTGGTGGACGACCGGCGCCGGGGGTGGCACGACCTGGTCACGGGGACGGTGGTGGTCTATTACTGGCGCGACTATCCGGAGTCGTTTGTTGCCCAGGGAGCAGCGGAACCGTAGCAACTAATGCGAACCAGCCGGAGTGAGGGGCGCGGAGGACCGAAGCCCTCGTTGTCATTGCTCCTCCCTGTGGGGGCGGAGTGGTGAAGTCCCTCCGAACGAACAGAGGTTCTGGCAGAGGGCCCGTGGCCCCCGCGCCCCGGCCCGTGGCGGTCCTCCAGCAACTGACCGAGCAGGGCCAGGGATGTTCAGGACCTATGGTACAATTGCACTGCAACTTCCGCGGGAAGTATAACGTCTAAGAGCCTGACGCCGGCAGGCTCATACGCGATCAGCGGTGATCGTAAAACTCTCGGCGCCGAGAGTGTCACGCGCTGCGCAATACCGGAGGTTACTGGAGGGTTGTTGAGGAATGGACCAGTCTATCATCGCCGATCTGCTTGCCCACCCCCGTGTGAGTGAAACGCGCCAGCACATCCATCACAGCGTTCCGAAGTTCGATCATCTGCTCCGCGTCGCCCGCTACTCCTACCTGCTCGCCCCCTGGATGGGCGCCGACCGGCGCACCGCCGTGCGCGCGGCAGTGCTGCACGACCTCGACTCGCGCCTCGGCACCCTGACGACCCACGGGGCGATCGCCGCCCGTGTCGCCGCCGAGATGGGTGAGCCGGAGGCCGTCTCCGAGGCCATTGTGAGCCATATGTACCCCTTTGGCCCTCGCCCGACCACCCGCGAGGGATGGGTGCTGGTGGTGGCCGACAAGATGGCCTCGTTGAGCGACCTGTCGGCGTTTGTGGGCGGGTTGTTCACCGGGCGCAGCCTGCGCATCCGTAGTGAACTGCGCGCCAGCGATCCGTTCTACCGCAGCCGGATGGCCCGGCGCCAGCGTCGCCGCCTGATCGCGCGCCTCTGGCGCAGCCGCGGCCGCGAAGCGCTGACGCCCTGACCGGTCCGGTTGATGTGACGTCCGGCGCCTCTGGATGTTGCCCCCGGGTCCCTCACCAGGGCTTCTGGCACGTCCTTGCTTGTCGGGGCGCCGCTTCGTCCGATCGTTGCCGCAGCGCGGGCCAGGAAACGCCTGGGGCCGCGCCGCGCCCCCATTCTCCCCAACACCCACAGCACTTCTAAAAGGTGCATCCGGCACGTCACGTTACACGAACGGGCTGGGAGGCGGGTTGCTGGGAGGGCAAAGCCCTCCCAGACCCTCCCGTTCGAGAACTTGCCGGATGTACCACTAATTCCCCAATCCTAAAATCCCAGATCCCAAATCCAAAATCCTCCCTCACCCTTCGCGCTGGTCAAGCGCCTCGCGCAACGCCGCCAGCGGCAGCCCATCAAGCACGCTCTCGTTGCTGCCCGCCAGACTGCCCCAGCGCAGCAGCGCCTCCCCGCTCAGGCGGTAACGTCGCCCCAGGTTCCACAGCAGCCAGCGCAGGGCCTGCACCTGCATTTCGGTGCTGCCGGCGGACTGCGCCGGCCATCCCGCCGGGCGCTCCAGGGCGATCCCGATGCTGATCGCGTCCACGTTCACCCGCCGGCCGTTGAGATCCACGCTGCCCGCGTGCCGCGCGGCCTGGCTCTCCTCCACCAACTGGTACACGCCCCCCGCGATGCCGACAACGTAGTGAGTCGCGAACCGCGCTCCCGGTTCGGTCATCCGCGCCAGGATCGTGGCGATCGGCCCGGCAAGCGCGTGCAGCACAATCAACTGGACGCGTTGCCCGCCGCGCGGTCCTTGCGCCGGTGAGGGGGGCGCAAACGGCACGATGTGGAACCCGTCGGTCAACGGGGGGGCGTGATCGCCGGGGATCACCACCGGCGCAGTGACGCTGGTTGTCGGCGAAGCGCCCAGCGGCCCTGCCGTGGTCGGGGGGACGCTCCCCAACGGCGACACACCCTGGAGCGCCGCCAGATCGCGCAGGCGGCGCACCTGGCTCCAGTTCGGCGCCAGGTTGAACAGGGTGTCAAGGGCGTAGACCTGCAACGCGAACGGCGCCCCTTCGATCTGCACCTGCTGCGAACCGCACAGTGGCGAACCGATGCCGAAGCTGCGGGCAAGCTGGTGAAAGGCCCAGTCGGGGCGATAGGTCGTACCCGCCTTGCGGTAGGTCGCCGCGAGCAAGGCTTCGCGCAGCCGCAGCGTCGGCCCGTCGGCGGCCCGTGCCAGGCGGCTGAGCAGCCGGACGTCGGCGTAGTTCGAGGTGGGGCTGTACAGCGTATCGACGGCAAAGACCTGGTAGGCCCAGTCGCGTCCGTCCACGTTGAGAATCGTGCTCGTGCCGATCGGCGGCCCGAGACGGTTGATGACCGCGAACTGGTGGAAGGCCCAGTCGGGACGGAAGGGGGAACCGCCCGCCTGATAGGTGCGTTCGAGCAACTCGCGCCCCAGGCCGGCGGGTGGAATGCTCCCCCCCAGGAACGCGGAGAGGGTCTGCACATCGCCCCAGTTCGGGACTTCAACGAAGAGCGTGTCACGGGCAAAGGGCTGGTAGTTGATGCGCTTGCCGGCGATCGTTTCCGTAACGCTTGGACCCATGGGCATTCCCAGGCCCTGCTGCACGGCGTACTGGTGAAAGGCCCAGGCCGGGTTGTAGCCCTGCGAACCGGCCCGGCACCGGTAGCTCTGGTCGAGGAGCGCTTCGAGCAGGCGCTCATCGGAGGGGAGAACGCCGGGTGGCGGGGGCGGTGGGGGCGGTGGGGCGATGCCGGCCAGGTAGGCTTCGACCTCGGTCCAGACCCACTCTTTGGACACGGCCCAACCAGGGCAACTCTTGAGGCTGGTGTAATCGCGGTGGAACGAGATCAGCGCGCGCGGCGGGATCCTCAGCCGGCGCGAGAGTTCGCCCATCACCGCAAGGGCGTGCTGCCACATGGCGCCGCCGGGCAGGCGGGTGTCGAAGTAACCCACCATTTCCAGACCGATCGAGTACCAGCCCTGGGCCAGCGAGCCATTGCCCGTACCGGCGTGCACCCCGATGTCACGCATCGGCGTGGCGAGCCAGATTCCATCGGCAGCCACGAAGATGTGCGGTCCTGCCGGCCATCCCTGGCTGCCATAGAAGCGCTGCATCCCGCGCATGGTGGTCAGGCCGTTCCACGAGCGTTCGTCGGGGCGAAAGGTGTGGTGCAGCACCAGCCGGCTGGGGGCCAGGCGCCCAAAGTCGTAGGTCGCGACGTAGCGTTTCCACTCCTCGATGCTGAGGCGCCGGTTGATGAAGGGAGGACTACCTTCGGTGGGGAAATCCGTCATCGGAATCTTCTCGGGTTCACAGCAAGTCGCTGCCGTCCCTGAGCACGCGCTGGGGGAAGCGCACGCGGGCGCGGGTCCACCCCTGCTGCTCGTCGCGTTCGAGGCGGAAATCGCCGTGCAGGTCCTCATGAACCAGCGTCTCGATGATTTGCAGACCGAGGCCGCTGCTGTGAGCCGGGCGGGGCGGCGGCGGATGCCGGGGGCCGTCGTCGCGCACCTCGACCATGACCATGCTGTCCTGCAGGGTCGCTTCAACCTCGATGCGCCCGCCTTCGGCGGCCAGGCCGTGGGAGAGGGCATTGCTGATCAGTTCGTTGATAACCAGCGCCAGCACGGTGGCGTCGCGCGAGCCGACGCGCACCTCATCGCCCATCACCAGGAAGCGCACCGGCGCCTCCGTATTGACCAGGGTGGCCTGGGCGCTCTCGACCACCTGACGGGTGACGGCATTAACGGTGGTTACGCCCACGTCCTCACGAGAGAGCAGATTGTGGATAGCGGCGATGGACTGGATGCGCGCGGCGCTCTCACGGAGGGCCCTGGCCCCCCGGCTTCCCGGCTCGAGGCGGCGCAGTTGCATCGCCAGCAGCGCCGAGATCGTCTGCAGATTGTTGCGCACGCGATGGTGCATCTCCTGCAGCAGGGCCGACTTGATCGCCAGGGCGCGCTGGCTCTCATCGTAGAGCCGCGCATTCTCGATGGCGATGGCGGCCTCGTCGGCGAAGGTGCTCAACAGGCGTACCTGCTCGTAGTCGAACAGGTGCGGCTGGCGCTTGTAGAGACAGATCCCGCCAATGGTGCGCTCGCGGGCGCGCAGGGGCATACAGAAGAGCGAATGGAAGCCCTCGCGGGCGGCCACGCCGGCCATCTCGGGGAAGCGCGCATCCTGATAGGCGTTCATCACCGCCAGGGGGCGGCTGTCGCGCACCGTCTGGATGATAAACTCCCGGACGCCATCGCCCTGGCCGCCGTGGCTGGCCACCAGTTGCAACTGGCCGTCGTCCCTCATCTGGAAGATCGCCGCCCGGTCGGCCTGGGCCAGTTCGACCGCCTTCTCAACGATCAGCGAGAGCACCCCCGGCAGGCCGATCTGCTCGGCGATGCTCTTGGACACCTGTTGCAGGGTGGTCAACTCGCGCAGCTTCTGATGCAGGCGCTCATCGGTCTGCTGGTAGAGCTGGGCATTGGCGATGAAAAACGCCAGTTCGCCGGCGGCCACTTCGACAAAGGAGATCTCCTCGCCGGTGAACTCGCGGGGGCCGATCGTCTGCACGGTGATCACGCCCTGGAGCTTATCGGCGCTGAACTGGAAGCGCTCGGCATTGAAGAGCACGATGGGCACGGCGAGCATCGAGCGAAACGGCTCCTCCCCCAGTTGCGGCTCGACATTGAAGCGCGGTTCCTGCCACACATCGCGCACGGCCACCGGGTGGCCCAGTTGCGCGGCCCAGCCGGTCACCCCCTGCCCCAGGTGCGAGACCACCTGGCCGATCGCCGCGCGGTTGAGGCCCCGGGCCGCTCGCAGCACCAGTTCATCGCGGTGCTTATCGTACAGATACACCGAACAGGCCTCGACCCCCACCACCTGGGCCACGGTCTCTACGACGGTTTGCAGCGACGTGTCGAGATCGAGGGTTGAATTGGCCGCCGAGATGATGCGGTGCAGGCCGTTCAGTTCCGTGGCGCGGGCAAGCAGGCGTGCTTCCCACTCGCGGGTGCGTTGCTCTTCCTGGGCCGCGCCGTAGGCCAGCAGCAACTCACTGACCACCAGGCCCTGCGAGAGCTTGAGACGCGCCGCCAGGTGCAGGCCCACCTCGGTCAGCACCTCGGCGGCGCCGCCCTGCGCGTACCAGAGCGCGCCGATGTGCCGCAGCCCGCTGACGCGCGCGTCGTGACTGCTCTCGCGTTCCAGTTGTTCGATCAGTTCCGCGATCCCCGGCGACGTTTCGCGAACGGTCGCCAGCAGATCCGGCGGCTGCGAGGTTACAACTTCGTACATCGGGTCGGTCATCGGTGGCCAATGGGCGGTTGCTCATCGTTTGAGCATCATTATACGAACGATAAGAAAGCGGCGCAAACGGCGGGTTATCGTATTGATTCGGACTTACCGCAGCGTACGCGGAGGAGAGCGGGGCATCCTGGAGGGGGGCAAGGGGGAACGCGGTTTCCCCATCGCCCTACATTGACGGGTGCGCGGAACGGCGCGTACAATAGCGCCGTTCCGCAGCGAGGCTCAACAACGGGGAGAAACTCCTATGACCGAGCGGGTCGGATTCATTGGCCTGGGCATCATGGGCAGCGGCATGGCCGCCAATCTGCTCAAGGCCGGCTTTGATCTCACCGTCTGGAACCGGACCCCCGAACGCGCCGACGCCCTGGTGGCCGCCGGGGCCAGGCGCGCCGCCACTCCGGCTGACCTGGGCGCGCAGTGCGCGATCATTTTTTCCTGCGTCAGCGACACCTCCGACGTGATCGAGGTGATCCTGGGCGAGCAGGGCGTGATCGAGGGCGCCACGCCCGGCGCCCTGGTGGTGGATATGAGCACGATCAGTCCCCAGGGCGCCCAGACCATCGCCGCCGCCCTGGCCGAACGGGGCGTGCATTTCCTCGATGCGCCGGTGAGCGGCGGCAGCGAAGGCGCGGCCCGCGGCACCCTGAGCATCATGATCGGCGGCCCCGCCGACCAGGTGGCCCGCGCCATGCCCTGCTTCCAGGCCATGGGCGCCACCATCACCCACGTCGGCGGTCACGGCGACGGGCAAACGGTCAAACTGGTCAACCAGATCCTGGTGGTTGGTACGATGCTGGCGATCAGCGAGGCCCTGGTCTTCGCCCGGGCCAGCGGGGTGGACCTGGAGAAGACCTTGCAGGCGGTGAGCGGGGGCGCCGCCGGGAGTTGGATGCTCTCCAACCGCGCGCCGCAGTGCCTCCGCCGCGACTGGCGTCCCGGCTTCACGATCGACCTGCAGCAGAAGGACCTGCGCCTGGTGTTGCAGGCCGCCGATGAAGTCGGCGCGCCGATGCTCGTCACGGCCCAGGTCTTCCAGCTCTACCGCGCGTTGCAGGCCGCCGGCATGGGCCAGGAAGGCAACCACGCCCTGATCAAGGCCCTCGAACGCCTCGCGGGCGTCGAGGTGGGCACGGGGGAGGGGTAGGGTGCAGGGTTGAGCAGTTGAAGGGGCAAGGGGCAACCGGGTTGCCTCATAACCTTCGAGCCGGGATGGGGGCGGCTGGCGCCGACCGAGGGGCAGGGGCAAGGGGCAACCATCGCTGGCCGAGGGGCAGGGGCAAGGGGCAACCCGGTTGCCCCATAACTCTCCAGCCTGATGTTTTTGAACGTATGTTCTCAAACAGGATAGAGATGTTTATGTTTAGCAAGAAGCATCATCAAAGATCGACATAATATAGCGGTCCTCTTCAGGTTGGGAAGCCCGGACTATCAGACGTACCCGTAGGGACGCAGCGCGCTGCGTCCTGTTGAGAGATGGCGTAGGACGAACGTGTTCAGATTTACCGCAGAGCACGCAGAGGGGCGTAGAGGATGAGTATTTTGAAGCCCTTTGCGACCCTCCGCGCCCTCCGCGGTGTGAACATGTCCGGTAAATGTGAACACGTACCGTAGGACTATATATTGACAAAGAGCAGCCATATATCATATAGTAAAAAGCACATAATTCAATGGAGCGTTTTGATAGAAACATCGGGGCTTCAGTAATCTGAGCGGATAAGCCGCGTGCCTGAAGGAGGGCGTATGTTCATCAACCGTGGGTTCGTGTTGATCGTGGCAATGGTGCTGCTCCTTGGCGCTCCCTCGCTGGTGTTCGCGCAGACCGCGGGAAACGTTACCGTCGAAGTGAAGCTCCCGATCGCCGATGCGCCACACCCGCAGACGCTGGTCTTCGTGGCGATCTACGACGTCGCGACGGGGCACGCGGTAGGGGTTGCGGAGCAGACCTTTACCACCCGGCCACCTTACACATTGAACGTGGCGATCGCCGCGCCGAACTTTAACCCCAACGCGCGCTACTACGCTCAGGCGCAGGTGGGCACGCCGGCGCTTGTGCGGAGCTATGAAGGCAACTCGGCTCAGTTCGTCGGCTCACAGGGGCGCGCCGAGGTGCAAACGACCAATGCCGCCCCCGGAGCGCGGATCATCCGCGTCAGCGCCGGAACGCTCGTGCTGCTGATCGGCGCACTTCTGACTGTGGGGGCTGCCGCATTGTTCGTCTGGCGCAGGATGCGCCTGCAGCGTCTGGCGCCACGCCTGGCCTGGCGCCTCCGTCCAGGCCTGTGGGATGGTCGGGCCCGCGCCCGATAAGGCTTCGGCCTTATCGGGCGCAACCCTTCAAGCATGCTCGGACCGACGTACTTGCGAAACAAAAAGGAGCGCGGAGGACGCAGCCCTCTGCGCCTCCCCCCACCTGTCACGAAACCGCCCGCATAGCTGTCCGGGGTCGCCGGGACTACGACCCTGGCTGATGCCGGCTTGCCCCGACCAGATCAGCGATAACAATCAGCCGCTGGGTGTCCCAGTTGGTGCAGGTGATCAGGGTGAGCGTTGCGTTGGCGTTGGCGCCGAGGACGTAGACATCCGTCGGCCATACGACCTTGATCTCGCTGACCCGGTAGTGGAAGCGGTAACTGGCCGTGTCCACGAAGATGTCGTCGCCGATCTTCACCCTGGGCAATGGCAGGAAGACCCCCCCGCGCAGGCCGGCATGCCCCGCAATCACCACGTTCCCCGGCTCGCCCGGATCGCCGGTTCCGTACAGGTAGCCCGCCGCGTAATCCGCCTCTTGCCAATCAAGGCCCTCGGCGTAGACGGTGATGACCGGGGTGTCGATCCCTACCGCGGGCGCCTGGATCCACTCCGGCGGCTCCGAGTTCTCGCGGTAGGAAAACGCCGGCGCCAGCGCCAGTTCTGGCGGCGGCGCGGCTGCTGCCGCGCCGGAGTTCCGGTAGGGAAGCACATGCAGCGCCGGTTGCAGGGGCATCGCCCGTAAACTGGACGGGTGTATCGTAGCCGGCGAGGGCGCCGGTTCGGCGCCCGCCGGGCGGGTGGCCGCCGGTTGCGGCGGCAGGGCCTGACGCGGGGTGGGGGCCGGGGCCGCCGCTGCGGGCCGCTCGCGCACTGCGGCGCGTGGCGCGAACAAGAGGTCGTAGACCGGGCCGTTCAGGAGCCAGATGGCACAACAGAGCAGCGCCCCCGCCCCCAGCGTCTGCGCGGCGCGGAGCAACAACCGGTCGAATGGCGTCTCCCCGGTGTGCGCAGGGGGTTGCCCCTGGCCCTGCCGGAGCATACGGGCCGCCGCGGCCCAGGCAGGGCGTTCGGCGCGCGCCCCGGACGCCTCCTCGACCGACGATGGGCCGGAGAGCGGCGCCTCCAGGAGCGACTGGAGCAATGTTTGCTGATCATCTGGCGAGTGAGGTCCCTCGGGCGCCGAAATGTGTGCCATAGATTGCTCGCTTTACAGAGAAGTTCCTGGAAAGGTACCTGTTCAGATGTACCGCAGAGCGCGCAGAGGAACGTAAAGGGTGAACGTTTTGAAAGCCCTCCGCGCCCTCTGCGGTGCGAACGTGTTCGGCAGATGTGAACACTATCCTGGAAAGACGTTCCTCCCTCAATGCGTCTCTATCCTGCGCGCGGCCACGGCCGCCTGGCCAAGCGACAGGCCGCCGTCGTTCGGCGGGACGCGGCGGTTGATCAGCGTCTCGAAGCCGTCGGCGGCGAGGCGCGGCAGCAGGCTCTCCAGCAGCAGCCGGTTCTGGAACACGCCGCCGCTCAGCGCCACCACCTCCACGCCCGTGCGCTCCCGCGCCAGCCGGCAGGCCGCCGCTAAACAGGCGGCAATGGCGGCGTGGAAACGCCCGGCGATGACCCCCACGCTCACACCGCCCCGCACGTCCTCCACCAGCGCCCGGATGGTCGGGCGCATATCCAGGCGGAAGGGCGCGTCCAGCATGATCGAGAAGGGGTAGCCGCGCTCCACCGGTTCGGCGACCTGTTCGAGGGCGATCGCCGCCTGGCCCTCGTAGGACGCCTCGGGGTGCAGGCCCGCCAGCGCCGCTGCCGCGTCGAAGAGCCGGCCCATGCTCGAGGTCGGCGGGCTGTTGAGGCCCCGTTCGATCATGCGCATGATCAGCCCCATCCGCAGCGGGTCAAGCCCCTGCAGGAGCGGCAGGTCCAGCGTGGCGAGGTCCGGGCCGTAGGCCTGCCACAGGTAGACCAGGGCCATGCGCCAGGGCTGCCGGGCCGCCGCGTCGCCGCCGGGCAACGGCACGTAGGCCAGGTGGCCGAGGCGAGTGTACTCCCCCAGGGTCGCCAGAAGCACCTCGCCGCCCCAGATCGCCCCGTCGGGGCCGTAGCCCGTGCCGTCGGCGGCGACGCCGATCACCGGCCCCTCGCGCCCGTGCTCGGCCAGGACGCTGGCAATATGGGCGTGGTGGTGCTGCACGCCGATCTTGGTGGCAATTGGCAGCGCCAGGGCCTCCTTGGTCGCCAGGTACTCCGGGTGGAGATCGTAGGCCACCACCTCCGGCGCGATGTCGAAGAGGCGCTCGAAGTGGGCGATCCCTTCGCGGAAGGAGGTGAGGGTCTCCAGATTTTCCAGGTCGCCGATGTGGTGACTGAGGACGGCCTCGCGCTCGCGGAAGAGGCAGAAGGTGTTTTTCTGATGCGCGCCGACGGCGAGGATGGGTCGCGGGGCGGCCAGATCGAGGCGCAGCGGTTCGGGCACGTAGCCCCGCGAGCGCCGCAGGGGTTGCTCGCCGCCGGCCACCACGCGGGTGACGCTGTCGTCGCAGCGGATGTGGATGGGCCGGTTATGGCTGAGAATGGCGTCGGCGATACAACCGAGCCGCGCGCGGGCGTCGTCGTCGCGGTAGGCGATCGGCTCGTCGCTCAGGTTGCCGCTGGTGAGCACCAGCACCGCGGGTCGTGCCGGGTCGCGCCGGGCGGCGAAGGCGTCGAGCAGCAGGGTGTGCAGCGGGGTGTAGGGGAGCATCAGGCCCAGGGTGGCGTGGCCGGGGGCCACGTCGAGGGCCACGGGCGCCTCGGGCCGCCGGTCGAGCAGCACGATCGGGCGGCGCGGGGAGAGGAGCAGCGCCTCTTCGTCGGCGCTCAGGGCGCACAGGCGCCGGACGGTGGCCAGGTCGGGGGCCATGAGCGCAAACGGTCTGGCCTCGCGCTGTTTGCGTCGGCGCAGCCGGGTGACGGCGCCGGCATCGAGCGCGTCACAGGCCAGGTGGTAGCCGCCCAACCCCTTGACCGCCACAATCGCCCCGGCGGCCAGCGCCGCCGCCGCCGCCTCCAGCGGGGGCAACTCCGTGGTAGCAAAGCTGGCGTCCAGCGCCTCCCACCGCAACTGCGGCCCGCAGACCGGGCAGGCGTTGGGCTGGGCATGGAAGCGTCGGTCGAGAGGATCTTCATACTCCGCGCGGCAGGCGGGGCAGAGGGTGAACTGGCGCATAGTCGTGCGGTCGCGGTCGTAGGGGATGTCAAGCACGATGGTGAAGCGCGGGCCGCAGTTGGTGCAGTTGATGAAGGGGTAACCGTAGCGCCGGTCGGCGGGGTCGCGCAGTTCGCGCAGACAATCGGCGCAGGTGGCGCTGTCGGGAGCGATCAGGGTGCGCCTGGTGGCCGCGGCGGCGCTGGCGACGATGGTGAAGCCGCGGTCGCCCCGGGGCGGCAGCGGCGCGTGCTCCAGGCTCTCGATCCGCGCCAGGGGCGGCGCCTCGGCCCGCAGCGCCGCTACGAACCGCTCCAGACTGGCAAGCGGCCCTTCGATCTCGATCGCGACCCCGGCGCTGTCGTTGCGCACGAAGCCCGCCAGCCCCAGCCGGTGGGCCAGCCCGAACACAAAGGGGCGAAAGCCGACCCCCTGCACGATCCCCCGCGCCAGCACCCGCCAGCGCGCCACCCGCTCACGTTCTTTGGTCTGCATGGTTTAGATTATAGAACGTGGACGGCGTGGATGGGGCGGATTCGCGTGGTTTTTTTCTTGTGGTGGGGTATATCAGTCTGTAACATAAGTTTCGTGGCATTTCCGCCCCCCTCCCAGCCTCCCCCCAACGGGGGGAGGAGCCAGCCTCCCTCCCCCAGCGGGGAAGGGTTAGGGAGGGGGCGGGGGTGTAGCGAAAGACGTTGTTTACAGAATGGGGGCCCGCGGCACTCTCAGGTGTAGGGTTTTTCGAGCGGGAAGGGGTTTTCGGCGTTCCAGTGCGCTTGCGATCCTCACCCCCCTGCCCCTCTCCACCGCAGGTGGAGAGGGGGCGTTGGGCGACCCAATGCCCCAGATGGCGAAGGTGACGCGAGGATGTGCCGGAAAACCCTACACCTGAGAAGGCCCGTGGCCCCCGCCGGGAGCTCCTTTCCAGTGCGGCGAAGCCCCTCCGAATTCTACGGACTCCCCCAGGGCCGCGCCAGCGCGGGCCGTCAAGCTCTCGTTCGCCCCATGCAAAGCAAATGAAAAATTAATTTCACTGTCAAAGCAGTTGACATGGCGGCCCTCGCTCAGGTAGAATGATACGCATCACCGGGAGCAATGAATACTTCCCCCCTGGTTGCGGGCTTGCACGGCAAGGGCCAACCCTGGACGCGCTGGTTGGGACGAAGCACCTCGCGCCCCCGGGGTATCGCGTCGGAAAGCCGCGTTCTCCCAACGTATGTCCTTCGGCGGGCAGGGGCGCGAGGAAACCAGGTTTCCTCATCTTCACAGTAGAGACCGGCAAAGAGCATCCCAATGACGAGTAGCAATGGCGCCACTTCTCCCCGCAGCGCTTCGCTGGAGGCGCTGCTTGATCGTCTGAACGAGCCGCGCACGGTTGAGGCGCTGCACCAGTTGCTCGACCACGCCGAACTGCTGGCCTATTCGGCCGGGGCGCTGGACGGGCTGATCCGCCGGGGCGAGACGATCACCGACAACGTCGCCGCCAGTCTCGATGAGGTGCGGCAGGCCCTGCCGGCGGACAGCGGGGCCTACCTGCGCGAACTGGCGGCCCTGGGCAAGGAACTGCCCGCCATTACGGCCACGGCCGCGCAACTGGCGCAACTGTCGGCCCAACCGGAGTTTCAGGCCACCCTGGCCGCCCTGCGCAACCCGGCAACGCTCCAGGCCATCAACCAGCTCCTGGGCCAGCTTGAACTGGTCGCCTTCGCGCTCACCGCGGCGAACAGCCTGTTGCAGCGCGGCGAGGAACTGACGGACAATATCCGCTCCAGCCTCGACGATGTGCGTGGCGCGATCCTCAGCGAAAGCAACGAGGTGATCGCCCAGATCCTCTCGCTGGCAGTGTTGCTGCCCTACCTCCCCCGGCTCGTCGCCGTGGCGCCGAAGTTCATCGAGATTATCGAGCGCCTGGCGCCCTTCGTCGCCTCACAAGAGTTTGACGCCTTGCTCAGTTCCGGCGTGTTCCAGCCGGCGACGGTGAAGCTGGTCGGACAGGCCGGCGACGCCTTCGTAGCCAGCTATGAAGAGCAGCGCCGCCATCCGCCGAAGCGGGGCCTGCTCAGCCTGCTCGGCGCGCTGCGCGACCCCGATGTGCAGCGCGCCGCGGCGCTCATTGTGGCCTTCGGGAAGCGTTTCGGGCATTCGCTGGAACGGTAAAGAGACGCCGCATGCACGAACTATCCATTGCTCTGAGTCTCGTCGAAATCGTCGAGGAGGCGGCCCGCCGCGCCGGGGCCGAGCGCGTGGTCGCGGTGCACCTGCGCCTGGGCGCCATGTCCGGCGTGGTGCGGGAGGCGCTGGAGTTCTGCTTCCCGCTCGCGGCGGAGAACACGCTGCTCGAAGGGGCGCGGCTGGAGATCGAGACGGTTCCGCTGGTGCTGGCATGCACCCCCTGTGGCCGCGATGTGCAGCCGGAGGAGGGCAGTTTTCGCTGCCCGCTCTGCGGCGCTCCGAGTATGCAGATCCGCCAGGGGCGCGAGCTTGAGGTGAACGGGGTCGAGGTTCCCGACCCTGAACCGGCCATGGAGGAACACTGATGTCAACCCTATCCACGCGCTTGCTGGAGATCCGCACCGGTGTCCTTAGCAAGAACGACCAGCTTGCGGCGCGGCTGCGCGAGCGTTTTCAGGCCGCCGGGGTGCTGGCGCTCAATTTCGTCTCCAGCCCCGGCAGTGGCAAGACGGCCCTCCTGGAGCGCACCCTTGCCGAACTGGTGCGGGCCGGGCGGCGCCCGGCGGCGCTGGTGGGCGACCTGGCGACCGACAACGACGCCCGGCGCCTGGAACGCAGCGGCGCCCTGGTCCGCCAGATCGAGACCCGCGACATGTGCCATCTGGAAGCCGAGATGATCGCCGCGCACCTGGATGCGGCGGGCTGGAACCTGGCCGAGCTGGATTATCTCTTCATCGAGAACGTTGGCAACCTGGTGTGCCCCTCCGGCTACGATCTGGGCGAACAGGCGCGTGTGGTGCTGCTTTCGGTCACCGAGGGCGAGGATAAGCCGGTGAAGTACCCGGTGCTGTTCAACTCCGCCGATGTCGCCATTATCACCAAGCTCGACCTGGCCGAGGCGTGCGGGATCGATCTGGCCCTGACGCGCCGGAACATCGAGGAGGTGCGGCCCGGGATCACTATCTTTGAAACCTCCGCCCGCACCGGGGCGGGTATGGACGCCTGGCTGGCATGGCTGATGGCGAGGTAGGCGAGGTGTGGGGTGGGAAAGAGTTCTTCCTCACCTCAACACCTCCAGAGGAGACCGGTATGGCAACCCTGTTATGGCTCCAGGGAGGGGCATGTAGCGGCAACACCATGTCCTTCCTCAACGCTGAGGAACCGAGCGCCTGTGATCTGGTGACGGACTTCGGGATCGAGATTCTCTGGCATCCCTCGCTGGGGATGGAACTGGGCGAGGCCGCGCAGCAACTCTTCTACGCCTGCGCCCGCGGCGAGCGCCCGCTCGACATCTTCGTGTTTGAGGGGACGGTGATCCTGGGGCCGAACGGCTCGGGTCGCTACGACATGTTCGCCGATCGGCCGATGAAGGACTGGGTGTACGAACTGGCCAGCCAGGCCAGCATCGTGGTGGCGATCGGCGATTGCGCCTGCTGGGGCGGCATCCCCGCCGTGGCCCCCAATCCCAGCGAGTCGGTCGGCCTGCAGTACCTCCGCAAGGCGAAAGGCGGGTTCCTCGGCGGCGACTGGCGCTCCAGGGCCGGTCTCCCGGTGATCAACATCCCCGGCTGCCCCGCCCATCCCGACTGGGTCACTCAGATCCTGGTGGCCGTGGCCAGCGGGCGCGCCGGTGACGTGGCCCTCGACGAGTTGCAGCGCCCGCAGACCTTCTTCAAGAGTTTCACCCAGACCGGCTGCACCCGTGTGCAGTTCTTCGAGTACAAGCAGTCCACCATGGAGTTTGGGCAGGGCACCCGCACCGGCTGCCTGTTCTACGAGTTCGGCTGCCGCGGCCCGATGACCCGCTCGCCCTGCAACCGCATCCTCTGGAACCGCCAGTCCTCCAAGACCCGCGCCGGCATGCCCTGCACCGGCTGCACCGAGCCGGAGTTTCCCTTCTTCGATCTGGCGCCCGGCACGGTCTTTAAGACCCAGAAGGTCAGCGGCGCCATTCCCCGCGACGTGCCCACCGGCACCGATCCGATCAGCTACATGGCCCTGGCCGCGGCGGCCCGCGTGGCGGCGCCCAGGTGGTCGAAAGAAGATATGTTCGTGGTGTAGCCCGCGACGCGGGACCAGAGGAGCGATGAGTTATGGCTACCGTGACCGATCTTTCCCCCGCGGGCGCAACGGCTCTCGATCTGCATGTCAGCCCCCTCGGGCGGGTGGAGGGCGACCTCGACGTGCGCGTGTCCATCCGTGATGGGGTGGTGACCGGCGCCTGGACCGAGGCGGCGATGTTCCGGGGCTTTGAGATCATCCTCAAGGGCAAGGACCCCCAGGCCGGCCTGATCGTCACCCCGCGCATCTGCGGCATCTGCGGCGGCAGCCACCTCTACAAGGCGGCCTATGCCCTCGATACCGCCTGGAAAACCGAACTGCCCCCCAACGCTACCCTGGTGCGCAATATCGCCCAGGCCTGCGAGACGCTGCAGAGCATCCCGCGCTGGTTCTACGCCCTCTTTGCGATTGACCTGGTAAACAAGAACTACGCCCGGGCCGAGGGCTACGAGGAGGCCGTGCGCCGCTTCGCGCCCTTCGTCGGCACGAGCTACGAAGCCGGCGTGACCCTCTCGGGCAAGCCGGTGGAGGTCTACGCGATCTACGGCGGCCAGTGGCCCCACTCCAGCTTCATGATCCCCGGCGGGGTCATGTGCGGCCCCACCCTCGCCGATGTGACCCGCTCGATCGCCATCCTGGAGTACTGGAAGGACGAGTGGCTGGAGAAACGCTGGCTGGGCTGTTCGGTGGACCGCTGGCTCGAGAACCGCTCCTGGGCCGATGTGCTGGCATGGGTGGACGAGAACGAGAGCCATTACAACTCCGACTGCGGCTTCTTCATTCGCTTCGCCCAGCGCATCGGCCTCGACAGGTTCGGCGCCGGCTTCGGCAACTACCTGGCGACCGGCACCTACTTCAACCCCGAGAAGTACGCCCGCCCGACCATCGAGGGTCGCAACGCCGCGCTGATCAACCGCTCGGGGGTCTTCGCCGACGGCGTCTACTACGACTTCGACCAGGCCAACGTGCGCGAGGATGTGACCCACGCCTTCTACGAGGGCAACCACGCCCTGCACCCCTTCGAGGGCCGCACCGAGCCGCTGGACCCGGCGGTCGGGCGCAAGCAGGGCAAGTACACCTGGGCCAAGGCCCCGCGCTACGAGATCCCCGGTGTTGGCGCAAAGCCCCTGGAGGCCGGCCCGCTGGCGCGGCAGGTGATCGCCGGCAAGCCCGGCGCCGAGTCCTGGCAGGACTACGACCCGCTCTTCCACGATGCGGTGACCACCGTTGGCCCGAGTGTGCTGGTGCGGGTGCTGGCGCGTATGCACGAGGCGCCCAAGTACTACAAACTGGCCCGTAAATGGCTCGATGAACTCAACCTGCACGAGAAGTTCTACATCAAGCCCGAGGAACTGCCCGACGGGCGTGGCTTCGGCTCTACCGAGGCGGCGCGGGGCAGTCTCTCCGACTGGATCGTGCTCAAGGACGGGAAGATCGAGAACTACCAGGTGGTCACGCCCACGGCCTGGAACATTGGCCCCCGCGATGGCAAGGAGATCAACGGGCCGATGGAGCAGTCCTTCGTCGGCGCGCCAATCGCCGACGTGAGTGATCCGGTCGAACTGGGGCACGTCGCCCGCAGCTTCGACTCCTGCCTGGTCTGCACCGTTCACGCCTACGACGAGAAGAGCGGCAAGGAACTGGCGCGCTTCCGCATCGGCGAGGGAGCGTAGGCGCGACGGTATGGAAACGGTTATCATCGGCTGTGGCAACCTGTTGCGGGGCGACGATGGGGTCGGCCCCATCCTTATCCGCCGGCTCTGGGAGCTTGGCCCGCCGTTTGGCGCGCGGCTGGTGGACGGCGGCACGGCGGGGATGGACGTGGCCTTTCAGATGCGCGGGGCCGCGCGGGTGATCATCGTGGACGCCTCGCGCACCGGCGCCGCGCCGGGCAGCCTCTACCGGGTGCCCGGCGCCACCCTGGAACAGATCCCGCCGCCGCAGGGTATGAACCTGCACGCCTTTCGCTGGGATCATGCCCTGGCCTTCGCCCGCTGGCTGCTCAAGGAAGAATACCCGCGTGACGTGACGGTCTACCTGATCGAGGGCGCATGCTTCGATCTGGGGGCGCCGCTCAGTCAGGCCGTCGCCGAGAGCATGGAAAGCCTGGCGCAGCATCTGCTGGCCGAACTGAGCGCGCCGCTACCCTGGACATCGGAGGCTCGTTAACACGCGCCGCGCCGCGTGAAGGAAGCCGGGCTTCTCCAGTACCCCTGGCGCAGGGAAGGCTCAGAGGGGTTGCACTGCCCCGAAAACTTGTTCCGGTGCGGTACGGCGAAGCCGCGCCACACCGGAACGAAAAGGTGTTGTGGGGACCGCAGGTCCTCCCATCCTCTGCCGGAACAAGGTCTTGTTGTGACACCAAGGGTCAACGTGTATGCCAACCACCCACATCGAACTGACCTCCCTGGGGTACCTGCATCTGCCCGCGGATGTGGCGGAACGGTACTTTCCACACAACACGGTGGTGGCCCTGCCGAAGGGCCGTGAACTCTGGCTGTTGCCCACGCGCGGGCCGGGAGCGGGCGGGTTGTTGCTCAAGCAGCGCAACGCCCGCGGCGATCGCAGCGTGCTGATCTGGGAACTGCTGCCCTCCGGCACCCCGCCAGGGCCGCGGCCCGCCTTCTGGGACGAGCGCGGCGGCGCGCTGCGCGTGGCGCTGTGACGATCCTCTCCCTCGTCCCTCTGGCAGAAAGGATCGCCCTGACCTGTCATGCACACGAACGATCTAACTGTTCGCCCCCAACCCCTGGGTATCTTTCCCTTGCCGGCGGGCCAGTTCGTATTGCCGCCCGTCGCCGACGGGAGCGCGGCGCTGGATGAACTGCTGCGTGGCCGCGTTGCCGACGCGCTGCCGGCTGCCTGGGGCTTCTTCGCCCGCGCCTGCGCCGGCGACGCGCAGGGCGCCCTGGCCGCCCTGGAGGGCGATACGTCGCCCGAAGCGCGCTACAACCGCTTCGTGCTCAGCGGCGACCCGGCGCTGTACGCCGCGCTCCGCGCCGAGACGCAGGGTGAACTGAGACTGCTCGTTGAAGTGGCGGCCTACACCCTCGGTCTGGCTGGCCAGCCCCCCGACCCTGCGGAGGCCAGCGGCGAGGTGCGCGCCTTCGTGCTGCTGGCCCGCGCCGCCGCTGCCATGGAGCACGACGCGCCCGCCGGGGCCGAGGCCGATCTCGAGGCCGCCATCGCCTGCGCCACGCCGGTTTCGCCCCTGCTGGCGGCGCAGGCGCATCTCACCCTCGCCGAGACGCGGCTCAGGCGCCCGGGGGCCGAGGCGCTGGCGATCCAGGACTACCGCCGGGCCCTGGCCCTGCTGGCCGGCAGTGGTCTGGAGGACGCGCGCGCCCATGCCTGGCTCAACCTGGGGATGCTCTACCAGGAGCGCGCCGCTGGCCAGCGCGCCCCGCTGCTCGAAGCGGTCAAGTGCTACCAGGAGGCCCTGCGGTTCTTCAACCGGACGACCTGTCCCGACATGTACGCCCTGGCGCAGAATAACCTGGCCCTGGCCTACCTGGCCATGCCTCTCACCGAGGCCAGCGATCAGTTGCGCATGGCGATCGCCGTACAGGCCCTGCGCGAGGCCCTGAGCGTGGTGAGCCGCGAGGGCCATCCGCGGTTGTGGAGCAGCGTCCGCCTGAACCTGGCCAATGCCCTGCAGTACCTCCCCTCCGCCCGACCCGAGGAACATCTCGCCGAGGCGGTTGAGCTGTACGAAGAGGTGCTGGCCACCCGCGACCCCGACGCCGATCCGGTCGGCTATGGGCGCGTGCTGGCCAACCAGGGCAATGCCCTGGCCCATCTGGGTGTTTTCACTCACGCGCGGCCAAAACTGCAAGAGGCGGCCAGGCTCTTCGCCGCTGGCGGCGACCACGAGGCCGCCGCGACCGTGCGCGAGATGCTGCGAGACATTGAACGCCACATTGCCGCGCAGCGGGAGGCGCATCGCGATGGAGACGTACCAGCGCCAGCAATTTGATCTGTTGCTCGCCCTCGCTGTTGAGCGCTTTGCCGAGCGCCTGGTGCAACGCAACCAGGGCGTGGCATCCGCCCTGGCGCGCCTGCGCGCCGACCCGCAGGGCGAGGGGGTCTGGCTCGACCAGTTCGTCGAGGCGCTCTTTCGCGATTTTCTGCTTGACACGCCGGGCGGGGCATGTTTCGTGCTTCAGGCCCTCGCGCGCCGCCACGTTGCTTCGCCTGAGGCCGGCCCCGTTGAAACAATGTTGCAGCAGATGGCCCGCCGCGCCTTCGGCGACCTTCTTGCTACGAAGACCATCGAGATGCTGGAGCGACCGTAAGGATCGTTGCAGCGCGCGGTTGGGCGGGGGCGGCCTTGAATAACCAGACAGGGAGGTTTCGTGACGGTCACACAGCAGCCTGAGGCGCTCGAAACCCTCGCCGAACGGGTGGACCGGGCGATGGCCGAGGTGCGCACGCTCGATGAGGGCGCCTACAACCGGGCCGTTGCCCTCAAACAGGCCGTCGAAGCCTTCCACAAGGCCGGCCTGACGACGATCATCCAGCGGCTCAAGGCCGACCCGCGCGGCAAGGAACTGCTCTTTGAACTGGTTGACGATCCGCTGGTCTACGCCCTCTTCGCCATGCACGGGTTGGTGCGGCTCGACCTGGCGACCCGCGTCGCCCGGGTGCTGGAACAGGTCCGGCCCTTTATGCAATCCCACGGCGGCGACGTGGAACTGGTCGAGGTGCGCGAGGCCACGGTGTTTGTGCGCCTCCACGGGGCCTGCAACGGCTGCTCGATGTCGGCGGTGACGCTGCGTGAGGGGGTCGAGGAGGCGATCCCTGGCCAGATCCCTGAGATCCACCGGGTCGAGGTGTTACCGAACGAACCAGGCCCGGCGCTGATCCGGCCCGAGGCGATCGGCGTCAGGGCCGAGACCGGCTGGACCCGCGGCCCCCGTGTGGAAGACGTGCCCCCCGGCACGATGGTCGCCCTGCGCGCCGGTGCGGTCGAGGCGCTGATTGTCAACCTCAACAACCGCCTCAGCGCCTTCCGCAATGCCTGCGCCCACCAGGGCCTGCCCCTCGACGGGGGGATGCTCGACCCCGCCGCGGGCACGCTCACCTGCCCCTGGCACGGGTTCTGCTTCGACGCCGAAAGCGGCGAGTGCCTCACCGCGCCCCAGGCTCAGCTCGAACCCTTTCCGCTGCGCGTCGAAGAGGGCCTGATCTGGGTGCGGCTGGCGGAGTGATAGGGACATGGCCAACTGGACACCTTCCCTGCGCCTGGGGGCCGAATCACCGGGGGGGCTGGCGCTGCCCGCGGCCCGGCCAACCCCCGCGCAACTCTACGCGCCCCGCGGGGTCTACCTGGATGACCAGTGGCTGGTGGTGGCCGATACGGGCAACCATCGCGTGTTGATCTGGCGCGGGCTGCCCGTCCACAACGGCGCGCCCGCCGACGTGGTGCTGGGCCAGCCGGATTTTACCAGCGAGGGACCCGCCGCGGGCGGGCGCGGCCCGGCCAATGGCATGCACCTGCCCACCGGGGTGCTGGTGGTCGCCGGGCGGCTCTACGTTGCCGACGCCTGGCACCACCGCGTGCTGGTGTGGGAACGGGCGCCGGAACGCCCGGCCACACCACCGGACTACTGCCTGGGCCAGTTTCGTCGCGATGCGGTCGAGCCAAACCGCGGCGGCGCGCCCGATGCGCTGAGCCTCTACTGGCCCTACGGCCTCGGCTGGTGCGCCGGGTGGTTCTACGTCGCCGACACGGGCAACCGGCGCGTGCTGGGCTGGCGCGGCCTGCCGCAACCCGGTCGCGCGCCCGATCTGATCCTGGGCCAGCCCACGCCCACCGCCCACGATGAGAACCGGGGCGGGCCCCCCGGTCCGGCCAGTTTCCGCTGGCCGCACGCCATCGCCGGCGACGCCGCCACGCTCTACGTCGCCGACGCGGGCAACCACCGCGTGCTGGGCTGGTCGCCCCCGCCCGAGGCCGACCGCCCGGCCGATCTGGTGCTCGGCCAGCCCGATTATGCCAGCAGCAGCGAACTGGCCCACGTGCCCCAGGGTCCCCGGCGCCTGCGCTTCCCCTACGCCCTGGCCCTCGAAGACCAGCGCCTGGCCGTGGCCGATACCGCCAACAACCGCGTGCTGCTCTGGAACCAGGCGCCGCGTAGCGGGGCCTTCGCGCCTGCCGACGCGGTGCTCGGCCAGGCCAACTTCGACGATCACGGAGAAAACCGCTGGCGCGCCGTCGCCCCCGACACCCTCTGCTGGCCCTACGGCCTCTGGTTGCACAATGGGCGCCTGGCAATCGCCGATTCGGGCAATAATCGTGTTATGATCTGGACACTCAATGGCGCCAGGAAAGGAGGTGGGTGATGTGTCTGGGCATCCCTGGCAGGGTGATTGCCATCAGTGACATTGACGGGGTGCGCATGGGCAAGGTAGACTTCGATGGCATCGTCAAGGATGTCTGCCTGAGCTACCTGCCCGACATCCAGGTCGGCGATTATACCATCGTCCACGTCGGCTTCGCGATTACGCAACTCGATGAGCAATCGGCGAAGGAGACCCTGGCGCTGTTTCACGAACTGGGCATTCTCGAAGAGGAGTTGCGCCAGGACGATGAGGAGGCAACGGCGTGAAGTACCTCGATGAGTTTCGTGATCCCGAGGTGGCCGCCCGGCTGTTCGAGGAGATCCGGCGCGTTACCACGCGGCCCTGGGCGATCATGGAGGTCTGTGGCGGCCAGACCCATTCGATCATCCGCAACGGCATTGACCAGTTGCTCCCGCCGGAGATCGAACTGATCCACGGCCCGGGCTGCCCCGTCTGCGTGACGCCGCTGGAGATCATTGACAAGGCCCTGGCGATCGCCGCCCGTCCCGAGGTGACCTTCTGCTCCTTCGGCGACATGCTGCGGGTGCCCGGAAGCGACCACGATCTGTTCCGGGTGAAGAGCATGGGCGGCGACGTGCGGATCGTCTACTCGCCGCTCGACGCGGTGCGGCTGGCCCAGCAGCGCCCCGACCGCGAGGTGGTGTTCTTTGGCATCGGCTTCGAGACCACCGCGCCCGCCAACGCCATGGCCGTCGTGCAGGCCGAACGGCTGGGGCTGAACAACTTCTCGATGCTGGTCTCGCACGTGCTGGTGCCGCCGGCGATCAGCGCGATTATGGAGTCGCCCAGGAACCGGGTGCAGGCTTTCCTGGCCGCCGGTCACGTGTGCAGCGTGATGGGCACCTGGCAGTACGGGCCGCTGGTTGAACGCTATGGCGTGCCAATCGTCGTGACCGGCTTTGAGCCGCTCGACATTCTGGAGGGCATTCGCCGGGCGGTGACGCAACTCGAGGCCGGGCGTGCGGAACTGGAGAACGCCTACCCCCGGGCGGTGCGCCCCGAGGGCAACCAGCCCGCCCAGGCGGTGCTCGCGCAGGTCTTCGAGGTCACCGACCGGACCTGGCGGGGCATCGGCATGATCCCCGGGAGCGGCTGGCGCCTGCGCGAGCGCTACCGGAGCTTCGACGCCGAGGCGCGCTTCGAGGTGGGCCACATCAACACCGCCGAGTCGCCCCTGTGCCGCAGCGGCGAGGTGCTTCAGGGGCTGCTCAAGCCCAACCAGTGCCCCGCCTTCGGCAGGCAGTGCACCCCCCGCACCCCCCTGGGCGCCACCATGGTCTCCAGTGAGGGCGCCTGCGCCGCCTACTACCAGTACGGGCGCTTCATCCCCGCCGGGGACGTGGAGGTCGCGCGATGAGCCTCTCCTTCGAGGACTGGACCTGCCCACTCCCGCTGCGCGCCTACCCGGCCATCGTGATGGGCCACGGCGGCGGCGGCAAGCTCTCGGCGGACCTGGTGCGCCACCTGTTTCTGCCGGCGTTCCGCAACGCCGCCCTGGAACAACTCGGCGACGGCGCCGTGGTCGAGGTCGGCGGCGCGCGCCTGGCCCTCTCCACCGATGCCTTCGTGGTGCGCCCGCTCTTCTTTCCCGGCGGCAACATCGGCGACCTGGCGGTGAACGGCACCATTAACGACCTGGCCATGTGCGGCGCGCGGCCCCTGTACCTGACCGCCAGCTTCATCGTCGAGGAGGGCATGCCCCTCGACCAGCTCGGCGTCATCGCCGAGACCATGGGCGCGGCGGCGCGGCGGGCCGGCGTCGCCCTGGTGACCGGCGACACCAAAGTGGTGGACCGCGGCCACGGCGACGGGGTGTTCGTCAGCACGACCGGGTTAGGGGTGATCCCGGAGGGGGTGCGGGTCGGACCGGAACTGGCCCGACCCGGCGACGTGGTGCTGATCAGCGGCGAGATTGGCCTCCACGGCGTGGCCATCCTCAGCGTGCGCGAGGGGCTGGAGTTCGGCGCGGCGATCGAGTCGGACACCGCGCCGCTCCACGAGATGGTCGCCGCCCTGCTGGACGCGGGCTGCGCCGTCCACACGCTGCGCGACCCGACCCGCGGCGGGGTGGCCTCAACCCTCAACGAGATCGCCGCGGCCTCCGGGGTGGGCATTCGCCTGGACGAGCGGGCGCTGCCCGTGCCGGGGCCGGTGCGGGCCGCCTGCGAGATCCTGGGCATGGACCCGCTCTACATCGCCAACGAGGGCAAACTGGTGGCCCTGGTGGCCCGCGAGGACGCCGAGCGCGCCCTGGCGATCCTGCGGGCGCATCCCCTCGGAGCGCGGGCGGCGATCATCGGCGAGGTCACCGCCGAGCACCCGGGGGTGGTGGTGGCCCGCACGGGCATCGGCGGCACGCGGGTGGTGGACATGCAGGTGGGCGAGCAGCTTCCGCGCATCTGCTGAGGGTGTCGCGCGGGAGGGCAAGGCCCCCCGCGTGACGCTCGGGCAGCGGGAAGACGGGCAAACCGTGTTTCCCCATGCCCCTCCGATCGGGCTTCACTGCCAAACGCGGGATGAAAAAGCTAGTTCCTGGGAGGGCTACATCCTCCCAGGCGGGTCGTGTGCGCGAGTCCCGGGAGGGCTGCGCCGTCCCGGAGCGAGGCGAGCCAGATTATCGAGGGGGATGGGCACGGGGGCCAGGGCGATCACCCGGGTGAAGCCGAGCGCGGCCCAGGTAGCGCAGGCGCCCTCGGGGTCGGCGGCCAGATCGGCCCAATCCACGTGCAGCGAGAGGTCGAAGCCGGTGCGGTCGCGGCCCCGCTCGGCCAGCGCGGCGTCGAGGGCGGCCAGCAGCGCCGGGAAGCTCTCGCGGAAGCGCCACTGGAGGTTCAACCCATCGGTGTAGCGCCCGGCGAGACGCGCCAGGGCCTCGCTGCGCCCGCCCACGATCAGGCGCGGCGGGGGATGCAACCCCGGCGACACGATCGCCCCGCGCAGGCGTACAAGTTCCCCTTCAAACGTCACCGGCGCGCCGCTCCACAGCAGCGGCAGCACCCGCAAGGTCTCCTCCAACCGCCGGGTGCGCGTGGCGCGGTCGCCCTGGTCAATGCCGAAGGCCTCCTGCTCGGCGGCGTAACCCCCGGCGCCGAGGCCCACTTCGAGGCGCCCGCCGGCAATCTCGTAGAGCGTGGCCGCCACCTTCGCCAGCCGGCCGGGGTGGCGATTGGTGACATTCGCCACCAGCGGCCCCAGGCGGATGCGCGAGGTAGCCTCGGCCAGGGCGGCAAGGGTCGTCCAGCACTCCAGCACCGGCTCGCGGGGATCGTTCCACGAGACATAGTGATCCCACAGCCAGAGCGAATCGTAGCCGTGGTCCTCGATGGTCAGCGCGGCGCGCCGCACCTCGGCGTAGGTCGTGCCAGAGGCGGGCAGGCAGATGCCGATGGGGAGCATAACGGTAGCCGGAAATGTTGAGCAACGTTGAGCCATGCCGTATGATATACATCAGTTGCAACGCCAGCGGCACCAGCAGCACTCTGGTGATCAACCTGCTCTGAGGAGGCACAACCGTTATGCGCGGTAGTCGTTTGCGTGAACGCCAGGCTCGTGAAGAGGCCCTCAAGCGCGCCGCCGCCGCCGAACGGCAACAGCGGCGCGCCTTTCTGCAGACCGTGGAGACGATCGCGACGGCCCTCGGCGAGACCGACCCCCACGCGCGGGAGAAGATCCACAATTCGGTCACCATCCTCGGCGTAGAGGCCGCCCAGGCGCTACTGGAGGAGGTGCTGGCGATCGAGGCGGCTGGCGGTATGCTCACCGCCGATGGCAGCCGGCGACGCACCCCCGGCGGCGTTTACCATTCTCTCCTCAAGCGGCGCCTTACCGAAGCGGGATGCAAAGAGGATGTCAAGAAGATCTGAGAGACGGTTTCGCTCAGTATCCCCCAACTGAAGCTGCACCAGGGAGGGTCGCAGGGAGGATTTGCCCTCCCTGCAAAACGCTCTTCTTCCCCTATGTAGCCTGTGAACGAATGTTTCCTTGCCTTTCCGCCCCCTCCCAACCTCCCCCAACTGGGGGAGGCGCCGCACTCCCTCTCCCAGCGGGTTCAGGGGTAGACAGCACGCATGCGCGCAGCTACGGTGGAGGGCATGGGGATGCGCCGGTTCACCCTCACCCCCTGCCCCGCTCCCGCCTTGCGGGAGCGGGGAGCGCAGCGCCGAGCGTTGAGGCGTCCCACTGCAGGAGCGGCTCTGTTCGCGCGGGTGTTCGGTCCGCCCCTGAACGCAGACCCCCACGTGGCGCCCGGCGGCCTCCGCCGCGCGCACCACCCGATCAACCAGCCGCAACACCGCCGGGTGCAGCCCGTCTACCTGCCGGGCAAGGGCCGGATGCAGCCGGTCCATCGCCAGGACGTACCGGGTCAGGTCGTTGGTGCCGATGGAGAAGAAGTCTGCCTCGGCGGCGAAGCCGGCGGCCATCAGCGTGTGGGCCCCTCCTGTCGGACAGGCGGTGATCGCGACGATGCGACTCATGGTGTTCCTCCCCTGGTCTCTATTGCGGTGATTTGCTGTAAGATGGCATTGACTTTCGATTTAGACATTTTCGTTAACTTTCGATAATGGACGGCTAACTGGTGCTTCCGGCAAGTCACGTTACACGAAAGGGCTGGGAGGAGGGTTCCTGGGAGGGCTTTGCCCTCCCAGACCCTCCCGTTCGACAACTTGCCGGA
>DAOUDA010000069.1:0-26520 GCA_034431835.1 Chloroflexaceae bacterium | reverse complement strand
GTTGCTGGCGCGTCCCGCCCCCGCGAGGACGAGGGGGTCCGGCGCCGCGGCGCCGGCGTAGTGGCCCAGCACCTCGGCGCCGGTCTGCAATGTTCCAGCGCGGGCGGTCAGGGCGGCCAGCCGGATCCGCGCGCCGCCGGCCGGCGGATGGGGCGGCGTCGGAGGCGCCAGGAACTCCAGCAGCAGCCGCACCGCCGCGCCACACTCCAGATCGCCCAGACGCAGGCGGATGCTCCGCGCATCGGGGTCGCCCTCCCACTCCAGCGGCGCCAGGTCGGGCGCCAGGCGGGTGGCGTGGCGCAGGGTCACGCTGCGGGTCAGGCGGATCTCCAGGGTCAGGGTGTGGACGACCGCGCCGCGGGCGGCGTTGAGTTCGGCGCTGACGGCGGCGGGGATCTCCTTGGCCCGGCGGACGAAGGCGGCCCGCCCGCCGGTCAGATCGGTCAGGCGGGTGAGCAGTTCGTCTTGAAACTCGCCGCCGAGCCCCAGGGTGCTGATACTCACTCCGCGGGCGGCGGCGATGCGCGCCAGGGCGATGCAGGCCTCGGGGTCGCGGGTGAAGCCGTCGGTGAGCAGAACGATGCGCCCGCCCTCCGCCACGGCCCCCAGTTCTTCCAGCGCGAGGCGTATCCCGGCCGCCAGGTCGGTTTCCTCCCCCAGTTGCGCCGCCGGCAGCGCGGCGATGCCGGCGACCAGTTCGTCGCGCCGCGCGCCGCTGCCGCGGGCCAGGCGTTGAGCCTGCTCGGCGCAGGCCACCAGGCACAGGCGGTCCTCCCCCTCCAGCCGCTCAACCACACTGTGCAGGGCGCGGGCGGTATGGTCAAGGGCGCTCGGTGCGACCGCGCGGATGGCTTCGGGGACGGGGCCGGCCAGTTGCCAGACGGGCAGCCCGTCCACCAGCACCTCGTGGGCGCCGCCGCCACGCACCAGATCGCGAAACTGCTCCTCGCTAACAATGGGAATACGCATCGAGCGGCTGGCGTCGGCCACCACCACCCAGTTGAGCGGCGCGGGGCCAGCGCTCCCCTCGGCGCCGATGGTGACCAGGGCATACGCCACCTGCGTATCGGCGCATGGGGCCAGGCCTATTAGCGGCGGGTAAGTGGCGAGATGAAGGGTCATATGGCACCGCTCAGGACCATTTTGGATTTTGGATTGCCGCATGCGGATATGGCGTTTCGATTCAGGGATGCGGATCGTGCTGCTTGCCCCGTCGTTGGAACCCGGTCACCCGGATCGCCGGCGAAGGGTCCCGGCCGAGCTGCGTCGCGGAGGTCAACCCGAGCCCTTCGGCGGAGTTCACCCTTCGCTTCGCTCGGGGTGAACTCCGCCGAAGGGCGCAGCATGGCCATGACGCCGGGATGATCAACAGCTTCCTCTTCCCTATGAGCCATTCTCCAGAGGCGACAGATCGACCAGATCGGCGCCCGCGGCCACGCTGGCGCCCTGGGCGTAGGGCAGGCGGCGCACCACGCCGTCGTAGGGGGCGACAACGGTGTGTTCCATTTTCATGGCTTCGAGCACGACCAGTGGCTGGCCCTCGCGCACGCTTTCGCCTTCGCTGACCAGCACCTTGATCAGCGTGCCGGGCATCGGCGCAGTGAGGCTGGCGGCATCGTGGCCGCCCCGCGCGCGGGTGGCGCTGTCGGCGCTGAGGGGCGCGGGCCGCGCCAGGCGGTAGCTGGCGCCGCGCCAGGCCAGGAGGATGGCCCCCTGGTGGTCACGGGCCACGCGCAGACGCTCCAACCGGCCATCAAGGTCCACCACCAGTTCGCCGGGGCCGGTGGCCCGCACCTGTCCGTGGCATCGCTCATCGGCCAGGGTGAATTGCCACCCCTCGCGCTGGCGCCGGGCGTAGAGGCGGTAAGTGACGCCGTTGTGCTCGAAGCTGAGCGGCACCCCGCCGCCCCCGACGCGCCAGCGTTCGGCGAAGGGGTCGCTCACGCGCTCGTGTTGCCGCGGGGCCGCCTGGAGTTCATAGAGCGCAGCGGCGACGAGCACCGCGGTGGGAGGCGCGGCAGGGGGCGCCACCTCCAGGTGATGCTCGCTGAGGAAGCCGGTGTGGGTGTCGCCGCTGGCGTAGGCGGGGTGGGCCGCCAGGGCGCGCAGTAAGGGCAGGTTGGTGGTCAGGCCCAGCACCGCGAAGTCATCGAGGGCGCGGCGGAGGCGCTCGACCGCGGCGAGGCGGCTCTCGGCGTGGACCACCAGCTTGGCGATCATGGGGTCGTAGTGGACCGTCACCTCGTCCCCGGTGGTCAGGCCGGCGTCCACACGCACACCCGGCCCCTGGGGCGGGTCGAGCAGGGCCAGGCACCCCACCGCGGGCAGGTAGGTCACGGGGTCCTCGGCGTAGAGACGCGCCTCGATGGCATGGCCGCGGAAGCTGATGTCCCGCTGGCTGAAGGGCAGGCGCGCCCCCGCGGCGATGGCGATCTGCCAGCGCACCAGATCGAGGCCGGTAACCTGCTCGGTGACGGGATGCTCAACCTGGAGGCGGGTGTTCATCTCCAGAAAGTAGAACTGGCCCGTGGCGTCGAGCATAAACTCGACCGTCCCGGCATTGACGTAGCCCGCGGCGCGGGCGACGCGCACCGCAGCGTCACCCATGCGGGCGCGCAGGTCGGAGTTGAGGACGGGAGAGGGCGACTCCTCAAGGATCTTCTGGTGGCGGCGCTGAATGGAACACTCGCGTTCGCCGAGGTGCAGCACGTTGCCGTGGGCGTCGGCGAGCACCTGGATCTCGACGTGGCGCGGGCGCAGCAGCAGGCGTTCGAGGAAGACCGTATCATCGCCGAAGGCGGCGCGGGCTTCGCGGCGGGCGCCTTCGAGGGCCGCGGCGAAGCCGTCGGCGGCGTTGACCACGCGCATCCCCTTGCCGCCGCCTCCGGCGCTGGCCTTGATCAGCAGGGGGAAGCCAATGCGCTCAGCTTCGGCGAGCAATCGCTCCTCACTTTGCTCGGCGCCGTCGTAGCCGGGCACAACAGGCACACCGGCCTCCTGGGCTATGCGACGGGCGCCGATCTTGCCGCCCATGGCCTCGATGGCCTCCGGGGGCGGGCCGATAAAGACCAGGCCGGCGTCGGCGCAGGCGCGGGCAAAGGCGGCATTCTCCGACAAAAAGCCGTAGCCGGGATGGATGGCCTCGGCCCCAAGCTCACGGGCGGCGGCGATGATCGCCTCGATGCGCAGATAACTCCGGGTCGCGGCGGCGGGGCCGATGGGATGGGCCGCGTCGGCCAGACGCACGTGCAGCGCGCCCGCATCGGCCTCCGAGAAGACCGCGACGGGGCTGATCCCCAGTTCACGGCAGGCGCGGATAATGCGGACGGCGATTTCGCCGCGGTTGGCGATGAGGATGCGGGTGAACATCTGGGATTGCCCTTTTGCCATTTCGGATTTTGGATTTTGGATTTTGGATTGGTGTGGTGGGACCTGGCGATGATGCGGGGAGGCTGCGCCTCTCCGCGCCCCTCAGGGTGGTCGCACCAGATGGTGAGCTAGCCTCTTAATCTGGGAAGCACCTGCTCGCCGAAGGCGCGGATCCAGGCCTCCTGGTTGCGCCCGACGTTGTGAACGTAGATCGCGTCGAAGCCCAGATCGAGAAAGCCCTGCAGATGGGCGCGGTGCTCCTCGAGGTCGGGCGAGATCAGCACGCGGCCGGTGAAGTTCTCGGGCCGCACCAGCTTCGCCATTGCGGCGAAATCCTCGGGCGAGCGGATGTCCTGCTTGGGAAAGTTCATGCCGCCGTTGGGCCACTCGACCAGAGCGTTCTGGAGGGCCTCCTCGTAGGTCTCGGCCCAGGAGATGTGGAGTTGCAACAATTTGGGCATCTTCGCCGGGTCCTTGCCGGCCTCGCGGGCGCCAGCGGCAAAATTGTCGAGAATGCCGCGCAGCTTCTCGTGGGAGGCGCCGGGGGTGATCAGCCCGTCGCAGGTCCGCCCGGCCCATCTGAGGGTCTGCGGCCCGGTGGCGGCGATGTAGATCGGCACAGGTTGCTCCGGCAGGGTCCAGAGACGGACCTTGCTCATCTTGAAGTAGCGCCCGCGGTAGCGGGTCTCTTTGCCGCTGAGCAGGCGCTGGATGATCTCGGTGGCTTCCTGGAGCATCTCGAAGCGGACGAGGGGATCGGGCCACTCGCCGGCGACGACGTTTTCATTGAGCAATTCGCCGCTGCCGAGGCCGAGCCAGAAGCGACCCGGAAACATGGCCCCCAGGGTCGCGGCGGCCTGGGCGATGACGGCGGGATGGGTGCGGAAGGAGGGACAGGTCACGCCGGGGCCGAAGCTGTGGCCGGTAACGGCGCCCAGGGCGCCCATCCAGCTATAGGCAAAGGCATTGTGGCCCTGGGCGGGCACCCAGGGCTGAAAATGGTCGGCGGCCATCACGCCGCGGAAGCCGTAACACTCCGCTAATTTACAGTGTTCAAGGAGTTCGTTGGGATGGAACTGTTCAAGGGCAGCCGAGAGGCCGATCGTTGCCACGGCGCGGGTCCTTTCGTTCACGGGGCAGTTCTGGGTGTAGTATAACACTGCCTGGAACCCGCGGCGCGCGGGCCGATGGGGTGGGGCGCCACGAAAAGTCTTGCCTGCTCCTCCTCAGCGGCCGCCTTGCAGACGGGAGACGCCGCGCCGGTCGGTGGCGGCGCAGGCGGCAACGGACGTTACGGAATGCTGTATGTCAGCAACACAGTTTCGGTGGCGCCCATGTCGGTCGTGCCACTCGATTTGACCATGCCCACGCCCGGCGCGTGCCAGGCGACGCCGGTGCTGTTGAACGTCAACGCGAGGGCATCGGAGATGTAGATGTCAATTTTGGTGGAGCACTCGACCCGCAGGGCCTGGAACTCGCCGGCAGGGACGGTGACCGTCTCGACGTTCCCGGCTTTGCACGAAGTCTCCGCCACGTTGCGCGTCTCGAAGTTCACGCCGCCGGTGGTCTGCCCGCCGCGATAAACGATGCTCTGCGACCAGGTCTGCCCGGGCTGCGGATCGGCGGGGAAGGTGATGCCGTCGTTCGACTCGACGGTGAAATCGAACTGCTCGCCGGCAGCAGTCACGGTCGGCCCTCCGGATGGGGTCAGGGCGATGAGGTTGCCGTCCTGGCAGGCCCAATTGCCTGTGCGGATCGTACCGGCGCCGAACGTGTCCTGGTCGTCGAAGCCGTCGGCGCGGACGGCGGTGATGGCGCGGGTGGAGGTGTCGTTGCTCACTCCGCTTAGCTGGTATTGCCACGATGCGCCCTGTACCACGGGGTAATACGGGTTCTGGCACGCCCCGGCGGACGAAGCGGCGGGCGCCTCCGTCGCGGCAGGCGTCGCCGTGGCAGCAGGCGCCGACGTTGGCTCAGCCGTTGGCGCAGGTGCCGCAGTTGCCGCAGGCGCCGCCGTCGCCATGGGCGCCGTGGTTGGCGCCGATGTTGCAGTAGGAGCAGAAGATTGGCCCGCCGAACAGCCCGCCAACGCGACAGCCGCCAGGATCAGAACAAGCCAGACGATTTTCATGCGGTTTCCCCTTTATCATTTCTGCACGCGCCGCAGGCCGGGTGAGTCGCGGCGCACTCTATGAACAGCGGGCGATCGTGCCGCCGACCAGTTCGATGCACCCTCTATCATACGAAGCGATTATTACGGCAAAGGGGCCAGTCTGGCCCCCGTGGCGCCGGGCAGCGCCGGTTACAGCGGCAAGGGCGACCGGCCGGTCGCCCTTGCCGCTACAGATGTACAGGAAGGTCGTGAAGCGATCGAGCGTCCTCACATTTGTCACTTTGCCCCGGGCGGAGGTTGCGGGGGCCGCAGGCCCCGGCAGATCGCCTCGTACCTGTTCAGATTTACCGCAGAGCGCGCAGAGGAACGTAGAGGATGAACGTTTTGAAAGCCCTCCGCGCCCTCTGCGGTGCGAACGTGTTCGGCAGATGTGAACACTATCATCGCCTCTTCCTGGTGTGGCGCGGCTTCGCCACGTCGCACCACGAAGAGAAAAGCTCGGAGGGGTGCAGCCCCTCCGAGCCTCCTCGCAACAGAAACTGCGGCAAGTGACGAAACCGACCAACGGTTGATCGGGGCAGGTGCGCGCCATCAGTTGATAGTGGCACATTCACGCCTGTTCGACCAGCGCCGCCACCAGTTCACGACAGAAAGCGGGAATGTCTGCGACCACCCGCCCCCAGACCAGGTTCCGGTCACGAAAGGCCGCCTGGTCAACCCAGGTGGCGCCAGCGTTGATCAGGTCATCCTTGATGCCGGTCGAACCGGTCGCCGGACGGCCACGAACGATCCCTGCCGAGATGGCGATCGATCCGCCGTGGCAGATGATCCCGATCACCCTGCCAGCCGCATCCATCGCGCGCACCAGATCGGTTACCGCCTGATAGCGACGCAGTTTATCCGGCACCCAGCCGCCGGGCAGCACCAGCGCGAAGAGATCATCGGCGCGCAATTCAGCGATGGTGGTCGTCGGTATGATCTCCAGCCCATTCTTCCCGCGCACCGGGCGCATCTCCAGACCGGCCGCCATCACGTCGGCGCCTTCTTCCTGCAACCGCATCAGCGGCACATAGAACTCCAGGTCTTCTACGCCCTCCGCCAGCAGAATCGCAATGCGCTTTCCCGCCAGTCGCATGGTACCGTCTCCTTCCCGTCAAGCGCCATTGGTGGGTAGTGAACTGTACCGCATCTCGTGGGAAGGGTGACGAAACGGCGACCCTGGATGATGACGAGCGGCAGGCGCTGGCCGTCGCGCATACCAGCCGCGCCGCGCCGCCAGCCGCGCCGTTGCGCTTGCGCGTCGCATCAGCCCTGGAGCGGCAGGGCCGCCAGTTCGGCGCGGTAGCGCGCCAGACCGGCGGGGTCGTCCACATCGAGGGCCAGGCGCGACGAGCGGTAGATCCGGGCGACCAGGCCACGCTCAACGGCGGCGCGCAGGTGGATCGCGGAACTGTTGCCGCCGAAGCGGAAGGGCACATCGGCCCCTGCGCGCAGGGCCAGGGCGTTGGTGCCCATGCCCAGGGCGTCGGGGGCCAGCACCATATCGGCGCCTCTGGCGAGCAACGCGGCCATGGCAGCAATATCGTCAGGGCTGACCAGGGGTACGTCGGCGGGCACGACGATCAGCGCTTCGGCGCCCGCGGCGCGGGCGGCGCCGCGGGCCTGCTCCAGGGCAGGGTTCAACTCCGCGCGGCTCTCAAGGAGCGGGCGCGCGCCCAGCGCGGCGGCCCGTTCCAATACCTCCACATCGGGACTGACCACCCACACGGCGGTCAGCGGCGCGGCGTTCAGGGCCGCCAGCACTCGTTCCAGCATCTCAAGCGTCAACTGTCGTCGCTCTGGAGGCGTCAGGGCGCAGGCCAGCCGCGATTTGGCCTGGCCCAGGGCCTTGACAGGGACGATGGCGTGCAGGTTGTTGATGGGTTTCATAGGTTTTTTCCGCGTGCAGGGCGAACGTTCTGGTTCAGCGGCGGCGGAACGCCGTCCGCTGCAACCGGTTGTTAGCCTCCCGTTCTCGCTTCATGGCCTTGCAGGAGCACGTCCCGAATCTCGCCAGGGTGTTGTGCAACCGCCCAGCGCCATCGGCCGAAGCCGCCATGAGCGTTCACCGCTTGCACCCATTCGTCCAGATAGCGGCGCTTGACTCGGTCCTGCTCGGTGTCCTGCCCCTTGGTTTCCAGAACGAGCATGTCGCCACTCTTGAGCCGTACCAGAAAATCGGGCCGGTACTTCCGCACCACGCCGCGATAGACGTACAGCACTTCGAAGCCCAAGTGCTCGTTCTTGACCCAGGCGCTCACGGCATCGCTGTCGTCGAGCACGAAGGCATCGGATGCTTCCCACGTGCTGTCGTAAACGCAGACGTTTATGTGCGATTTACGCGTGCGTTCGCACGGCTTACCGGTGTACCAGGTGCGCATCTCGCCGGTGGAGCGGATGGGATGATCGCGGTCGAAGACCGGAGTCAGGCGCTCGGTGTTCTCCTGTCGCACGGCCTCCCACACATGCTGCACGACCCGCGACATGTTCAGCGTGATGATCAGCCGACGGCGCAGTTCGTCCTGATAGAAGAGAGGCGGCGAGATCGAAACGCGGTCGGAGCGAATGAACTGCTCGACGATCCGCACCAACTGGGCCAGCAACACCTCACGGCTGCCCTGCCAGGTGCGCTTCATCTGATCGAACACATCCCGCGCGGTTTCGAAGATGATGCGCTGGGTGCGGAACTCCCGCGCCAACCGCTCCAACTCGATGCGGTCGATCTTGGTGACGTCCGTCTTGCCTTCGAGAATCGGTGCAAGTTCGGCGACCTGCGCCGTCTGCGCCGCGTCCAGTTCCAAAGGCCGCGCCTTCGACCAATCCAGGGTTAACGTGGGTTGAAACACGCGGTCGATGCGCACCACATTCGGCCAGCGGATCTCGAACTGTGCCTTGGCCGGGTCCGGTTCGACGGCGGTCTTGGGCGTGGGCGGGGGAGGCGGGCCGTCTTCCCCGCCTTCGTGCGGCAAGAAGGTGAAGGGCACACCGAAGATGTTGACGTACTCCGCCTCAAACAGTCCCGTTTCCGGATTCACTTCGTAAGACGTGCGCCGCAATCCGCGCCCCACCACCTGCTCGCCTAACAAGCAAAGCTACATCTCTTTACTCACGATGGCGGCATCATACTCCGGCCGCCGCAGCACCGTGTCATAAAGACCGATATCTTCCCCTTCATGCCGATTGATGCCGGTATACACCAGACTTGGGTCTTCATAGCGCTTGAACTTGTACACCGCGTCGTTCATCAGCGCGCTGTTGAAGACGCCGAGGCTGACGAGGAGTTCAAAGTCTTTCACCGTCAGCCCCGTGACGTTCTTGAACAAGCCCGGCTCCAACTGCGTGATCACATCGCGCAGTGTTCGTTCCCGATGGTCGGTCAAATACATAAAAATGGGGATGCGCGTCGCCAGCTTGATGAGCTTTTCCTGAATTTGCTTGCGTTTGCTCTTGAATTCCTTCTCCTGTTCGGTCAGCTCACGCTTTTCTTGAGCGGACAGCTCTCTATCGTTGGCCTCTTTCTTGATCTTTTTCACCGTCTCAGACTTGTTAATGATGGTTTCAATGTCCTGATTGAGATTGCGGAAGCCCTCAATGTTCATCAGCGCCTGCATCGCCTGTGCGTTGGTCATCAGCCGGCGCAGGGTGTCATTGTCCACGTTGACCAACAGCGCGCTCTCCCAGCGGCGGGCCAGCAGGGTGGCGGTGGTGCCGCTCATGGCCATTTCCAGCACGCCGGCGGCGTCAATCTGCCGCATCGAACTCCCGTCATACGCCAGCACCGGCAAGAAGTGGATGAATTCCTCCACCTTCTTTTCCGGGTCGTCCTCGTTGACATGCAGGCGGCAACTGTAGTCGGCAATCTGCCGCAGGGCGCGATCCGGCGCGAAATCGAACACATAGCACGCTTCTTTGAGCATTAACTCTTCGTTGGGTGAGGTTCCGTCAGGATTCTGAATCGTCCAGGGACTCTGCACGCGGAAGGCGGCCTGGAAGTAGGTTTCTGGGCTCGATGTGTTGCGCAGCATGAAGATGCCCGTCCAAGGCCGCACCGTGACGCCGGTGGTCAGTTTGCCGCAGGTCAGGGTGATGGTTTTCGTCTTGAGGGGATCGCCCATCGCTTCCAGTACCGGCGGCAGGGCATTGACGCCGATGCCCGCGGCGGCGCCGGCGGCTACGATGACCTTGTAATCGTGGTAGAACTTGTTGTGTGGTTTGGCTAAGAGATTGCGCATGGCGTAACAGGCGGCTACGCTGGGTAAAAACCACAGGGTATGGGTGAGCACGTTCAGGAGTCGCACATCCGCGTAGGGCAACGGCGGTTTCTGCGCGCCCAGCCGGAGGTTATCCAGACTCGTAGGCAGGTATGCCCCGCGGATGAGATCGAGCCACTTCTGCACCTCGTCTTCATAGGTGAAGCGCGCCTGGTCGCCCACGCCCTCCGCCGAAAAGAACACGTTCAAGTCGAACTCGTTGAACTCGCCCTGCATGGCCACTTCCCGAATGGCGTCCGGCAACTGATAGGTCATCAGCACCATACGCGGCAAGGCGGCATAGGGGTTGGGGCCTTTGCTATCGTCCCACTCCTCTTTTGCCTTCTGTTCATCAGAATACGTCCAGTTGTACATTTGCTCTTCGATGAACTCGCCGGTGGCGATGGCCCGGAACGGCGTGCCGGAAAGGTACAGGTAGTGGTCGGATGTGATGGGCAGGATATCCTCATCGAAGTACTCAATGGCTTCCCCTTCCGCGGCTTTCCGTTCCGCTTCATCCTCGCCCTCAAACAGGTCTTTGGCCTTCTCACGCCAGGCGCCGAAGTGGTATTCATCAAAGATGACGCAGTGCCAGTGGATGGCATGCACCCATTCGTTCTTGGCTTTGATGCCGCCCGTCTTCGGATTGCGACCGAGATAGTCCTGAAACGAGCCAAAGCAGACGATAGGCTTGTTTGTATCTGCCTGCTCGTAGGTCAGCCCGCCGGGCTTGATGAACTGCCAGTCCTGAAAATCCACGTGGCAGCGCACATCCTCTTCCCAGGCGCTCTGCACCGCCGGCTTGAAGGTGAGCACCAGAATCTTCTTCCAGCCCATGCGTTTGGCCAATTGATAGGCGGCGAAGGTCTTGCCGAAGCGCATCTTGCAGTTCCAGAGGAAATGCGGCGGCTTGCCGTTTTCCCGGCGGTAGCTTTGGAAGTAGGCCATAGTCTTTTGCACTGCTGCCTCCTGCTCCGGCCGTAGCGTGAAGTTGAGGGAGCGCTGCTCTTCCAAGAGTTGCCCAGCTCGCACGGCATTAATCGCCGCCCTGACCTGCTTCACCGTGCAGCGGAACCATTCGCCGCCCTCGTTGCGGATGCCGTTGATGCGCAGCATGCGATGCACGTCGTGGTCGGTGAAGACTGTGCCGTCGTTGCGGATGGCCGGCTCTTCAAGCACAATGCGATACGGGAGCTTGCCGCCCGGCCGCAGGGTGGGATACTGCTCGGCCACCCGTTCCTGCACGCTCCTGGTGGTGTAGCCGATCTTGAGCAAGCCCGCGTATTCGGGATTGGTGTCCTCGTAGGCGTAGATCTTCGGCTCGACTTTGGGCCGCGGGGGGAAGAAGTTACTCATCGGTAGGCTCCATGGGGCGGATTTTCGACTCAATGAAGGCGATCTCTTCTTCTGTAAGCCCGTAGCGGTTATAGAGTGTTTCGTCGGTCCATTCGGTGTTCATGTCGAGGAGGGGGACGAAGGCATAGGCGTCTTTTGTAATGTGATGGGAATACATAAACTGGGACACCAGAAAACGGAAGAACCGGGTTTTCATGTAAGCCACCAAATTTTCAGCTTGCTTCTTGGAAGCATAAGCCCCAACGACCAAATACGTTTCGGTGCAAATTGTTTTAGGAGGAAGAATATCAATTTTGGAGAAGACCCTTCTCTTGCCGTCTGTTCCAGGATTTCCGGCGTGGTCGTAGCCCACATAAGATGTAATCACCTTCCACTTGTCAATCATCTCAACGCCAACCGTGATAGCCTCCCTGGGATAAGGCCCCTCGCCGTTTTGCCAGCGCAAAATAAGGTCGCCTGACTTCTGCGGCCGGGCATTTGTAGGTAATCCAAATGGTTTTCTGCTTGACACCTGTTCGCTCATACTTCTTTCTTTCTTGGCGAGCACCTTCCTGACGATGGATACGGCCTGACTATGGCGAATAAGGGTTGGGAATTCATCGAGTCTTCTCACCGACGTAACCCTTTCACCCTTATGCACATTGGTCACTTCGCAAGGCCCACGCGAATCCCGCTCCCAGAGGAAATAACAGACCCCGCCCGCAATATCTACGCCCGGAAAGACCTCAGAAGCGTCCTCAAAATCCACCAGTTTGCGAATGCGATCATCGTTAAGCATCTCGGCCCTGAAAGCATCGAGACCTTTTCCTCCGGCAAACCAGCGTGAGGGAATGATCATCACTAGATAGCGAGGGTTGAGTTTCTTTGCCTGATGAACAAACTTGTTGTAAATCGGGGTTGCGCTTCTGCCAAAGCCGCCATCACTCAACTGATACGGCGGATTGCCGATGATGACATCGAATTTCATCTTGAAAATCTCCTCCGGGTGTTCGGTGTGGATAAACTCATAGGCGTGGGTTTCCAGTTCCTCGCCGCGGGCGTAGTTTTCCTCGTTGGCGCCGCAGAACACACAGCGCCCGTTCTTCCAGGTGTGCTCGGTGCGCTGATAGCGGATATTGCCCTCCGGGGTGTCAAAGGCGGTGCAGACCGAATACTTACCGTTGGCGGTCTTGGAGCAGTAGAGCGAGCGACGCGAAATGAGCGCGGTCAGCTCGGTGATGGCAATGCCGAAGAGCTGGTGCTTCATGATGTGGTTGATGCGCGCCTGGCGATCGGGGATGTGTTGCTCCAGTCCCTTGTCCAGCCGTTTGGCGATCTCGCGCAGGAACACGCCCGATTTGCAGCAGGGGTCGAGAAAGCGCGCCTCGGGATTGCTCCACAGCTCAGCCGGCAGCAGGTCCAGCATCTGGTTGGCCAGTTGCGGCGGCGTGAACACCTCATCGCTGGAGAGGTTCGCCAGGCAGGAGAGGACATCGGGGTTGTAGTTCGTCGTAGGCATGGGCGACCTCCAGAACATGCACCGGCGGATAGTCCTTCACCGGCTCCGGGATGAACACTTCCTCGCCCTGGTCGGAAAAGAGGGGCAATTCTCGCATGGAACCGTGGCTCACCAACTCATGGAAGGCAAAGTCGCGCCGCTTGAGCAGGCTGCCGTTGACCAGCGACCATTCGGGAAAAACGATCGGCTGCGGATTTTCACCCACGGTTCTTAGGGAAAGGGCATCTCCATGCACGATATTTCGCTTGAGAATATAGCGGGCCGCTTCCCGGCACTGCGCTTTCGTTTTTTCCTTGAAAAGCCGCGTGTAGGCTTGATCAAAAACCGCAAACAACCTTTGGCAGCACTCCTCGACGTTATCTTCCAGGATGTCAATCCCGTAGATAGACGAAATGGCGAGGACCGCGTAGCGCTCGTACTCCAGTTGGCTTTTGGCATAGCGCGCTTCAACAACTCGTAGTTTCCGGTTCAGGATCTCGATGAGAAAATTCCCCGTCCCGCAAGCAGGCTCGAGAAAACGCGAGTCTATCCGGTCGGTCTCCTGCTTAACCAGATCGAGCATGGCATTGACGATGTGCGCCGGCGTCAGGACCTCGCCATAATCGGTTACGCGCCGTTTGGATTTTACGGTTGATCTCATAGGTCCGCCCAAGCTCGAGTCAAACCATTGGCGATCTTCTCGCCTCGCACCGTGCCCTCCTTTTCGAGGAGCGAGTTCATGACAACAGGCTGTCGCCAGCGATCAGGCGGTTGCTCCAGCCGTGCTTGTGCTGGTAGAACTCGATGGCCTCGCGCAGCGGCTCCTGGCGCTCTGCTTCGAACAGCCCCAACTGCACCGGCCCCTTCTGCCCGTTCTTCTTGCGCACCGCCTCGAGGATGGTGCGCGGCTCGATGCGCTCGTGGACGTGGAGCGAGACGGTCGGCACTTCAAACGAGGTATGCTCGGCCTTGCCCGCCCAGACCAGTTGCGGGTCGAGGTGCGGGTCGTAGGCGTAGGTCTTTTCCTGCTGGCCGGCGTCGGGGTCGGTCTCCGGCGTCACCAGCCCAACCGGCGGATTGTTGACGCGCTCCTTGTCCCGATGCTCGTAGGATTCGATCGGGCGCTTGGATTCGGTTTTCTTCTTTCGTGCCATCAAGTCCTTCCTGTCGGCGTCATCACGGCCTCCGCCGGGAGGCTAACCAGTGTTCGCCCGTACCGTGCGGGGCGATGGGCGAACGTGCAGGGCGAACCAGTGTTCGCCCGTACCGTGCGGGGCGAAGAGCGTGTTCGCCCGTGCCATATGAGGCGTTCGGCCCCTACCGCATACCCCCCAGGGCCAGGGCGACGCGAGCCAGGCGGGCCTTCTCGGGGGGGCCGCGCATGATCGTATCGGTGACGGCGACGCGCAGCCCCAGCGTCTCGATGGTCGAGGCCAGATCGGCATCCACTGAGTCAATAATAATCCCATCAAGTACATCGGCGTAGGCCCGCGCCACTCCCAGGGCGGAGACCTCCATCCCCACGGCGCGCATCAGCGGCACGGCCGGCCCCTTGATGGCCGCGCCGCCCACGATGGGACTGACCGCCACCACGGGGGCCGGGGTTTCCCGCAGGGCCGCGCGCAGCCCCGGCAGGGCCAGGATCGGCCCGATGCTGACCACGGGGTTGCTCGGCGCGATCAGCACAACCGTGGCTCCGGCAATGGCCTCCAGCACTCCGGGGGCCGGCGCGGCGGGGCCGGCGGCGTGCAGGCGCACGCCACGCACCGTATCCTGGGCGCGCCGGCGCACCAGGTACTCTTCGAAGTGAAACTCGCCCGCGTCGGTGAGAATGTAGGTGGGGGCCGGATCGTCACTCATCGGCAGGATGCGCACCGCCACGCCGAGCGCCTGGCGGAAGGCGTCGGCCACGGCGCTCAGGCTGTGCCCGGCGCGCAGCAGGGCGGTGCGGCGGATGTGCAGGGCCAGGTCGCGGTCGCCGAGTTTGAACCAGGTCGGCCCGCCGAGCCGGCCCAGCCACTCCAGGCAGGCGGTAGTGTCATCGGCGATGCCCCAGCCCTGCAACGGGTCAATCACCCCCGCCAGGGTGCATGTGACAATGTCCAGATCGGGAGCGATGCTCAGGCCGTGCAGTTCAAAGTCATCGCCGGTGTTTACGATAGCGGTCACCGTTGCGGGTGGAACCACCTGCACGACGCCTTCGAGAAAACGGGCCGCACCCACGCCGCCGGCCAGTACGACAATCATAGGCTGTGCTCTTCTTATCCGGTTACGTGCGGGCCGAGCCCTCCCGGCCCCTCTCCGCAGGCAGGGGCGTGGGAAACCCCGGCTTCCCCGATCCTCAGATGAGCCGCAGGCGAGCGAGCCAGCGCAGCGGGTAGCCAAACACCCGCGCGCCGAGGTCGCCACGGTCGAGCAAGAGGCTGACGCGGGCCAGGGCCAGGTCATCGGCGCGGCGGCGCAGCGCCAGGCCCGTGGGCAGGTCGGGCGCCTCGACGATGGCCAGCGCCTGGCGCCACACATCGGCGCGCCAGCATTTGAGCAGGCGCGCGGTGCACCACTCATCGAGCGGGCCGCAGACCACATCGAGCGCCTGCATCAGGCGGGCGTAGGGTTCGACCACCTCGTCTTGCACGCGATCAACGGTTTCGGCGATCACCGCGTTGACAGTGGCATAGTCGGCATAACGCTCGTGACGTGTCTGCGGATCGAGATCACCCCACACGGGGCCGAGCATGTCGGCGAGCACCTGCACCAGATCGTAGTTGATGTGCGCATTGACGCCGAGGAGCAGACTGACCACCACCGGCGTTTCCGGCTGACCGGCGCGGTCGAAGGCCGCGTGCCAGGACGCAGGGAGGCGCGGATCCGCGCTTTCATAGGCCGTCGTGGCCTCAAAGTAGTAGGCAGCGAAATTGTGGATGAGATCGGCGACCCAGAGCGGGTCGTGGAAACGTCCAGCCTGAACGGCGGCAAACATATTGCCGGTCATGCGCGCATAGCAGGCCAGGAAGATCGCGCGACGGTCGCCAGAACGGTCCCAGACGCCAATCTGCTCGGCCATCCGCGTGGTCAGTTGGATGTCGCGGGACATAACGGGGTTCCTGCACGCAGCCGGTCGCGGAGGGTGTTATACCGATTTCTGTCGAACAGACTGCACGCCCATCACCGCCAGATCTCACTGAGAGGCCATATATGGCCATCCAAAATCCAAAATCCAAAATCCAAAATCGCCTTACTCCCACCGCACCACCAGTTCCTCCAGGGCGCGCCGGGGACGCCGCGCCGGGTCCTGCGCGGCGTAGCCGAGGGTGATCAGCGCGTGGGGGTGCAGGGTGGCATCAAGGCCCAGAGCGGCGCGCACGGTCTCCTGACAAAAGAGGGGCGCGCACATCCAGCCGCCATCGAAGCCGAGGGCATAGGCGGCGAGGAGCATGTTCTGGGCGGCGCAGCCCAGGCTCTGCACGGCCATGGTGACCTCGGCGGCCTGCCGTTCGGCATCGGGGTAGAGGTCGAGGTGCTCCAGGTAGAGGCAGAGCACCACCACGACCGGCGCCCCGATGATCCGCTGGCGCGACTTGTTGAAGCGCGCCTCGATGGTGGCGGCGTCCTGGCCATCGAGGGCCAGCTGGCGCCGCCAGGTCGCGCCCATGGCCTCGGCCAGGCGCGCGCGAGCCTCAGGGCTGGTCAGCACCACGAAGCGCCAGGGCTGGCGCCCGTGGGGCGAAGGCGCCCAGCGGGCCGCCTCCAGCACCGCCTCGATCTGCTCGCGGGTGAGGGGGTCGGGGCGAAAGGCCCGCACCGAGCGCCGCCCGCGGATGATGGTGAAGAGATCCATGACTTCTACGGTACATTTGCAGAGGCAGGGAGAGGCTACGCCTTCCAGCAACCCCTGTTCACCCGCGGCGGGCGCCCGCCCGGTCGAAACACGGACGTGTCTGCCGCCGCGGGCGGAGCCGTGAGGGTCGCGGCGGGCGCGAGCCGCCACAACGTTCCGAACGGGCACGGACGGGGCCACGCGGCGAAACCAGGGATAAGAAAGCAACTTTCCCGGGAGGGCTGCGCCCTCCCAGACCCTCCCCCAGGCCGGAGCGCGGGGAACCCCGCGTTCCGTGACGTTAACGAAACAGATCGAAGCGCGGATCGCGGATCAGGCGCCGGGCGGTGGCCTCCTCGCTGGGGGTATAGGCGTAGCCACGCACAATCGCCGCGGGCACGCCGTCAATCTTCCCCATCGCCAACTCGGCGGCGCTGGCCAACTCATCGGCGATGGCGATCAGCGTGGCCTGCATCGTGTAGCCGTAGGGGTCGCTGATGCCGGCGTAATCGTTCAGCGGCGCGATGCCGGCGCAGCCAATGGCCACGTTCACCTGGCCCTCGCGCCACGGGCGACCGAAGGTATCGGAGATGATCACCGCCACCGTCACCCCGGTGGCCTCGCGAATGGCGGCGCGGAGCCGCGCGGCGCTCGCATCCGGGTCCTCAGGCAGCAACGACACGACCCTGCCGCCGGCCACGTTGGACTCATCCACACCGCTGTTGGCGCAGATCAGGCCGTGGGGGGTCTCGGTGATCAGCACGCCATTGGCCATCTTGACGATGCGCCGGCTCTCGCGCAGCACCACCTCGTAGTACGCGGCGTCCTTGCGGCCCTGGGCGGCCACCTGGCGTGCGAAGGCCGAAGGCTCGACCCGGGAGGGATCAACCAGGCGGCCCTCGGCCTTCGATACGACCTTCTGGGTGATGACCAGCACATCACCGGGCACGAGGGTCTGCCCGGCGGCGTCAAGGGCCGTGAGCAACAGACCAGCCAGGTCATCTCCGGGGCGCACCTCGCCGACGCCGCGCACGGGGATGATCCGCACCTCCGCGGTCATGACACGTCCAGATACTTACCCGCGATGACCCTGAGCCGCTCGCGGGCCTCGGCGGGGATGCGCGAACGGTCGGTGATGATCGCCGCGGCGAGGGCGTTGTGAGCAGGACTCTCAAAGCCATCGCCGATCAGGTCCACGACATTGCGCACGATGCGCTGGGCCAGGAGGGCGTTGGCCTGAAGCACGGCCACCACCGCGTCCACGGTTACCGCATCGTGATCGGGGTGCCAGACATCGTAATCGGTGACCATGGCGAGGGTGGCGTAGGCGATCTCCGCCTCGCGGGCCAGCTTGGCTTCGGGCAGGGCGGTCATACCGATGAGCGAATGGCCGCGGCGCCGGTTCTCTTCGCTCTCGGCCTTTGTAGAGAACGCCGGTCCCTCCATCACCACCAGGGTGCCGCCGCGATGGATGGTCGCGCCGGCCGCCTTCGCCGCGGCGTAGAGCCGCTGGCTCAGCCCGGGGCAGAACGGCTTATCGAAGCTCACGTGGGCCACCACGCCGTTCTCGAAGAACGTCGCCGGCCGGATGCCTTTTGTGCGGTCGAAGAGTTGATCGGGGATCACCACATGCCCCGGGGCATATTCTTCCCGCAGCGAGCCAACGGCGCTCACCGAGATCAGGTACCGGACCCCCAGTTGTTTGAAGGCGTAGACATTGGCGCGGCTGGGCACCTCGCTGGGATTGAGCCGGTGCCCGCGACCGTGGCGGGGCAAGAACGCCACCCGGCGTCTACCCAGCGTACCGATGACAAACGAGTCGCTGGGGGCGCCGAAGGGCGTCTCCAGCGACACCTCCTCCACGTCGTCCAGGCCCTCCATTGCGTAGAGCCCGCTGCCGCCGATCACACCGATCGTGGCCTGGGACATCGCTCACTCCTCCGGAGATGCAAGTGCAGAATACGAGGCGAGAGGAAACCGGGTTTCCCTGTCACCTTGCCCGATGGGAGGGTCAGGGAGGGCCGCGCCCTCCCAGGAAAACCTCTACGTCACCCTGGCGGGGCGCGCGCAGCGCGCCCCTGTCTGATGAGAGTATACCGCAAGACCAGCCAGGAGCAAACAGGCCGTTCGACCAGGCCAGGATGACCCCGAACCGGCGTGGTACAATAGGCATGGTGTTCTGCCAAGTGAGGAGCCGCCCCCTATGAGCGACGATCCCCGCCAGGCGCTGCTGCGCCGCGCCGAGGAGCAGCGCGTCGCCTTCGTCAATCTCCAATTCACCGATATCCTCGGCATGGTCAAAAACGTGACCATCCCGATCCACGAACTACCGGACGCCCTTGACCACGGCGTCTGGTTCGATGGGTCGTCGATCGAGGGGTTCGCGCGTATCGTCGAGAGCGATATGTATTTGGTGCCCGATCTCTCGACCTACGCGCTGGTGCCCTGGGATCAACACGAGGGTCTGGCCACGGCGCGCCTGATCTGCAATATCTACACGCCCGATGGCAAGCCCTTTGCCGGCGACCCGCGCCACGTGCTTGCCGCCGTCACCCGGCAGGCCGGCGAGATGGGCTTCGCCTTCAACGTCGCCCCGGAGATCGAGTTCTTCCTCTTCAAAACCGACGCCGAGGGCCGCACCCTGCCCCTGCCCCACGACCACGCCGGCTACTTCGATGTCTCCACCGACCTGGCGACCCTCATTCGCCGCCAGATGGTGCGCGCACTCCAGAGTCTCGATATTACGGTGGAAGCGGCCCACCACGAAGTGGCCGCCGGCCAGCACGAGATTGACCTGCGCTACGCCGAGGCGCTGCGCGCCGCCGACCAGACGGTGACCGCCCGCGTCGCGTTGAAGGCCATCGCCCAGCTCAACGGCCTGCACGCCACTTTTATGCCCAAGCCGATCGCCGAAGTGAACGGCAGCGGCATGCATGTGCACCAGAGCCTGGTTGACATTGTTACCGGACGCAACGCCTTCGCCGACCCGAACGACCCCTACGGTCTTTCGGCCACGGCGCGCCATTTCATTGCGGGGTTACTGGCCCACGCCCGCGGGATGTGCATCATTCTGGCGCCCCTGGTCAACTCGTACAAGCGCCTGGTGCCGGGCTTCGAGGCCCCGGTGTACATCTCCTGGGGGCGCACCAACCGCTCGGCGCTGGTGCGCGTGCCACGCGTCACCGCGGGGCGCGAACAGAGCACGCGCATCGAACTGCGCTGCCCCGATCCCTCCTGCAACCCCTACCTGGCCTACGCCGTGATGCTGGCCGCCGGCCTCGATGGGATCAAGCGCAAGCTGACCCTGCGCGAAGCCGCCGAAGAAGATCTCTTCCACGTGGACCCGCGCGCCCGCGGGTTGGAGATGCTGCCCACTTCCCTTGGCAGCGCGCTCGACGCCCTGCGCGACGACACGGTGATCCAGAACGCTCTTGGCCCCTACATCTATGAACGATTCGTTGACGCCAAGCGGCAGGAGTGGGATAGCTACCGGGCCTACGTCTCGCAGTGGGAGGTGGAGCGGTATCTCTCGATCTTTTAGGCGGGATAGCGTTCGGCCCCGTTGGGGGAGGGGGTCAGGCGCCTTCTCCCAACCGGGGAACGCCAGGAGGGACGCCGGTTTGGCCCAAACTCTGTGCCTGGAGTTGCCGGCTGGCCACCTGAGCGGGCGCCTGCGTCGCCTTACGTCCCGGCCCACCTGAGCAATTTGGAATGGAAGTCACATTCACGCTCCCCGACATACCCGCGGATGTCCCGCTGCCGCCCCTCTTCCGGGTGCGGCAGCGCTGGGAGACGCGACCGCTGGCCGATGCGCCCGGCGCCACGCACGCGCAACTGGAGGCCCTGGGCCTGCGCGCGCGCATCACCCCGGGGATGCGCATCGCCGTGACCGCCGGCAGCCGTGGCATCCGCGACATTGTGCCGATCACGCGGGCGGCAGTGGAGTGGTTGCGCCTGGCCGGGGCCGCGCCCTTCATCGTCCCGGCGATGGGCAGTCACGGCGGCGCCACCGCCGATGGGCAACGCCAACTCCTCGCTTCCCTCGGCATCACCGAAGAAAGTATGGGGTGCCCCATCGTCAGTTCGATGGAGGTGGTACAGATAGGCAGCCTGGATGACGGCACGCCGGTGTTTATGGATCGTCTGGCCTTCGAGGCCGATGGCGTGCTGGTGATCAACCGGGTCAAGGCCCACACGTCCTTTCACGGCACGATCGAGAGCGGTCTGGCGAAAATGTGCGTTGTGGGCCTGGGCAAGCGCCACGGCGCCGAAATCATCCACCGCACCGCGGTGGACGGCCTGAAGTACCTCCTGGCGCCCATGGCCCGGGTGATGATCGCCAGTGGCAAGATCCTCGGCGGGCTGGCGATCCTCGAAGACGCCCGCGAGCAGACGGCCGACCTGGTGGCCCTGCCGCCGGAAGAGATCGGCGCCGAGGGCGAGGCCCGGCTCCTCGAACGCAGCAAGGCGCTGATGGCGCGCCTGCCCTTTCACCAGATCGATGTGCTGGTGGTGGACGAACTGGGCAAGAACATCAGCGGCACCGGTATGGACACCAACGTGATTGGTCGCCTGCCCCTCCCCGGCCAGCCGCCGCCCGCCTCACCGGTGATCAATGTCATTGTCGTGCTCGACCTCACCCCGGAGACCCACGGCAACGCCAACGGCATGGGCCTGGCCGACATCACCACCGCCCGCTTCGCCGGCAAGGTTGACTTCCGCGCGACCTACCTCAACGTGCTCACGGCCGGTCTGGTCGGATTGTGCAAAGGCGCCCTGCCAATTGTCCTGCCCACCGGTCAGGCCGCCGTTGCCGCGGCGATCCGCGCCTGCGGGCGCGCCGACCCCGCCGAGGCTCGGGTGGTGCGGATCAAGAACACCCTGCAACTCGAGCATCTGCTGGTCAGCCCGCCCCTGTTACCCGAGGTGGCCGCTAACCCCGATCTGGAGGTGCTCGGGCCGGCCGGCTGGGAGGGGCTGGATTGAAGCGGCGCCCGGAGCGTGGGGTGTGGAGGTGTGGAGGTGTGGAGGTGTGGAGGTGTGGAGTCCGTAGGCGCGGCTTGGAGCCGCGCTGATGCGCCTGGAATTGCATTCGGCGCCCCCGGACCGCACCTGAACGTTCATCAAGGAGTGGCGCGCGGCTGCAAGCCACGCCCACGGTAGTGCTGTCGATCCTCTTGAAAGAGTTCCCCCGCGGCCGCGCCGCGCAGAGGTTATGCATCACCCCCACACACTGGTAAGCTGGAACGCCGACGCCATTGCCGGCTGGGAGCGTGAGGCGCCAACACCCGCCGACGATGCCGCGGCGCGCATCGCCCTGGTCGGCCCTCCCTCCCCCGCTGGCGGCGCGCGCGAGGTCATCCCCTCCTGGAGCGCCGAAACGCCCCCTGGCGCCTGGATCGAAGCGCAACTCCGCGCCGGATTCGATGATCGCTGGAGCCGATGGTACCGCGTGGCCCGCTGGGACGGCGCCGTGTCCGGGTCGCGCCGGAGCAGCTTTCCGCCGCAGGCCGACGCTGATGGACGCCTGGCCACCGACACCCTGCTCCTCAACGTCCCCGCCGAGGTAGTGCAGGCGCGGGCGCTCCTCTGCGCCGCGCCTGGCGCGGATATGCCGGCCCTGGAGCGCCTGACGCTCTGCCTGAGCCGCCCGGCGCCCGTTCCCGCCCCCGAGCCGGCCAGTTACCCGCCCTCGGCGATCCGCCTGCCACTGCTGCTCTCGCAGTACCTCTGCGATCCCCATTCGCCCTGGTGCAGCCCGACCTGCGTGGTCATGGCCCTGGCCCACTGGCACGAACGCACCGGCGATCCGCGACTGGCCCCCTTTCTGGCCCCCGAGAGCGTACCGGCCATCGCTGCGCCGATGATCTACGACCCCGGCTGGCGAGGTACCGGCAACTGGGCCTTCAACACCGCCTTCGCCGCCTCTCTCGGCCTCTGCGCCTACGTAACGCGCTTGCACGGCCTGGAACAGGTAGCGCGATGGACCGCGGCGGGCGTGCCGGTGATCGTCAGCGTGGCCTGGGAGAAAGGAGAGATCACCGGCGCGGTGGGACGCACCTCGGGGCACCTGACCCTGGTCCGGGGCTTTGCCGGCGACCAGGCGCTCATCGCGGAACCGGCAAGCCCGCTGCACTCACCGATCGAGCGCGCATACAACGCCGCGCAACTCTCTCGCAACTGGCAACGCGCCTCACAGGGAACGGTCTACCTGATCTATCCGCCCGGCTGGCCCCGCCCCAACCCGGGGCCAGGAGACGCCTGGGTGTGATATTCAAGACGCGCTGCAAACTCGTGGGAGTCTCTTTAACTGCACCGTTCCACAAGGCGAAAGACCGGGGATTGTGGAGGTGTGGAGGTGTGGAGCTGAGCGAACACCTCCACACCTCCACAAACCAGCCAGGTGGAACTCCAGGTTCGTGTACCGCGCAGATAGATCCGGAGCGCCATGCACATTCTTATACTCGCCCCCTACCCTCCCTACCCGCCACGGAGCGGGGGCGCGCTGCGCATCTACCACCTGCTGCGGGGCCTGGCCGAACGTCACGAGGTCACCCTGCTCACCTTCGCGCCGGACACCGCAGCGGTGGCGGCGCTGGCGCCGCTGCGGGCCATCTGCGGCGTGACCACCGTTCCCGGCCCGCCCCGGCGCTCGCTGCTGCGGCGCGGCGTCACTACCCTGGCCTCGCCGGTGCCCGACATGGGGTTACGCAACCGGTCGCCGGCCTATGCCGAGGCCCTCAGCCGCCTGCTGGCTTCCCGGCGCTACGACGTGGTGCAGGCCGAGAGCATCGAGATGGCCGGCTACCTGATGCAGGCGCGCGGCCTCGGCCCTCTGCTGGCGCTCGACGAGTTCAACGCCGAGTACGTGCTGCAGCGCCGCGCCGCGCTCACCGACCTGCGCCGGGGCCTGGGGCTGCGTCCTGGAGCTTTTGTGGCCGGACTGTATTCACTGGCCCAATGGCGCAAACTCGCCCGCTACGAACGGGGCGCGCTGCGGGCCTTCGACCGTCTGCTCGTGGTTTCGGAACAGGACCGCGTCGCGCTGGCCCGGCTCGACCCGCGCCTCGCCCACCGGCTGCGCGTCGTACCCAACGGCGTGGATACCGCGCACCTGCGTCGCGGTCCGGTGGTGGGCGACCTCGGCCCGGCCACGCTGACCTTCGTCGGCACGCTCGACTACCGGCCCAACCTCGACGCGCTGCGCTGGTTCGTGGGCGAGGTGCTACCGCGCATCCGGGCGCAACGGCCCGACGCACGGCTGCTGGTGGTGGGCCGGGCGGCGGGGCGCGCCGCGCGGGCCCTGGCCGACGGCGAGGCCGTCGAACTGGTGGGCGAAGTGGCCGACGTGCGGCCCTACATTGACGGTGCGGCGGTCTACGTGCTGCCCATGCGCATCGGCGGCGGGTCGCGCCTGAAGCTGTTGGAAGCCCTGGCGATGGAAGCGCCGGTGGTCAGCACCTCGCTGGGTATCGAGGGCATCGAGGGACTGCGCCACGAAACGCACCTGCTCATCGCCGATCGCGCCGAGAGCTTCGCCGCCGCGGTGCTGCGCCTGATCGCCGATCCCGATCTGGGGGCGCGCCTGGGGGCCGCCGGACGGGCCCACGTGGCGGCGCACTACGACTGGAAGGTGATCGTGCCGCGCCTGGAGGCGGCGTATCGCTGAGCCGGCGTCATCGGCGTGACAGCGCATCCGGCTGGAGGGATGTGGGGAAACCAGGTTTCCCCATACCTCTGCCTGACAGGAGAATCGGGGAGGGCCGCGCCGCCTGGTGGAAGGGGCGCCAGGTCTCATTGAGACGCCATAAACAGCAATCCAAAATCCAAAATCGTATCACGGCGTTCGCCGGCTCACCCCGCCGTCGGTAGCGACCCACAGCGTCCCATCGGGCGCGACGAGCAGCGCATTCACCGTGTTCCCCGCCAGACCATCTTCGACCGTAAACTGTTCCAGGCTACCATCTTTACCCAGTCGCAACAACCCATCACGCACTGTGCCGATCCAGATCGTTTCATCGGGCGCGACTGCGAGGCACTGAATGCCGCTGCGGATGTCGCCGCCCGTCGGAAGCAGGGTTTGCCACGTTCCATCGGCAGCGCGCCGGATCAGGCTGCCGCCTTCGGCGATGTCGGCGACGGCGAGGAGCAGCGATCCGTCGGCGAGGGCAAGGATGTCGCGCACATTGCCGGCCGGCAACCCGTCTGCCTGGCCGAAGCTCTGCCACTGCCCATCCGGGATCAAACGGCCCACCCCCTTCTCCGTACCGAACCACAGCGAGCCATCGGGCGCGGGGGCAATGGCATACACGGTGCTCCCCGCCAGACCGTCGGCCTCGCTGAATTGCCGCCAGTTCCCCTGCGCGTCACGCCGGAAGACGCCCTGGAAAGCTGTACCCATCCACAGCGCGCCGTCCGCCGTCGCCGCCAGCGCCAGCACGCGCGCATTAGCCGGCCAGTCGGGCGAGTCGGGGATCTGGATCCATTCCGGGAGGTCCGGCGTCACACGCAACAGGCCCTGACCCGTGCCCACCCACAGATCGCCAGCGGCGTCGGTCTCCAGCGCGGTGATGTCCGACGGCAACGCATCAGAAAGGAACGCCTGCCAGGTTTCTCCCCCATCAAGACGACTGAGACCTTGCTCCGCACCTACCCACAGATCCCCGTTCGGGGCGCGCGCCAGTGACGTGATCGGATTAGAACCGTCAACTGGCCCGTCGCTATCCTGCAACGTTTGCCAGGCGCCATCCGGCAGCAGGCGAGCGATGCCGCGGTCCGTACCGAACCAGATGGCGCCGTCCGCGCCGGGAACGACGCGCTGCACATACGGAGAAATCAACCCGGGGTCGCTCCCCGGCGCGGCGCTGATCGTCTCATAACTCCCGTCAGGGTGCAGGCGAATGGCGCCGGACTCCGTGGCCACCCAGATCGCGCCATCCGCTCCCACCGCGAGATCGCGGAAGAGCGACCCGATAATGGATTCCTGTTCCATCTGCTCGATCACCAGCGCCCGTTCCAGGCGACGATCGGGCGTCAGCCGGAGCACCGCGGAACCGATGCCGGTATCGGTACGCAGCGCATTGACGGCCATCAGCACCGTCCCGTCAGACGCGAAGGCAAAGGCCTTCACCTGTCCGTAGACCAGGTCAGCGAGGGACAGGAAACGCTGGCGTCCATCGGCGTGGAACACCCGGACGCCGGCGGGCGTACTGAGCCAGACGGCGCCGTCCGGCCCTTCGGCCATGGCCGCCACATCGGCGAAGCGCGGTTGCATAAAATCGCCTGGCCAGCCAGACCTGGGACTCAAGAAACGCACAGTGCGCACCCGGCCATCGCGCCCCAGCCGGGTGGCCCCTCGGGGGCTGCCGAACCAGACCGATCCATCCGCAGCGCCCAGCACGGCGTACACAAAGGGGTCGGCCAGACCATCGGCAACGGTGAAACGGCGCAGCGAGCCATCCGGGCGCACCTGCGCCGCGCCCGCGTCTGTTCCCACCCAGAGTGCGCCACCCGCATCAACCCCCAGGGCGGTGACCGTATTGCTGGGCAAGTCATCAGCGGTGGTCAACTTAAGCGCCTTCGCCGAGGCGGCATCCCAGCGGGCCAGCCCGCCATTGGTGGCTGCCCAGACTGTCTCGCCGTCAACCAGCAGGTCATTGACGAAATTCACGGAGGTGAAGGCCGTCCACTGCGGGTTGGCGCGCTGCGCGGCCAGGATCTCGGCGGCCCGGCGACGCGCCTCGGCGGTCAGGGCCAGAGCGGCGGCGCGCTCAGCCAGGCGCGCCTCGATCTGTGCGGCGGGAAGCGGTCGCCAATCCAGCAACAGCGGCAGCGGCAAGCGGAAGTAGATCGCCAGACCCCCGATCAACAGCGCGACGATCGCGCCAGCGGCAATCCATCGCCATCGTTGTCCCATCACCGCTATTCGTCCTTTCGGTGTTGTCTCCAGTCTTTCCAAGAAATGTGTCTGAGCGTCTGCGCTTCAACTTTACTCTACCAGAGATACGGCGCCGTTGCCGGAAGAGGGGTGGGCCGGGCACGCGGCGATGGGCGGCGGGGTGCGGGCCGGGCCGCCGCCGTCGCCCCCGGGCCGGGCACG
>DAOUDA010000068.1:0-24210 GCA_034431835.1 Chloroflexaceae bacterium | reverse complement strand
TGTGCAACTACCGGTTGAAGCGGACTTGCTGCATGAGAAGTCCGTCAGGTCGGTAGTATCGCACTCGCAAGCCGCTTAACCTAACCGTTAGGCCGCCATACTCCGTCCGTATCTGTTTCGGGCGGGGACAACGAGTACAAGCAAGTAGGAGGTGCGAAATGAAACGTTTACTAAGCATTGTAGGAGGTCTATTTGGCCTGCTAGTCCTCATAGGCTTAATAGTAGTTCTCGCCATGACCTTTGGTGAGCTACGGAGAGAGACGCAACCAGCATCTCAAGCCTTCCAATCCCCTATCGAGACACCAACATTGCCACCCTATCCACCGCCGGGGACACCCACACCACCCGGCCCACCGGCCACGCCTACCGTAGCCCCGACACCAGTACCACGTTGTACATTTGTGGCTCGCCCGGCCCCGGCTGAGCCTGGGCCACTACTGGAGGCTTATCACTTTTCCGAACCCCAGGTGGTGCTGACCCACACTTCAGCCATTGGCATCGCCGGGTGGTTGCCAGACAGCCAGCAACTGCTCATTACACGGGACATCCCTGGCACAAACCGCAACAGTATTGACATCTTCAACGTTCGCACTGGCGAGTTAAGCACCTATGCCGAGCGCGATGGTTACAACGGAAAACCTGTTTGGCTACAGGCCTTGAGAGCGGTAGCATATGCCACTTTTGCAGACCAACACCTTGAATTGTGGATCAGCCATGGAGATCCTCAACAAGTGGAGCGCCTGGTGCCGGACGTATGGGGACTATCCCTGGCGGTTGAACCCGATGGGAAGCACCTGTGGTACTTTTCCCGTTCAGATCCTGACCGCCCTCGGCGGTTGAACGTGGAAACCAGGGCTATACAGCCGGCGCCATTGGACCTTGCTTTATTGCGATATCCGAAACCAGGGTTGGAGTGGGCTATGCGTGATAGATCGCCCAGCTTTAGAATGGTTTGGCGTCCCGATGGCTCGCGGATAGTGCTCTATTCTCAGTTCTGGACATTCTTGCTTGACGTCAGAACCAATCAGGTGTGTGAACTCGATTTGGGGGAGTACATCCCAGAAGCGATGGATATTCCTCCGTGGGCTATGGAGGCTCAGTGGAGCCCGAATGGGCACTATTTGGCTTTCATTACCACTGACAGTCTGAACGCGCCCCTTCGGCGCACGGAGCTGACTATCCTTGACATGGAAACGGGGGAGCGTCGAACACTCTCACCGGGGCCAGATGTTGAGCCAGGACGGCATTATGTGACTGATATGGCCTGGGCTCCTGATAGCCGTTATTTGGCTGTTTTAGGAATAGTTCGTATGACGGAAGCGGGTTCTGAAAAAGCAGGTGTGTTTATCGTGAATGGAGCTAAGGGAGAATTTCAACAAATCCTATCTGAGTATGATTTTGGTGGTGGACAATGGCTCTCGCAGCTTGCTTGGGATTCCACCGGCTCACAATTGGCTGTGAATTGCCCCAATCCCGAGGAAGGAAGGCTGTGTATCATCTCGACAAGGCCCAAAGGTACTCAGGAGGAGCAGCCATGAACCCGACAAAGGGCTTTAGCATTCTCATCTTGCTTCTCTGTGCACTTGTTATCTCGACCCCACAAGCTACAGCTCGAGCACCTTTAGCCTACTCGCCGCCCTCTCAGATAAGTGTTTGGTTGTATTGGCTCACAGCAAGTGGTGCGCGTAGGGAACCTTACACTCTGTGCGCTTCCGGTCATACAAAATGGGGATGCACTGCTTTCTGTAATGAGCCTGGCTACCCATGCGAAGGCAGCCAAACCCGTGCTTATCCTTATGCAGTCAATCCCGTCACCATCCCCATCGAAACGGACTATCTCCTCGATGTGGTGCCAAGCGAAGTCTCGGTGGAGGCATTTCATCCCACCGCCATCCAGGCGCAGGCCATCGCCGCTCGTTCCTACGCCTACTGGCATATCCGCCAGGGAAGCACCATCAACAATTCCAGCCAGTTCCAGGTCTTTGTCCCTTATGCCTTTGAAGCCCTTCCACCAACTACCTTTCCGGACAATTCGGGCGATCCCTGCGCCAGTACTAACCTTAACAGCGACCAACGAATCGTCTGCGGCGCAGTTGCTCCTCGTTACTACATCTCCTATGGCACCTACCCCAATGATGACCTGCCTGCCTTCACCGAGTACTTTGCCGACATCCGCAACCGCACGATTAGTGGTGGACAACCCTATTTGATCGCCGTGGATGATCCCATCAGTTCCCATCCGGATATTGTGAATGACGGTCACGGACACGGCATGAGCCAGAAGGGAGCCAGCCGCTGGGCGCGAGGCAATCTCAGTTACAACATCAACCGGGATTTGGGCTCCTGGAGTGTGCGCTGGGAGCGGGCCGAACAGATTCTCCTCCACTACTACACCGGCGTCCACATCCGTGATGCCAGTGGCACTTCCCTAACGCCCCCCTATCGCTGGAACCCCTTGAGCATCACCTGGGGCACGCCTGATAACCGGCCGCCCATCATGTACCACGGCGGCTCCTATCCGGTGACCATCCAGGTCCAGAACACGGGCACCTATGACTGGCCCATCAATGGTCAGTCCTGGGCTCTCTTCTACCGTTGGGCTAAGGTCGGATTCGGCGAGATGGCCAGCGGCAACCGGGCCTGGACCACCGGGGATGTGCCGAGGGGTGACCCGCCCTATACCTTCTCTGTGACCATCAATGATATCCCGAATTGGGGGCCAGGAGCCTACACCCTGAAGTTTGACATGCTGCTTTACACTTACGGTGGGACCTACTGGTTCAGCACTACCTATGGCTGGCCAACTTATGACGTGAGCGTCTGCGTGGATGGGCCATGCAAAGTGTACATTCCTCTTGTGCTGAAGAACTATCCGTAAGGGCGGCCTAACCACTCGCTCCAGCCGACTGCTCCCTCGGCGGCTTCGCCGCCTCGGTCGCAGCGGCTGAGCTCGGTGTCGTTAGCGTGATGGGCTGTCGTCGGAAACCGGGAGAGCAAGGCCCTCTCAACATAACCCTTTTGCATGCTATGGTGGTGTGTATCTGCACTGCATCGTGGAAGGAAACCTGCCATGCGCCGTTCCGCCATTGCGGCCCGCCTGGCCCTGCTGCTTCTGATAGTTCCCCTTGCTGCACGCCCGGTTTCCGCCGAGATCGGCGGCACCCTGGTGGCCGGCGAGGTCATTGTGCGGCTGCGCCCCGGCGCCGATCTGTCCATGCCCGAACTGGCCCGCCGCCTCTCCGCGCTGCGCGTCTCTGCCGCCGAGCCGCTCGCGCCCGATGCGCCGATCTACCGCCTGCGCCTCCCGGCCACGACTGACCCGCAGGCTGCCGCCGCCCGCCTGACGGCCACGCCGGGGATCGCCTACGCCGAGCCTAACCGCGTCCGCCGGATCAGCCGCGCGCCCAACGACCCGGCCTTTCCCCAACAGTGGGGTCTGCACAACATCCAGGCACCCGAGGCCTGGACGATCACCACCGGCGGGCCAGTGGTTGTGGCGGTGCTCGACAGCGGCATAGACGGCGAGCATCCCGACCTGGCGGGCAAGGTGCTGCCGGGCTATAACGCCCTCAACGGTGGTCCTGATACGCGCGACGACAACGGCCACGGCACCGCCGTGGCCGGGCTGATCGCCGCCAACACCGACAACAACGCCGGCGTAGCCGGCCTCTGCTGGCAGTGTCGCCTCCTGCCGGTCAAGGTCGTTGACGCCAGGGGTATCGGCAACGACGCCAGTCTGGCCGCCGGCATCCGCTGGGCCGCCGACAACGGCGCGCGGGTGATCAACATGAGCCTCGGCGGTGAGGGGGACAGCCGCTTGCTGCGCGAGGCTGTTGATTACGCCGCCGGGCGCGGGATCGTCCTGGTGGCCGCCTCTGGCAACGAACGGGAGGCCGGCAACCCCGTCACCTACCCGGCGGCCTACCCCAACGTTATCGCTGTCGGGGCGACCGGAAATGACGACACCGCCACCGGCTTCTCCAACACCGGCGACTACCTCGACCTGGTTGCCCCTGGCGCAGGTCTGTGGACGACGCTGCCTGGCGGGCACTACGGCCCGCCGAACGGCACCTCATTCTCGAGCCCCTACGTGGCCGGAGCAGCGGCCCTGGTGCTCACCCAGCGGCCCGACCTGGGCTGGGCCGATGTGGGCTGCATCCTTAAAGCCAGTGCCGACGACAGGGGGCCTCCCGGCAAGGACCCTGAATACGGCTGGGGCCGCCTGAACGTCTTTCGGGCAGTGCAACTGGCGCCGGTCTACACCGGCTGCCCGCTCGATGCGCCGCCCGCGCCGCAACCTGAGCCGGCGCCGTCGCCGGTTGCCACCCCCGGCGAGGCCTTCCGCCCGGCCCCTCCCGTCAACGCCCCCGGGGTGCGCTACTTCCCCGAAACCAGCCACACGCTGCGCGGCGCATTTCTGCGCTACTGGGAGCGTTACGGCGGCCTGCGGATCTTCGGGTTTCCGATCAGCGAAGAACTGATCGAAACGGGGAGCGATGGGCGCTCTTATACCGTGCAGTACTTCGAGCGCCACCGCTTCGAGTTGCACCCCGAGAACCCGGCGCCCTACGATGTGCTGCTCACGCGCATCGGCGATGACGTGCTCCGGACCACCGGACGCGACTGGAACGCCTTTCCCCGCGGGGCGGCCCAGCCAGGCTGTCTGACCTTCGAGGTCACCGGCCATACGCTCTGTGAGCCGTTCCTGAGATACTGGCGGGCCAACGGGCTGGAGTTCGACGGGGCGCGGGGCAGCAGCTTCGCCGAGAGCATGGCGCTCTTCGGCCAGCCCATCTCGCCGCCCCAGGTTGAGGAAATCGCGCCTGGCGTCTTTCGCACCGTGCAGTGGTTCGAGCGGGCGCGCTTCGAGGACCACGACGGGCAGGTGCTGCTCGGGTTGCTGGGGAACGAACTGACACGGGCCAGGGGGTGGCGGTGAGCGCGGTTCCTGGGAGGGCTTCGCCCTCCCAGACCTTTCCCCTGGCGGGGAGGGGGTCTGCGCCTTACCTCACAGGATGTAGCCGCGCTTGCGGGCGATCTCTTCCTTATGTTTGCGGAAGAGAATATCCCGCTCGGTGCCCTTGATTTCGCGGCTATAGGAGGCGAGGATCTTCTCCGCCTCGGCGTCGATCTCCTCCTCGCGGCGCAGATCGGCCACGATGAAGTCGTAGATCGCCTTCACCCGCGCCGCGCGCCCCGCGCCGGGCCGGGCGCCGGGGGCCTCACGGTACTCCAGCAGGCCCTTCTGGGCCAGTTCGTCGTGCAACCGTTCGGCGATCCGCCGCACCTTGTCTTCGCTCAGTCGCATAGGTCGCAGTACTCTGTTATACACGTTGTGCCGCGGACCGGGAGGTGGGGAGGTGTGACTGCATGTGCCTCAAACCCTCAACCCTTCCACTGTGACCCCTCCCGATGTTCCGTTGCATCACTTTTGCCAGGAGTTGCAGAGGTGCAAAGGCATCTTTTCAACTACCTCCATACCACCACACCTCCACACCTGCACGCGCCTACGCCATCGCCCCGATCTGGTCGCGCAGCCAGGCCATGCGCTCGCCGTTGACCCGATAGCAGACCGCCGCGCCGTCGGAGTAGCTATCGAGCAACCCGACCTCCCGGAGGAGCCGGAGGTGCTGCGAGAGCGTAGACTGGGCGTGGGGGCCATGTTCGGGCAGGTGCAGAAGGATCTCGTTCCCGATGCAATCGGGGTGCTGAAGCACATAGCGCAAGATCGACACGCGCACCGGATTGCCCAGGGCCTTGCAGAGCAAAGCCAGTTGCTGGTCCTGGTCATCAGAAGGATCGTCTGCCGTCATCATCGTCGGCCTCCGTTCCAGGGGATTCCCGCATACTGTACGACGGCGCGGCGCGCCCGTCAAGAGCCCGGAGCGCCAGACTTTGCTCGAGCCCTGAAGCGCACTGCACGCGCCGCTGCCCATGGTATAATCCCATGCAGGTGTGCCATTGGCCATGGTGTTGCAGCGCGAACCTCGGCGTACCCCTTCGAGGGAGGCGCTGTCACACCGCGACCCTCCGCGATGGCCGCCTCGTTGTAGACCAAGTCTCACTGATCATCCCACATGCTGACACGGACCGAAATCGCCGCGCTGCCAACTGAATATTACGTCAACCACATTCGTGTCGCCCCGAACATCACGCTGGCGCCAATGGCGGGCGTGACCGACAGCACCTTCCGGCGCATGATCCTGCGGCTCGGCGGATGCGGCCTGGTCAGCACCGAGATGACCAACGCCGCCAGCGTCACACCCCGGGCGCTGAAGCGCCACCACCTGCTCGATTATCTGCCCGAGGAACGCCCGCTGACGATGCAACTCTCGGGTAACGAGCCTGATCTGGTGGCCACCGCAGCCCGCACGGTCGAGCAACTCGGCGCCGATATTCTCGACATCAACTGCGGCTGCCCCTCGCCGAAGGTCACCGGCGGCGGCCACGGCGCCTCGCTCCTGCGCGACCTGCCGAAGATGCACCGCCTGCTCAAGGCGGTGAAGGCCGCCGTGCAGATCCCTGTGACGCTGAAGTTTCGCGCCGGATGGGACGAGCAGAACCTGAACTTCATCGAAACCGCGAAGATCGCCGAAGACGCCGGCGTCGCGGCGATTGCCCTGCATCCGCGCACCCGCGAGCAGGGCTACAAGGGCCACGCCGACTGGGGCCGCGTGGCCGCGGTCAAGCGCGCCGTCAGCATCCCGGTGATCGGCAGCGGCGACGTGAAAACCGCCGAAGACGCCCTGCTGCGTATGCGCGACAGTGGCGCCGATGGGGTGATGATCGGGCGCGCGGCCATGGAGAACCCCTGGATCTTTTTGCAGATCGCCCAGCTTCGCCGTGGCGAGCCGGTGTTCCGGCCCGGCCCCGCCGATAAGCTGGAGTTCCTGCTCAACTATCTGGAGTTGTGTGAGGCCGAATTGCCCGCCCGTCTCGCGCTGAACAAGATCAAGCAACTGATCGGCCAGTTCGTGGTTGGCCTGCCCAACGCCTCGCACCTGCGGGTCGCCGTGCACCAGTCCACCAGTCTCGATGCCGCTCGCGCCGCCATCGAAGCCTACTTCGAACCGTTTGTCGCCTCGCCGGTCCCCTGACAAAGGCGCGCGGAAGGGGGAGGGTGCGGGAGGGCTGCGCCCTTCGACTCAAGCGCATACTCATTGACGTAAACCTCTATGCACGACGGTTATCTGTTCACGCTGGGCATTTGCGGCAGCGCCAACGACGGTGGCCCGGCCCGCAGGTGCCTGGACGCGATGCTCGCCGCCCTGCCGCCGGTCAAGCGCGCCGCCTACCTTGGCGAGGTGCTGATCAGTGCCGAGGCGCCTTCGTTCGACGATCCGCTGATGGCGCCGTTGCTCAGCGACATCGCCGACGCCGAGGTGCTCCTGGTGGTCACACCACTGCCCGGCGGCACGTTGCCCCCACGCCTGCGCGGGCTGTTCGACGCCCTGGCCACGGCCCCGCCACCCGCGCGCCGGCGCTTCGTGGCCCTCGTAGCCGTTGGAGATGGCCCCACCGACGGCCTCTGGCCGCTGCGCCATGCCCTCGAGGCGGTTGACGCCGAAAATATCGGCGAACTGTACGCCGACGCCGGCACCGACCTGGAGGACCTGCTGGCCGAAGCGGTGCAACTGGCCCGCAGCGCCTTCAGCCGCGCCCACTTCGCCCACCCCCACGCGCTGATTTGATGACAGGCAACGATGATTAGTGTCTGAACGAAGTTTCCTTGCCTTTCCGCTTTCGCCCCTATCGGATTACGGGCGCCTGTTCGGGCGAAACTTCTTTCGCCCCTGCTGCTGCCCATTCAGCGGAGGGGTTCGGGGAAACCCGCTTTCCCTATGAACGGGCACACCCATGGGGCACGACGCCAGGTTGAACACTACAAGACGGGAAAGGGCGAGTGATCCTTCACTCCGCCCCACCGGCGACGAACCGCGTCCGGCGATCCCCGCCGCCAAGAACCCTGTTCTCGACGAACTGCTGTACCGGTGCTTCGCCCGCTGGTCGCTCTGGCGCTACTTCGACCGCGTCTGGCTCCAGAGCCACGGCCCGCTGCCCCATCCCCGCAACGGCCCGCTGATCGTGTACCTGAACCATAGCTCGTGGTGGGATGGCTACCTGATGTACGTTATCCACCGGGTGGTGCTGCGCGGGCGCTTCGACGCGCACCTGCTGATGGAAGAGAAGCAACTGCGCCGCTACCGTTTCTTTCGCTGGTCAGGGGCCTTCAGTGTCAATCGCGACGACCCGGAGGACGCCTGGCGTTCGCAGGCTTACGCCGCGGCGCTGCTGCGGGGGGGCCGCCGGCCGCGCTTGCTGTTCATCTTCCCCCAGGGCAAAATCGTGCCCAACGATCGCCGCCCGCTGGTGACTTACCCCGGGATCGCGCGGATCATCGCCCAGGCAGGCGACGTCAACCTCTGCCCGGTGGCGCTGCGCTATGAACTGCTCGGGCGGCAGTTCCCCGAAGCCTTTATCCGTATCGGGCCATACTACCGCGCGGCCAATCCCTCGGATATCGAGGGCACCCTGGCCGATATCACCGGCCGGCTCACCGAGGCCTGCGACGCCCTGCGCGAGGATGTGCTGGCGCTGCGCTACGACCGTTTTCAGCCGCTGCTCCGCGGGCGCCGTGGGATCGATGAACTGTTCGACGGTTTCCTGAAACTGTTGCCCGGGCGCTCTCACCCGAGGTGAACTCGCACAGGAAGGCCGCCCTCTCCCGGCAGAATCCCTGGGATGGCGCGGCTGGATGAAGGGGCGAAGGGAAACCAGGTTTCCCTTCGCCCCTTCTTGTAGAGAGAACCCTGTCGGGCAACCTTCCAGGTTGCGCGCAAGCGTAAAAACTACGAAACACTCTGCTCCTGCTCGGTGCGGGCGCGCAGGCGCCGCACCAGCAGCGGAACGCCCATGCGGCCAGCAATGACCAGGAAGATCAGACTGCCGATGAGCGCTGCAACGACCTGGCCACGCGCCAGGTTGACGACCACGAACATGGTCAGGTTCGTCAGGTAGAGCGTCAATGGCAACCAGGGCCAGAACAAGTCGCCGGAGCGATGCGGCCCGAAGTGCGCGGCGCGAACGGCGCCCGTCCGATGCAGGGCCAGCACCCAGCTCAAGAGCAAACTGGTGAACCACCAGGCCACAAAGTTCGAGGCCGGAATGCCGTAGTAGGCGCTCGGGTCGTTATCACTCCAGACCCAGTAGTGGTTAATGTGGACCGCGAAGGGTTCGATGGTAACATCGAGGAGCAGCGCAAAGGCGGTGGCAATCAGCACACGGGCGGGACGGACTCGCACCTCCGCCTGCGGCGCGCGACTCTCACGGTCGAGAAACAGCTCGGCGACCCCGATGGCAGCCGTGACGATCAACAACCAGGCAAAGGGGATGGCGAGCGGCACGACCCCGAACACCTGCGGCTGGAGCACATCGGTGTAGCTGTAACTCCCGAATGGGAACCCGGTGGTCGCGCCGATATGCTCCACCAGCCACGAGAGGAACAGCACCCACAGCGAGGCCAGCGCGCCCCACTGCCCGAAGTTTACGATGAGCCAGAGACCCATCAACGCGCCCTGGAGAATGAGCAGCGCGCCCCCCATCCAGGTGCCCCAGACCGGCACCCGATCCAGCGCAACCAGCGTAATCGAACCGGGGTACAGAAAGAGGTAGAAGGCGAAGAGCGTCGCTACGGCGAGACGTGGCCGTGTTGTCAGGCTTAACATAGATAAACGTTCCTATCGCGGCAGATGAAGCTTTTGTAGCCCATGGAATCATTATAGATTCGGCCATTTTACCTGTCAAAGCCATATGACGGCGTTCCGGTAAAGATTCTTTTACTTGCTTTCGCTTTTCATCCCATGGTATTATATATGTCCAAACTTATGAAAGGGCAAAAACCCTCCCTTCTGCACCGCCTCCCCTCGAAGGAGGAGGCGCAGGGGGACCGAGATAGGTGTGGCGCCTGCGGGGAGGCAGCCGATGACAGCGCACAACCAACGGGTCAGAATCCTCCTGGTTGAAGATGACAACCACATCGGACGGATCATTGAACTGGCGCTGCCCGAGCTAGGCATCCCGTATGAATTCGTCACGGTGCTGAGCGCCGAGGAAGGTCTGGAGTTGTGGGATCAACGGCCCTTCGATCTGGTCGTGGCCGACTACAACCTCCGCGGCATGAACGGCCTGCAACTCATTGAAGCGCTGCAGGCCCGGGGCGCTGCGGTTCCGACCGTGATGGTCACCGCGTACGACACCGACAACCTGCGACGCCAGGCCCGCGCCCTGGGGGTCAATGCCTATCTGTCAAAACCGTTCTTTATTGATCAACTGATCGAGACACTGCGCAACCTGGTGAACCAGTCCAGGGTCCGCGCCGTTGGGTAATAGCAACTCGTGGTTGTCCAGAGTTGCTGCAAAGTCTCCGGGGTAGGCCCCAGATCCCGGGTTATTCGTTGGTTCTGGCGGCGTAACCGCCAGAACCAACGAATAATGATTCTGGCGAGCAGGGTAGCCGTCGCGGACCGTCCCACTTCGCGCCTCACTGCTCTCCGCCCCGTGACGGTGCGGGCGCGGGCGTAACGTCATTGTACGCCTGACGGCTCACCGCGTCGATGAAGGGCTTGAGCGTCTCCACCGGCAGAGGGAAGATGATCGTGCTGTTTTTCTCTACCGCGATCTCGGTCAGCGTCTGCAAGTAGCGAAGTTGGAGCGACACCGGCTCGCTGGCGATCACTTCCGCGGCCTGCGCCAGGGTGCGGCTCGCCTGCAACTCGCCATCGGCGTGGATCAGTTTGGCGCGCTTCTCACGCTCGGCCTCGGCCTGTTTCGCCATTGCCCGCTGCATGTTCTGCGGTAGTTCTACGTCTTTCACTTCGACGATCGTCACCTTAATGCCCCAGGGCTCAGTCTGCTCATCAATGATCTGCTGGAGCTTCTGGTTGATCTTTTCACGCTGGGCCAGCAATTCGTCAAGCTCAACCTGGCCCACCACCGAGCGCAGCGTGGTCTGAGCGATCTGCATCGTGGCGCGGATGTAATCCATCACCTTGGTCACTGCCCAGTTCGGGTTGATCACCTGGAAGTAGAGCACCGCGTTGACCTTGATCGTCACGTTATCGAGGGTGATCACCTCCTGAACCGGCACATCCATGGTGATCACCCGCGTGTCCACCCGGACCATGCGCTCGAAGACGGGGATCACCAGGAACAGGCCAGGGCCACGGGCGCCGACCAGGCGTCCTAGCCGAAAGATCACCCCACGTTCGTACTCAGGCACGATCTTGATTGCCGATAACAGAACCATTAAAGCGATAAAGGCCAGTACGGCCAGACAGGCCAGCAGGGCGAGTTCCATCAGTTTCTCCTCACTGTTCGCCAGTGACCCGCTCGAGGGGTCCTGGCTCTTCAACCAGGCGCCGCACCGTTAACCGCAGGTCGTAGACGCCGGTGACACGCACCCATTCGCCCGGCTCTACCTCCCCGTCTTCACTGATTGCCCGCCAGAGGGCGCCTTCGACAAACACCATCCCTTCGGGGTCCAGCCGTTTGCGTACCTCGGCAAGCCGACCCACCAACCCTTCCTGACCGGTGGTAACCGGTGTGCTGCGCGTGCGCAGCACCAGGTAGATCCCCGTGGCCGCGAATGCGATCAGCAGGAGGACCACCAGGGCGATCGCCCACAGCGCCACGCCCACGCCGGGCGCCTGTGCCGAGTCGAACAGGTTCAGGGTGCTGAGCACCAGAATTACCGTGCCGACCAAGGTAAACGCTCCATGCGACGGGGTATACAGATCGGTGACTATCAGCCCGAACGCAACCACGAGCCCCAACACGGCCAGCCAGCGCACCGGCAGGGCGATCAGGCCCACGCCAGCGGCAAGCAGCAGCACGATCCCTAACCCCGCCAGTACACCCACGCCAGGCGTCACGAACTCGCCGTAGATGGCGATGCCGGCCAGCACCAGGAGCAGGAAGGCCACGGTGGGGGTAGCCAGGAGCAGGAGCAGTTGTTCCCACGCCGTTGGCGCCAGCGGCTCCGGCGCGCGCCCGAGGACGGATAACGTCCGTGTCTCGCCGCCTTCGAGCGTGACCACGCGCCCCTCCAGGGTGGTGAGCAGTTCGTTCAGATCGCGCGCGACCAGGTCAATCGCGGGGGGTGTGGAGGCAAGCGCCTGTTCATTATTGATCACGACCCCCTCGCGAACCGCCTGTTCGACCCACGCATCACTGCGACCGCGCTCGCGGCTCCAGGCGCCGAGCTGGGCAATGGCCTCGGTGTAAAGCAACTCGCGAGTGGCGTCGCTGGTGTTCGGGTCGGGCCAGACCAGGGGCGCGACAATGCCGAAACTGGTGTTGGGCGCCATCGCTGCCACATGCGCCGGCGTCAGTAGCCACACACCCGCGGCGCCGCTCCGCGTGCCCGGCGGGGCCACGTGGACCACCACGGGGACGCGGGCCCGCGCCAGTTGGTCGGCGAACGCCCGCGTATCGCGCAGCACGGCGCCGGTGGCCGACAGCCGAACGATCAGTGCTTCGGCATTGGCCGCTTCGGCCTCGCGGAGCGCCCGCTCCAGATAGCCAATACTGTAGCGACTTACCACACCGTCGAGGGTCACGGTGTAGATCGGGCCGCGCCCCTGGGCCGCCATGGCCCACGGCGGATCCGCAGCGGTCGTCAGCACCAGGAGCGCGACCAGCAGCGCCACGATGCGCGCCACGGCTTGCCTGCCGGCAACGTGCCAGGCGCCTTGCTTCCGGTAAAGGTCGCTCATACTTGTGTGTGCATGATAGTACATTCCACTAGCGGCGACAATGGCTTTCTCAGGCCGGCCCGGCGGGGCCGCGCGCCACGAAGCGTTTGACGCGCCGCTCGAACTCAGCCCGGGGCAACAGCACGCGCCGCCCGCAGCGTTCGCACTTGATGCCGATCTCGGCGCCCAGGCGCACGATGCGCCAGGTGTCGCCACCGCACGGATGGGGCTTGCGGGTCTGCACAATGTCGTCAAGATACAATTCGAGCGGCGGCGGCATATCAGGCGTTCCTGGCAATCTCCCACAGGGCGATCAACTCATCGAGCGACATGGCGTCGAGCGAACGCCCCAGACGCGCGGCGGCGGCCTCAACCACGCTGAAGCGACGGCGAAACCTGGCGCTGGCCTCGCGCAGCGCCGTCTCGGCGTCGAGGCCCAGCCAGTCGGCCAGGCGGGTCAGCATGAAGAGCGTGTCACCCAGTTCCTCGGCGGCGCGAGCCGGATCTCCGGAACCTGCGGCTTCCGTCAGTTCGTCCAGTTCCTCGTGGAGCTTGACCCAGACCTGAGCAATGTCGCTCCAGTTGAAGCCGGCGCGGGCGGCCTTCTTGCCGAGTTTCTGGGCCATGGCCAGCGCGGGCAGGGTCGGCGGCACCCCGTCGAGGATGCTCGCGCGGGCGCGCCCTTTGCGGGCATGCTCGGCGGCTTTGATCTGGTCCCAGTTGCGCAGCACCTGTCCTTCACCATCCACCGTCAGTTCGCCGAAGACGTGTGGATGGCGCCCGATCAGTTTGCGCGAGACCTGCTCGAACACGTCTTCAAGGGCGAAGTGACCCGCTTGCCGCGCCATTTCGCTCTGGCTAAAGACAGTGATCAACAGATCGCCAAGTTCTTCGCTCAACGCGGCCGTATCGCCGCTGTCGAGGGCCTCGAGCACTTCGTGGACCTCTTCCAGCAGGGCGGCGCGGAGCGAACGGGGCGTCTGCCGCACGTCCCAGGGGCAGCCGCCGGGGCCGAGCAGACGGGCCACTACCCAGCGCAGACCCTCGGCGCTCCGCAGGTCGTCGCTGGCGGGCAGGGGGGGCAGGTACCAGAGATGCAGCGCCGCGGCGGGGTCCGCGCGCCACTCGGTTACGTGGGCGAGGGGGCGCTCGTCGCGGCTCAGGGGCACGCCCGCGGCGTCGAGGCTCGCCAGGCGCACGGGATGCGCGCCGGGATAGCGGACGAGCAGCAGGCGCGCCACGGCCGGCCAATCGGCGCCCGGGGCGCCCGCGAGCAGCGCGGGTACGCTGGCGAGCAGAGGGAAGGGCGCGGCGGGCGGCAGGTAGGTCCCCAGGCCCTGCGTTTCGGCATACGAGGCCACCCGCGGCTGCGCGTCGCGTGGGGGCAGGCCCAGCGGCCGCGCCGCGGCGAGCAACGCTTCCACCGTCCACAGTTGGAGGCCCGCTGGCGCCTCCAGGTCCAGGGCGCGCAGGGCGGCCGCAAAAAGGTCCCCACTTCTAAGTGGAAGCACGTTCACATCCCATCCTGGCATATGTAGAGCCTATCCAGAACACTCCCGGCAGGGGCTGGGAGGGCAGAACGTTCCCAGGAACCCGCTTTCCCCGGTCATGTGAAGGAGAGTGGGGAAACCTGGTTTCCCCACACCCCTGCCTGCGGGAAGGGGTGTGGAAGGGCAGAACGGTCCCAGGAACCCGCTTTCCCCGGTCATGTAAGGGGTGTGGGGAAACCAGGTTTCCCCACACCCCTGCCTGCGGGGATGGTCCGGGAGGCCAGGCCCTCCCCGAATGTCATCGGACAATCTGGTTATCTGGATGGGCGCCCAGTGCCGCTCCAGGCGACCCATTGGGGCATCAGCGTAACGCCAACACGTCCAGATGCGCCGCGCCCGATCCGCAATCCAACGTCGGCGATCCACCATCGCCCTAGCGCGCCCCGCCCTCGGCGGGGAAGGGCAGCGGCACACTGTTCGGATCGAAGCCCGGGGCGATCTCCAGCAACCCGCTGTTCTGGGCCTGGCGCCGCAGTTCCTCGTACCAGGGGACAAAGGTCTGCTCGTAGAACGCCTGGGCGTTGCTGCTGGTGCGCAGTTGTTCAAAACTGTCGAAGGGCCGGTTCTCTTCGCGCGCCAGGACCTCGATGACGTGCCAGCCGAACTGGCTCTGCACGCTGGTGGGGGTGTTGAGCGGCGCCGAGAAGGCCGCCTCCTCGAACTCGGGCACGAACTGGCCACGGGGCGACCAGCCCAGTTCGCCGCCCTTCGCGGCCGAACCGGTGTCCTGCGAGCGTTCACGGGCGAGGGTGGCGAAATCGGCGCCGGCGGCCAGATCGGCCAGCACCTGCTTCGCGGCGCTCTCGTCGGCCACGAGGATGTGGCGCGTTTTCACCATATCGGCGCGCGTATTGCGGGCAATCACCTCGAACACGAGCTGTTCACGCGCCGCCTGCTCGCGTTGGGCCGTCATCGGCGCCAGCGGGCCATCAACACCGGGGGAGAACATCGGCAGCACCGCGGCGTCCACGGCGGCCGGGTCGGCGCCAATGCCGTTGCGCCGGGCGTAGTCGAGCAGCAGCAGATCCTGGATCATGCGATCGAAGATCGTAGCGCGAACATTGGCCTCGCTGGCCAGTTGCTCGATCTCCTCGCGGGTCTGCCCCTGAGCGACCAGATCGGCGACGCCGGGGCCAATGTCGCGCTGCAGGCGCTGCTCAAAATCGGCGATGGTGTAGGTCTGCCCACCAAAGCGCACGATCACCGGGCTAGCGGGCGGCGCGACCTGCTGGCCGTTCTCGGTGCTGGCGCATCCCGCGAGAACCACCAGCAGCACCAGACCGGCGCAGAGCCGGAGGAGCATAGCGGTAAGAACGCCTGTGGTTTGCATAGTTTTTAGATAAACATTCATGCAGCTTCACCGTACCCTGCTGCAACCTGAGCACGGGGGAGGGCTGTGCCCTCTCGTGCCCTCTCCTCTGAAGATCAAGAATATAACGCTGGCGTCCTGAAGCCGGCTGGAGGGATGTGGGGGAACCTGGTATCCCCACGTCCCTCAACGTAGAGCCTGGTTTCACTTCAACGATCCCCGTTGCCATTTTCATTGAGCGAAAGGATGGCCATGAACGCCTCCTGGGGGATCTCGACGTTGCCGACCATCTTCATGCGCTTTTTGCCCTCTTTTTGCTTTTCGAGCAACTTGCGCTTGCGCGTCACGTCGCCGCCGTAACACTTGGCGAGCACGTCCTTGCGCAGGGCGCGCACCGTCTCGCGGGCAATCACCTTGCTGCCGATGGCGGCCTGGATGGGCACCTCGAACATCTGGCGCGGGATGAGTTGCCGCAGGCGCTCCACCAAATCACGTCCGCGCTGGTAGGCGAAGTCGCGATGCACGATCAGCGAGAGGGCGTCAACCGGCTGCTGGTTGACCAGCACATCGAGCTTGACCAGATCGGCCTCCTGGTAGCCGGCGAGGGTATAATCGAGCGAGGCGTAGCCCTGGGTGCTGCTCTTGAGCCGGTCGTAGAAATCAATCACGATCTCGGCGAGCGGCATACGGTACTTCAGGAGCACGCGGGTCGGATCGAGGTACTCCATCGTCTCGAAGACCCCGCGCCGGGTGGTCACCAGTTCCATGATGACGCCGATGTAGCGCGCGGGCGCAATGATGCTGATCTGCACGATCGGCTCCTCGATCGCGGCGATCTTGCTGACCTCGGGCATCTCCGACGGGTTGGAGACGGTGACGATCTCGCCGTCGGTGCGCAGCACCTGGTACTCCACACTGGGGGCGGTGATCAGCAGATCGAGGTTGTACTCGCGTTCCAGACGCTCGCGCACGATCTCCATGTGCAGGAGGCCGAGAAAGCCGGCGCGGAACCCAAAGCCGAGGGCCGCCGAACTCTCGGGCTGGAAGGAGAGGGCCGCGTCGTTGAGCTTGAGCTTTTCCAGCGCGTCGCGCAGTTCGGGGTAGGCATTGCTATCCACCGGGTAGAGACCGGCGAAAACCATGGGCTTGGCCGGGCGGTAACCGGGCAGCGGCGTCTCGGCGGGCTGATCGGCCAGGGTCACCGTATCGCCCACCTGGCAGTCGGCGACCGTCTTCAGCCCGGTGGCGATGTAGCCCACCTCGCCGGTATTGAGCACGGGCAGGGGCTGCATGGCGGGGCGAAAGGCGCCGATCTCGAGGGTCTCCGTCCTGGCACCGGTGCCCATGAACTGCACCCGCGCGCCGGAGGGGATGGCGCCATCAACCACACGCACGGCGGCGATCACGCCCTTGTAGGGATCGTAGTGCGAGTCGAAGATCAGCGCGCGGGTGGGGCGCCCGGCCTGGCCGTGGGGTGGCGGAATGCGCCGGACGATCGCCTCGAGGATCTCCGGCACGCCGATGCCCTCCTTGGCCGAGGCCATGATCGCCTCTTCGGCGGGAATGCCGATCACCTTCTCGATCTCTGCGGCCACTTCATCGGGGTGCGCGCCGGGCAGATCGATTTTGTTGATCACCGGGATGATCGTCAGATCATGCTCCAGGGCCAGGTAGACATTGGCGAGGGTCTGCGCCTCGATCCCCTGGGCCGCGTCGATCACCAGCAGCGCGCCCTCGCACGCGGCGAGCGAGCGCCCGACCTCGTAGCTAAAGTCCACGTGGCCAGGCGTGTCGATCAGGTTGAGCATGTACACCTCGCCATCACTGGCGCGGTAGTGCATACGCACCGCCTTGAGCTTGATGGTGATGCCCCGCTCGCGCTCGAGATCCATCGAGTCGAGGTGCTGCTCACGGCGTTCACGCTCGCTGATGGTGCTCGTCATCTCCAGCAGGCGGTCGGAGAGCGTGGTCTTGCCGTGATCGACGTGGGCGATGATACAGAAATTGCGGATCTTTGCCTGATCAGACATTGTGCGGTTCCAGGGCGGACCAATCGGCGCGTTATTGCTGTTCCGCAGGCAGTATACCATTATTTGCCCCGCCGGGCCGAAAGGGGAACGGGGCTTGTGCGACGTCCACGGAGCAAGCTCCACTCCCCGCCGTGGGAGACCGACTCTGGTCAAGCCCTGGCCCTGGGGAAGTTTCCAATTGCATGGTTCCCAACGCTACGGTATACTTGCCAGTGGTTCGGGCCGCGAAGGCCCGAATGTCGCGCGTTTAACCCTTTGAGGAGCGATCCAGAGCCATGCAACAGGTACGGGCGCGCGTGGTGATTTCGGGACGGGTTCAAGGTGTGGGTTTTCGGGCGCACACACGCGCCCGCGCCCGCAGCCTGGGCGTGGAGGGATGGGTGCGTAATCTCCCCGACGGCCGGGTAGAGGCGGTGTTTGAGGGCACGCGCGCGTCGGTGCAGCAGATGGTAAGCTGGTGCTACAGCGGCCCCAATTACGCTGTAGTAGAAAAGGTGGATGTTACATGGGAAAACGCTACCGGAAAAGAAGGCGATTTTCATATCGCCTGGTAGCTCCGGCGCGCCCGACAACGAGAAGACCTCTTTTTTCACACGCCACGCTGGAGGTGTGGAGGTGACGATCGCATTTGTACACAGATCTGAACCCTTCTCCTGCCTGTGCCGCTGCAGGCCCCGACCGGCGGCGTCCATGCGCCTGACAACGTCACGCGACGAAAGGACCCGCTGATGCCCGCGTTTCGCTGGAAGCTCTTCACCAGTGCGCTTATCAGCCTCGCCATTCTGGTCATTGCCTATCTGAACCGGGCCTGGTTCATCGAGGCCTTCGGTCTGCTCGGCGAGGCGCGCCCCCTCTGGCTCGCGCTCTCAATAATCCTGATCGGCGCCAGTTACTTGATCAGTTCGCAGGTCTTCAACATTGTGCTGCGCTCGCTGGGCTATCGGATCGGGGTGCTCCGGCTCTGGGCCACGGCGCTGGTGGCGATTGTCATCAGCCAGTCGGTGCCCGCCGGCGGGGTCGGCAGTTATGCCTTTCTGATGACCAATTTTACCCGGCGGGGCATTTCGCCGGGCGAGTCGGCGCTGATCGCCTCGCTCGAAACCTTGAGCTACGCGATCGCCATGCTCCTGGTCTTCACCTTCAGTCTTATCTACCTGGCCCTCCACGGCCTTGACGCCACCATCGCCAGCCTGGTGGCGGCCCTGGTGGCAGTGACCGTGATCGGGGGCGGCATCTACCTCCTCACCCGCCCCGAGGCGGTGCTGCGACGCTGGGTCACCCGTCTGCAACTGGGCATTGGCAGGATCTTCGGTCAGCGCTGGACGGGGGCCAGGGCCGCGCGGATCGTCGCCGACCTTACCCGCGCGCGGGGTTTGCTGGCCAGCCGGCGCCGCGATGTCATCTTGCTGGTGCTGGTGCAACTCACGGCGTTGAGCGGGCACAGCCTGGCGATGCTGGCAGTGCTTGTCGGCCTGGGGGCCAGCGCCAACTTCGGGATGATGCTGGCGGCCTTTGGCATCGCCCTGGTAACGTCAACGTTCAATGTCCTGCCTGGCGGCGGGGGAACGGTAGAGGCCGTGCTGGTCGCCGTGCTCACCCAGCTCGGCGTTGGACCGGCGGCGCTGCCAGCGGCGATTATCTTCCGCCTTTTCAACTTCTGGCTGCTCACCCCGGTGGCGATGGCCTGCTACCACTGGCTGATGCACGAACCGGTGACGCCCCTGGTGTCGAGCACCGCCGCCCGCGTAGAGACCCACGCGCACGTGGAGCACTAAGCGCCTATCCGGACACCCGGGGCATCCGATCTCTCAGGTGTGGGGTTTTTCGAGGGAAAAGGGGTTTTCGGCATTCCAATGCACTCACCCCCCTCACCCCCCTCACCCCCCTGCCACCCTCTCCCTGAGCGAGAGGGGCGAGTTGGGCGTCCCGATGCGCCAGATGGCGAATGCGACGCGAGGATGCGCCGGAACCCTACACCTGAGGGGGCATCCGATACGGTTCTTGGAGGGCTTCGCCATCCCAGCCCCCTCCGCAGGAGGGCTTCGCCCTCCCAGCCACACCCCTCAGGCATCGGGCGGCGTGCCAGAGGCATCAACCCGAACGGGCGCACCGCGCCGCAGACCGAAGGCCGCGTCGGCCCTGCCATCGCGCACGGCCACTTCCAGGTAACCGGCGCTGTTGATCAGCGCCAGCGCCGCGCCTATCTCAACGTCGGCGAAGGTGCGCCGGGGCGGCCCAAGATCACGCCCGGCGACGACAACCCGCAGCCGTGACGGTTCCCCCAGACCGGCGAGATCGGCGGCGCGAATGTTGCTCGCGCAGTTCCCGAAGTGATCGATGGCCAGAATCTCCCCCTGGAGCGCGCCCGCCTCATGGCGAACCGGCGGCAGTTCCAGGCGCGCCAGGTCGTACACCGGGGGGCCCAGGGCCTCAAGCGCCAGCCCGGCGGCGAGGTGGGCCGCTACGGGGGCAAACACATCGCGCCCGTGGAAGGTGGGCGCGACCCGGGGGCGCCAGTAGCGCGCCTCGGTCAGGCTAACGGCGCGAAAGCTCTCAGCCCCGGCCAGCAGTGGCCAGAATAGCCCGTTGTCGGGGCCGACCAGGAGCTGCCGCGCCCCATCCAACCACATTTCTAGCGCCACCCCCCGTCGTGTGCTACCAACGCCAGGGTCCACCACGGCCACGTGGACGCTGCCGGGCGGATAGAAGGGCACATAGGCCGGCAGGAGCAGCGCGCCAGCCAGGACATCCTGGGGAGGGACGGCGTGGGTAACATCAATGAGCGTAGCCCCGGGGCAGATCCCCAGGGCCACGCCCTTCATCGCCCCGACGTAGGCATCTGTGTAGCCGAAATCGGTGAGGAAGGTGATAACCATACTGTGAGATTTTAGATGTTAGACTGCTGATTGGGTGGCGATGTATATGGACGGAGCTTCTTCAGCGTTGACGCCCGAACCGGTTGCCTGGACGCGGGCGGCAGCTTTACTTATGCCAATTCCTGTCGAACTGTGTCTTCGCGCCTTTGCGTCAACTGGCTGAGAAATGTCCTAATTCGCGGGGGCGGCGCTGCGCTCATCGGCGCCGGAGCCGCCACGGCCGAACCAGCGGCGCCACTCGCGGTGCTCCCAGACCACCAGCAACTGCGCGGCGTTGAAGATCGACGAGTAGGTGCCGCTGATCAGGCCGATCAGCATGATCAGCACGAAGTTCTGGATGGTCTCGCCGCCGAAGAGCAGCAGGGCCGTGAGGGTGAAGAAGGTTGTCAACTGGGTATTGATCGAGCGCGGCAAGGTCTGCACGATGCTATGGTTGACGATATTATCGAACGTCTCGGCGGGATGGCGATTGATCAGGTTCTCGCGGATGCGGTCGAAGACGACGATGGTATCGTGCACCGAAAAGCTCAGAATGGTGAGCAGGGCGGTCAGGAACAGGGCGTCCACCTCGAAGCGCTGGTTGAAGGTGCTGAAGATCGCTGCGATGCCGAGGACGACGAGCACATCGTGGATCATGGCCAGGATGGCGCAGATCCCGTAGCGCACGGGATGGGGCGCCTTGCGGAAGGCCCAGGTCAGGTAAAGCAGAATGATCAGCGTGGCGACAACCACGGCAATGATCGCGCTACGGGTGCTCTCCTGGCTGACGGTGGGGCCGACGCTTTCGAGCCGTTCGCGGGTAACCGTCCCGAACTCGGCCTGCAGGGCCGCCTCGACCGCGGCGGTCTCTTCGCGGGGGTTGGTTTCACTGAGGGGGCGGGTGCGCACAATCGCATCGGCCACCTGGCGGCCATCGAGTTCGACCTGGCTCATACGCACCTGGGCGTTATCGAAGCCCTGAGCGGCAAAGACCGCCGCCACCGCCTCGTCGCTGATCTCGCCGGGGGACTTATCGGCGAAACGCAACTCCCACAGGGCGCCGCCGCTAAAATCAATGCTCGGGCGCAGACCAAAGGCGAACTTCCCCATTGAGACCAGGGGGTGCAGGAGCATAAAGTACATCCCCGGCAGGATCATCAGCAGGGAGAAGAGGAACCACCAGTAGCGCCGGGCGACAAGTTTTTCCATAACCGTCCTACACCACCTTGGGGCCGGCGGGCGGCGCCGCCAGCGGCTCGCGGCGATCGATTCCGAAGAGCCAGGCCCGGTCCTCGCGGAACAGCGGCGCGGCCAGGCGCAGGAAGGTGCGCGTCACCACCACCGCCGTGAAGAGACTGATCAGCACGCCCAGGCCCAGGGTCAGCGCGAAGCCCTGAATGATGCTCACCCCGAAGTTGCTGCCGAAGACGAAGAGCACCGCGCAGGTGATCAGGGTCGAAACGCTCGAGTCGCGAATGGCCGGCCAGGACTCCTCGAAGCCCAGTTCCAGGGCGCCGCGGATGTCGCGGCCGCGCCGGTACTCCTCGCGGAGCCGGGCGAAGATCAGCACGTTCGCGTCCACCGCCAGTCCAATCGAGAGCACGAAGCCGGCGATGCCGGGCAGGGTCAGCGTAATGGGCACGAAGCGGTAGATCGCGAAGCTGATCAAGGTGTAAATGATCAGCGCCAGGGTCGCCAGCACGCCGGGGAAGCGGTAGAACAGGATCATGAACAGGGCCACCACGACCAGGCCCACTGTGCCGGCGACGATACTGGCCCGGACCGACTCCTGGCCCAGGGTGGCGGTAATCGAGCGCGTGGTTTCCAGGACCAGAGGAACGGGGAGCGCGCCGTACTTCAACTGGTTGAGGATGGCGTCGCGATCCTCAACGCTGTTGGTGGTAATCACCCCGGAGCCATCGGTCAGCGCGGCGTCAACCACGGGACAACTGACGATGCGGTTGTCGAGGACGATGCACATCGGCTGGCCGACGTTGCTGGCGGTGAACTGGGCCAGGCGCGTGGCCGATTCGCCGCGGAAGGTGAAGGACACGGCGGGCCGGCTGGCGACGCCGGTCTGCGAAATAGTCGGCTGGACCGAACTGGTATCGAGGTCGGCGCCATCGGTGATACTCTGGTAGATCGGGCCGAGGGTGGCGGGATCGACGGTTTCGGTCACACCCTCGGTGGCGCTCAACTGGGGCGGGTTGGGGCTGTTGCTGGTGCGAACGACGGTGCCGGGGGCCAGGAACTGGCCCTGCGGGTCGATGAACTCGAGCCGCCCGGTGCCGCGCAGGGTGTCAATGGCCTGTTCAGGATTCTCCACGCCGGGCAGTTCGACGATCAAGCGGTCGTTTCCGGCGAGCTGGACCACCGTTTCGCCGACGCCGAGGGCATTGACACGGCGTTCGATCACCCGGCGGGCGGTTTCCATCTCGTCCGGGGTAGTCTCGGGATCGGTCGAGCGCAGCAACACCTGGATGCCGCCCTGCAGGTCGAGACCGAGGCGGAAGCTGACATCGCGGCCCAGGAACGTCTGGCTGGGAACCAGGTTGATCCAGAGGGCCAGGGCCGTCACAACCGCGATGAGGATGAGCGAGATAAGTTCCCGGTTACGCACGAGGCACCTGATTTCTGCGCTGCTGTGGCAAGAACCGCGGCATTATAGCGGCGCGGATACGGGCTGTCAATTGGCGGCTGCTGGCGATAGTGTTCACATTTACCGAACACGTTTGCACCGCAGAGGCCGCGGAGGGCTTTAAAAACTTCATCCTCCCTCTGCGTGCTCTGCAGTAAATCCGAACACGTACCTACTGACCAGCCGCCCGCAGGGCCGCTTCGATCGCGCCGGGAAGCCCGCGCATATCCACGATCTGGCCATTCACGCTGAAGGTCGGCGTGGCGTTCACCCCGGCGGCGAAGGCTGCCTCGGCCGCCGCGGTGACGGCCTGGGCCTGGGCGCCGTTGCTCATACAGGCGTCGAAGGCGGCGCGGTCGAGGCCCAACTGCCCGGCATAGCCGCTAAAGACGTTTTGCACATTGTTCAGGGGCGACCACTGCTGCTGGTTGAGGTAGAGCATATCGTGCATCTGCCAGAACTTGCCCTGCTCGCCGGCGCAGCGGGCGGCTGCGGCGGCGGCCACGGCGTGCCGGTGGCTGTCGAGGGGCACCTCGTGGTACACGAACTTGACTTTGCCGGTTTCGAGGTAGTCGCGGGAGATGATCGGGGCCAGGTTGCGATCGTAGTAGGCGCAGGAGGGGCACTGGTAATCGGCGTACTCGGTCACGGTCACTGGCGCGTCGGGATTGCCCTTGTACCAGAAGCCCTCGTCGGTCTGGCCCACTGGAACGGTTGGCGCGGCAATCGGCGGGTTGGCGCGGCTGCGCAAGAACCAGGTGGCGAGACCGGCTGTCCCGATCAGCGCGATGGCGCCAACGACGAGGTAGAAGATGGTCAGAGGATTCTGCTTACGCGCAGTTACTTTGCGCCCGCGCTGCCCCGAGACGCTGCTCATGTTGTTGTCTCCACGTTAGAATGATTTCGTTAAGCGGCCTTTTACGAACCGGTTCGGGGAGGTGCGGAGAGCTGCGCCCTCCGCAATCCGTATTCTTCCGCCCGTGGCGGGTGGGCGCCCTGGCGAAGGCAGGGGCGCAACCGCCGCCGCGGTTGGAAAGGGGGTGGGGGGGGGGGGGGGGGGGGGGGGGGGGGGGGCG
>DAOUDA010000067.1:0-2536 GCA_034431835.1 Chloroflexaceae bacterium | reverse complement strand
CACCGTGGATAGCAAGGACCCGAGCGGCTTCGGCGTCGGCGTGATCCACAGCTTCTAATTCGGTCCGACCGAACTCGGAAGCTTGAAACGGGCGCCTGCGGGCGCCCGTTTTTTTTGGAGTAGTGATGGGGTCAGGCCTTTACTTTATAGGCAAGCAGCCCTCACCCTTGGTTCCTCTTCCAGGGGCGGGTTGGGGGATGGGCTCGAGCTTCGATGGGATGGTTGAGGGAGGACAATCGCGGCTAAAGCCGCTCCCACAGCGAGGGGGGCTGACGGGGTCATGGGGCGGTTGGGGCAGGGAAATCGCGGCTAAAGCCGCTCCCACAGTACTGGCTCCCACAGTAGTGGCTCCCACAGGGGTGCTTCCCACAGTGGGGGATCGCGGCTAAAGCCGCTCCCACAGCGAGAGCCGCGCCCACAGCGAGAGCCGCGCCCACAGCGAGAGCCGCGCCCACAGCGAGAGCCGCGCCGGCAGGGGCTGACGGGGTCAGGGCCGTCACTCCCGGCCCCTCTCCCAGGGGGAGAGGGGTGTTGGGAGAGGGGCTTTAGCCGCGACTGCGGGCGCGGTGGGCCATGGCCAGATAGGCGTCTTCCACTGCGCGGGCGAGCCCCGCGCCGTCGGTCAAGGGAGAGGCGGCCATGCGGCTGCGCAAGCCTGCGCGCAGGGTCTCGAGCCGCTGGGGCTCGCGGGCGAGCGCCACGGCGGTCTGCACGTAGCTTTCGTCATCGGTGGCGACGCAGGTTTCCAGCCCCACGGCATGAAGCAGGCTCACGCCCACGCGGGCGGCGTGGGTGGCGCCGGCCAGGGTGAGCACGGGCACGCCCATCCACAGCGCTTCGCAAGTGGTGGTGGTGCCGTGGTAGGGGAAGGTGTCCAGGGCCAGGTCCACGCGGTGGTAGAGGCGCAGGTGTTCGGTGATGTCCTTGGCCCAGGGGGCGAGTTCCACCCGCTCGGGGGCAATGCCGAAGGCGGCGAAGCGGGCCAGCAGCCGCTCGCGCACGGCGGCATCGCTCAGCGCCCCGGCCTTGAGGAAGAGGCGGGCGTCGGGCACGGCAGCGAGGATGCGGCTCCAGAGGGTGAGGAGGCGGTCGCTGATCTTGTGCACGGCGTTGAAGCTGCCGAAGGTGAAGGGCCCTTCGGGGCGCGCGGCGCGGGGCGCAGGCGCTTCCGGTGGCGGGGTGTAGGCGAGAAAGACGCGGGGCAGGCGCCAGAGGGTTTCGGCATACCAGGGATCGGTGAGTCCCTCGGGGTCGGCCCAAGGGTCGGTGAGGCGGTAATCGATGGTGGGAAGCCCCGTGGTGTTGGGGTAGCCGAGATAGGTCACCTGGATGGGCGCCGGCTTGCGGGCGAAGACGCCCAGGCGGGTGCCGGCGGTCCAGCCGGCCAGGTCCACCAGGATGTCGATGCGGTCTTCGCGCACCTTGCGGGCGATGCCCTCGTCCTGCCACTTGGCCACGTGACGCCAGCCGTCGGCGTGGGCGCGCAGGCGCTCGGTGACGGCGTCGGACTGTTCGTTGGCCTGGTAGCAGACGATTTCGAAACGGCTGCGATCATGGTGGGCCGCCAGGGCCTCGAAGAAGAAGGCTACGGAGTGGCGGCGCAAATCCGGGGAGAGGTAGCCCACGCGTAGCTTGCGCGTGCCCAAGGGGGGCAGGCGTGGCGCTTTGCGGGCGGGGGCGCCGAGGCTCGCCGCCGCGGCCCGGGCCTCGGCCAGCCCGCGGGCGGGGTCGGCTTCCAGCGCGTTGAGCCAGAAGGCGACCAGTGAGGCGTTGAGCCCGGGCTCGTGAAAACGCTCACGCAGCTCGTCGGTGAGGGCCAGGGCCTCATTGAGCCTGCCTTGCTCGCCCAGATTTCCGGCGAGGCCCTGCCAGAGGCCCTTGTCCTCGGGGAAGCGGGCGAGGGCCGCGCGCAGGGTTTTCTCGGCCTCGCCAAAGGCCTGGCGGCTGCGCAGGCACTTGGCATGGATGATGTAGCTGTGGGACGTGGGGCGGCTTGCCAGCACGGGGGCGAGCACGGCTTCCGCCTCCTCGGCACGGCCCTGGCAGCGCAGGGCCTCGGCGAGGTTGTCGCGGGTTTCCGGCAGGTCGGCGAGGGCCAGCGCCCGCCGGAAGGCGGCTTCGGCCTGGGGAAACTGGCCAACGCACAAATGCCCCGCCCCCAGGTTGATCCAGGCAGCGGCGTAATCCGGGGCCAGCCGGGTGGCCTTTTCCGCCCAGGGGATGCTTTCCTCGTAGCGCTCCAGCTTCTGCAGGGCGCCGGCGAGATTGGTGAGGTAGAGGGGGTCATTGGGGGCGAGGTCCACCGCGCGCCGGAAGGCCTTGGCGGCGTCCTCGATGCGCCCGGTCTCCTGGCAGGCGGCGCCCAGGTTGTTGTGGAGCAAAGGTTCGCCCGGCAACAGGCGCGCACCGCGGGCATAGGCCTCGCGGGCCTCGTCCGGGCGGCCGGCGTGGCGCAGGGCATCGCCCAGGGTCTGGTACCACAGGCCGGCCTTGGGCTGCTTTTTCACCGCCGCCGCGAGCAGGCGGGCGGCATCGT
>DAOUDA010000066.1:0-6687 GCA_034431835.1 Chloroflexaceae bacterium | reverse complement strand
CGTCCATGCAATGCGTACACACCGCCCGATGAAAACCGGCCCGCGTCCGGCCGCCGCGTGCTGCGGCCCTATCGGCTATCGGCTATCGGCTAGCAGATTTTCACGTCAGGTTATTAGCGTCGCGCCCTGACCCTGCGGCGCACCAGCAGGCTCCCCGCGATCAGCATGAGGCCGAGCACGGTCGCCAGGGCAGGCAACACCCCGGCGCCGGTTGACGAGGTGCCAGGCAATGTCACCGGTGGCGGGCTGCCCAGGGCCACCGAGGCCCGATTGTTGTCCAGGTTGGCATCGGGACTGTCGCTCGACACAAGCGCCAGATTCTGGTTGTTCGGCGGCGCCGGCGCCTGCGTCACGCGGGCCACGACACGAACGGCGATCGACTCCCCCGGCGCCAGTTCACCGATGATCACGCGCACGGTGTTGCCGCTCACCGTTACCTCACCCCGGTCAGCCGTTGCCGACACGATCGCCAGGAAGTCCGGCAGCGTGTCCTCAACCACCACCCCGGTTGCCACACTGCCGCCGATGTTCGAAACAACGATCGTGTACGTAACATTGGCGCCAACCGCGCCAACCCGCGGATCAACCGACTTGCTGATCGCCGGGTCGGCCAGAACCGCCGGCGTGGGCGTCAGCGTTGGCGTGGCCGTCGGGGTTGCAGTCGGGGTTGCGGTTGGAGTTGCGGTTGGAGTTGGCGTATCGCGCGGCTGTTCCTCCTCCTCCAGTGGCGGAGGGGTGGTCGGTGTGGCCGTGGCTGGAGGAGGCGTGGCCGTGGCTGGAGGAGGCGTGGCCGTAGCCGGAGGGACCGTTGCGGTCGGCGGTTCCGGGGTGCGCGTGGGCGGCTCGCTGGTCGGGGTCTCAGTGATGAGCAACAATGGAGCCGCCACAGCAGGCATACTCTGGCGCGGCAACAGCCCCCATCCGACGAGCAGGATTCCGATGAGGAGCAGTAGCGCTCGCCCAGGTGCAGCCTTCATCGTTGACTCCTAGCGCTATTGTAAGGATCCTCGTGCGTACTACCCGGATGAACATCTAGCGTGAACAAAGGCGACCGGAGAGGTGTGGAGAAACCTGGTTTCCCCACCTCACAGCCCGATGATATGGCGCTATCCTAACACACCTTGTTGAAAAGCGATAGATCTGGTTTGTCGTCCAGGCGTATATGGCGGGTCGGCCCTCGTCATCCATCAGAAAAGTTCGGACGCAGTACGCACAAGTCCTCATTAAAATGTAGACGGCTGAAACCTCATCGCGGTCACACGGGGCGGGGCCAGTGCCGCCCCTTGACGGCGCGAATGCTCCAGCGTAGGATCCCTCCAGGAAGATCTGGCAGGAAGACGGTTTTCCTCCTGCCGGTCCCAACGCCGGTGCAATGGGGTGTGGGGAAACCGGGTTTCCCCACCTCCCTGCCGAACGGGAGGCTCCGGGAGGGTTTCGCCCTGGCAGGAAGACGGTTTTCCTCCTGCCGGCCCCAACGCCGGTGCAATGGGGTGTGGGGAAACCGGGTTTCCCCACCTCCCTGCCGAACGGGAGGCTCCGGGAGGGTTTCGCCCCGGCAGGAAGTCACCACGCCACTGCTGAAGGGGATTACGCTTGAACCTCGTTCCGACCCGCCACGGTCCCTTGCACTATCTGGAAGCGGGATCGGGCGTTCCGCTCGTATTGCTGCACGGCAATACCTACACCGCGGCGACCCAGGCCCGTCTCGCCGCCCGTTTCGCCGACGAGCACCGGGTCATCAGCATTGATCTGCTTGGCCATGGCCGCTCGGCGCGTCCCGAGGGGCTGTTCACCACGCGCTACTTCGCCATGCAGGGCGAGGCGCTGGCCGATGTGCTCGGCGCGATGTTCGACGCGCCCGTGCCGGTCTTCGGTATGAGCGCCGGAGGCATCACCGCCCTCAACGCCGTTTGCCATCGCCCCGACCGCGTTGCGGCCCTGATCCTCGACGGCGTCTTTCATCAGGTGACCACTGCCACGGTGGATGCGCACCATCACAGTACCGCCAACATGTCACCGTCGTGGCACCGCTACATGCGCGCGCAGCACGGCAAGGACTGGTGGCCGCGGCTCAATGCCGGCGTCGAGCGGGCCATCGAACTGATGGCCGCCGCGCGCACGGTTGTCGCGCCCTGTCTTGAGGCGATCCACGTTCCGGTGCTGGTGTTTCAGGGGGGCCGGGACCCCTTCGTGCCCGACGCCCAGGCGCGGGTCATCGTGTCCGGCATCCGGGGCGCGCGGCTGGTCTATGAACCGGAGGCCGGGCACCTGCTTGCCTGGCGCAATCCCGCCGCCTTCCGCGAACGGGTGCGTCGCTTTCTCCACGACCACGGGTTGGCGCCATGAAGGTAGCCTATTTCGACTGTTTTCACGGCGCCGCGGGTGATATGCTCCTCGCGGCGCTGCTCGATGCCGGGCTGGATGCCGCCGCCCTGCAGACGGCCCTGGACGGGCTTGGTCTCGATGGGTACACCCTGACTGCTCGGCGCACACTCAGCCATGGGGTAACGGCTACCCGGCTCGATATCGCCGTGCGCGAGGGCCACCCCCCGCGCGACTGGGCGCAGATCCGCGCCCTGATCGCCGCGGCGGCCCTGCCGGCACCGGCGCGGACCTGGGCCCTGGGCGCGTTCGCGCGCCTCGCCCGTGTGGAGTCTGCCATCCACGGCGTGCCGGTCGAGCAGGCGCACTTCCACGAGATCGGCGCCGTTGATAGCATCGTTGACACCGTGGGCGTCTGTGTCGGGCTGGCCCTGCTGGGGGTCGAGCGGGTCTACGCCTCGCCATTGCCCCTGGGGCGCGGCTGGGTGCTGACGCGGCATGGTCCTCTGCCCGTGCCGGCGCCGGCGACCCTGGCGCTGCTGGCCGAGGCCGGCGCGCCGGTGCTGCCCGCCCCGCCCGGCAGCGACGGTGAACTGGTTACGCCCACCGCCGCGGCGCTCCTGGCCGAACTTGCCCGCTTCACCCAGCCCCCAATGATCGTGCAAAGGGTTGGCTACGGTCTGGGCCAGCGGGAGTTTCCCCGGCTCAACGCCCTGCGCGTCTGGCTCGGCGAAGCCTACCCGGGCGCCGGCGATGAGCCCCCGGCGCGGCCCGCCCAACTGACCTCGGAGGCGATCCCTGGCGCGTCGCCAGCGCCGCCCGAGATGCTCTACGAACTGCGCTGCAACCTCGATGACGCTACCGGCGAAGCGGTTGGCTACGCCATCGAGCGGCTGCTTGCCACCGGCGCCCTCGACGCCTGGGCCACGCCGCTGGTGATGAAGAAAGGCCGCCCCGCGCTGCAACTGGCCTGTCTCGCCCGTTCGGAGCAGGTAACCGACCTCGCCAGCCTGATGCTCCGCGAGACCCCCAGCCTGGGGGTGCGCTGGTCGCCGGTGGAACGCCGGGCCGCCGCGCGCGACTGGATCACGGCGGCCACCCCCTGGGGCGCGGTGCGGGTCAAGCGCAAATTGCTGGACGGCGCGGTCGCGGGGCTGGCGCCAGAGTACGAGGATTGCGCCGCCCTCGCCCGCGCCCACAACCTCCCCCTGGCGCAGGTCTACGCCGCCGCCGTCCGGGCCGCCGAGGGGCCCGGAACGGGGGAGGACGCGCAATAGTGCGATCCGCAATCTAACATCGGACTATGCCTGGCGCAGCAACTCCAGGGTTGCCTCAACCACGTGCCGGGCCGTCAGCCCATAGTTTCTGAACAACTCGGGATAGGGCGCCGAGGCCCCGAACCGATCGACGCCCAGGGCCACGCCGCGCGGCCCGAGGTAGCGTTCCCATCCGAGGGTGCGCCCCGCCTCGATCGCCACGCGCGCGGTGATGGCGGGCGGCAGCACGTGGTCGCGGTAGACGCGATCCTGGGCCTCGAACAGTTCCCAGCAGGGCAGGCTCACCACCCGCGCCGGGATGCCGCGCTCCGCGAGTTGATCGGCGGCTTCGAGCGCCACGGCCACTTCGGAACCCGAGGCAAGCAGCAGCGCCCGCGCTCCCTCGGCGTCGCGAAGGATGTAACCGCCGCGCAGGGCGCCCTCCGCCGGCGCCAGGCGCTGGCGATCGAGGGTCGGCACATTCTGGCGGGTGAGCACGAGGGCGGTAGGGCCGTCGCGCCGTTCCAGGGCGTGCCGCCAGGCCATACGCACCTCGTTGGCATCGGCGGGGCGAAAGACATGCAGGTTGGGAATGAGCCGCAGCGACATCAGGTGCTCAACAGGCTGGTGGGTCGGACCATCCTCACCCAACCCGATGCTGTCGTGGGTGAACACGAACACCACCTGCAGGTGCATAAGCGCCGCCAGGCGCATCGCCGGGCGCATGTAGTCGCTGAAGACCAGGAAGGTGCCGCCGTAGGGAACGATGCCGCCGTGGAGCGCCATGCCGTTCAGCGCCGCCGCCATGGCGTGCTCGCGCACCCCGAAGTAGATGTTGCGCCCGGCGAAGCTCGCGCCACTGAGCGGCGCCGCGCCTTTGAGCGTGGTGTGGTTCGAGCCGCCAAGATCGGCCGAGCCGCCAAGCAGCGCCGGCACGACCGGCGCCAGCGCGTTCAACACCTGCCCCGAGGTCACCCGGGTTCCTTTGGCCTGCGGGTCAGGCGCGAGGGGCGGGAGCAGCGTCTCCCAGTCGGCGGGCAGCGCGCAGGTCTGCATCTGCTCCCACAGGGCCGCCAGTTCCGGGTAACTCGTCTGGTAGCGCGCCATCAACGCCGACCACTCGCGCTGGCGCCGGTCGCCTACCTCCAGCACCAGATGCATGTGCTCGTAGACCGCCTCGGGCACATAGAAGGCCGGTTCGAGGGGCCAGCCCAGGTTGGCCTTGGTCAGCCGGGCCTCCTCGGCCCCCAGCGGTTCGCCGTGGACGATGTGCTTGCCGGCCTTGTTCGGGCTGCCGAAGCCGATCACCGTGCGGGCAATGATGAGCGAGGGCCGGTTGCGCTCCGCCCGCGCCTGAGCGAGCGCCTCGGCCACCTCGGCCATATGGTGCCCATCCACGTGCAGCACCTGCCAGCCGTAGGCCGCAAAGCGCGCGGCCACGTCTTCGGTGAAGGTCAGTTCGGTGGGGCCATCCAGTGAGACCAGGTTCGAGTCGTAGAGCACGATCAGCTTGCCCAGTCGCAGGTGGCCAGCCAGACTCGCCGCCTCGTGGCTGATGCCCTCCATCAGGTCGCCGTCGGAGCACAGGGCGTAGGTGTAATGGTCAACAATCGGAAAGCCGGGCCGGTTGAAACGCTCGGCGAGCCAGCGTTCGGCCATGGCCATGCCTACCGCCATCCCGAACCCCTGCCCCAGGGGGCCGGTGGTCGTCTCTACCCCGGGGGTCAGGCCATATTCGGGGTGGCCGGGGGTTTTGCTGCCCCACTGCCGGAAGGCGCGCAGGTCGTCGAGGCTCAGTTCGTAGCCGCTGAGGTGCAGCAGCGCGTAGAGCAGCATCGAGCCGTGGCCTGCCGAGAGTACGAACCGATCCCGATCCGGCCAGATGGGATCGCCCGGATTGTGCTTCAAGAAGCGGGTCCACAACACATAGGCGGCGTCGGCCATCCCCAGCGGCAGCCCCGGATGCCCGCTCTTCGCCGCCTCGATCGCGTCAATCGCCAGGGCGCGGATCGCATTCGCGCAGAGCCGGTCAATTTCAGCCTGCCCCAGTTCCTCCACGCCCGTCTCTTCGGTCATATCTCGCTCCTTGGTGCAAGTGCTGCGATGACCTGAGCATTATAGCACTGCCGCTCTCATTCGCACCCGCCCTGTGCAACCCGGGGCCGATGCAACGGCTTTCGAGCAAGCCCCGGGCGCCAGGTTTTGGGCTGGTTGTGGCAGCGTAGCCGCCCCAAACCCGTCGCCGGAGGCGGACGTTGCGCCAGCCCTCTGTCATGGCGCGCAAGGCGCGCTGCCCGTGTATCGGCTTGAACCGGCGCGCCTTGCTTATGGCATAATGGACCGGCAGGGTGACCTGTCCGTTCCCGGCGGCGTCATATTAATGATGGTACCGTGGCCCTCTTCAGAATGCCCTTCGGCTGGAAGGGTCAGGGAGGGTGGATCCCTCTCGAGAAACATAACCTTCCTGAAAGGGCGCGGCGAGGGGTAGCCTCCCCTCAACGGCAACTCAGAAGGCCGCGCAGCGAAACAATGGCTCAGGTAGAAAGGGTGATCCCATGGCCTCGAAGTCGGACTTCACGCCGGAAGAATGGCAGACCATCGGCCTTGCACCGATCGCTACCGCGATGTACATCTCGATGGCCGATCCCAGCGGCCCGATCGGGCTGATGAAGGAGATGTTCGCCGCGGTCAGCAGCATCATCGAAGGCGCCAAAGACGCGGCCTCGCTCCAGATTATCAAGGACCTGGCCGCCGATATGGAGGCGCGCAACATCAAGCCCGATATGCCGAAGTTCTCCAGCAAGGAAGAGGCCAGAACCTTTGCCATGAATACGGTCAGCCAGGCCGTGGCCCTGGTCGAGGGCCGCTCGCCGGAGGATGGCCAGGCCTTCAAGCAGTTCCTCTACGACACGGCCCAGAAGGCTGCCGAGGCCGGCAAGGAAGGCGGCTTTCTTGGCTTCGGCGGTACGGCGGTCAGCGACCTCGAACGCCAGGCCCTGGCCGACCTGGCCTCGGCGCTGGGCCTGGCGGTCTGACCCGCGCCATCGTGTGGACGGCGGCGCGCCCGGCGTCCCGACCCCGCCCGGCGGGCGGGGCGGGGACGGCGGTT
>DAOUDA010000065.1:0-6741 GCA_034431835.1 Chloroflexaceae bacterium | reverse complement strand
TGGTACGGATGATTGGTTGGCGCCTGCATCGTACCGGACAGGTGTTCACGCCGGGGCAGCGGCTTGCCGCCGACTTTGCATCAGCCCTGCGTGAGCAGGTGTAGAAAGGGTTGCGGTGGCCCTGTCCGTGATACAATGGGGCTGGTTCGATTGCGGATTCTGGATTGGGATGTCACTGTCAAGATGCCGGCCCGACCAGACGGCGCGGTGCTCGGCGTACCCTGCGTCTCTGCGGTGGAGATGCAAAACTGTCGTATCCAGGGGTGTTTCACGTGAAACAGGGTGGTGGCGCTATGGCCCCGTATACGATCGCGATTGCCAACCAGAAAGGCGGCGTTGGCAAGACCACCACGGCCGTGAACCTCAGCGGCGAACTGGTGCGCCGCGGGTATCGCGTCTTACTGATTGACGCCGATCCCCAGGGCAACGCCACCACCAGTCTGGGCATCGCCAAACGCAACCTTCCGGCGACCACCTACGATCTATTGCTCGGCGGCGAGGTGGACGCGGCGGTGATGGCGACCGGGCGCGAGCACTTCATGCTCGTGCCGGCGGACCAGGATCTGGCCGGCGCCCCGGTCGAACTCGCCAGCGCCCCGCAGCGCGAACAGCGCCTGGCGAACGCCCTGCGCGGGGCCGGCGCCTACGATCACATCATCATTGACTGCCCGCCCTCGCTGGGCCTGCTCACCCTCAACGCCCTGTGCGCCGCCGACAGCGTGCTCATCCCCTTGCAGTGCGAGTATCTGCCCCTCGAGGGCCTCGCCCAGCTCAAAGCCACCCTGGAACGGGTGCGCGCCGGTCTGAACCCGCGGCTGCGCATCCTTGGCGTGCTCATGACCATGTACGACGGCCGCACCAACCTGGCCCACCAGGTGGTTGACGAAGTGCAGCGCCATTTCCCCCGCCTCATCTTCCGCACCATCATCCATCGCAGCGTGCGCCTCTCCGAGGCGCCCAGCCATGGCAAGCTGATTGCCGAGTACGACCCCGCCGGTCGCGGCGCGCAAGCCTACGCCGCCCTTGCCGACGAAGTACTCCAGCGAAAGGAGCGCGGCCAATGAACCGCCGCCGAGGCCTCGGAAGCGGACTGGACGCCCTCATCCCCGGTGCCGCGGGCGACCTGGTGCGCCAGGTCCCGGTCGAGGCCATTCGCGAGAACCGCAACCAGCCCCGTACCGTGTTCGACGAACAGGCCCTGGAGGAACTGGCGGCCTCCATTCGCGAACACGGCCTGATCCAGCCCCTGATCGTCAGCGAAACCGCCGATGGGGGCTATGAACTGATCGCCGGCGAGCGGCGCCTGCGCGCCGCGCGCCGCGCCGGGCTGCGCGAAGTTCCGGTCATCGTGAAGGACGTCACCCCGCAACAGGTGCTGGAGATCGCGCTGGTCGAGAATGTCCAGCGGGCCGACCTCAACCCGCTGGAGGAGGGGCTGGCCTACCAGACCCTCAAAGACGAGTTCGGCCTGACCGACGACGAGATCGCCCGGCGGGTGGGCAAGAGCCGCGTGGCGGTGGTCAATACCCGCCGGCTCATCCGGCTGGTGGCCCCGGCGCGCCAGGCCCTGCTCGACGGCACCCTCAGCGCCGGCCATGGCCGCGCCCTGCTCCGCTTCGAGGAACCCGACGACCAGGAGGCGGCCTTCCGTCTGGTGCGGCAGCGCGACCTCAGCGTGCGCGAGGCCGAACGCCTCGGCGACATCGCCACCCAGCCCGGCCTGGCACCCGCGACCCGTGGCGCCCTCTTGCGCGGCCAGATCAGCCTGGCTCGGGCCGAGGCCCTGGCGCGGATCGAAGACGCGGACCTCCAGGCGCTGGTGCTGGAACGCATCACCGCCCTGGGGTACGACGACCGCGAGACCGATACCGTGACCGCTCTCGTGAGCGGCGGATTGCCCCTGGAGCAAGCCCTGGCGCGCGCGCGCCCGCCCCGCGCCGCCGCTGATCCGGGGAGCCGCCTGACTGACGCCCGCGCCGGCCGGTCAGAGACAGGCTCGTCGCGCCAGCCACGACCCCGCGTCCAGTCGCCGGAAGATGCCGAGGCCCAGCGCATGTTCGAGGAGATCCTGGAGACCCCCGTGCAACTCTCGCGCAGCGGCAATGCCATTCGCCTGACCATTACCCTCTACAGTGATGAACAACTCCAGGCGCTGTATGACCGCTTGAGCAGTCAGGGTAGATAATTTTGGATTGGAAGCGGAGGGTTGGACCTGACCGGACGGGGCGTCGATGCTTGAGCAGGTCTCCTGTGCCTTGAGACAAGTCTCGAACCTGGGCGACCCGGCGCTACCGGCGCTCCGCGACGAACTACGGGTTTATCTCTCCGCCGTGTCAAGGGGTGCGACTATGCTGCGCAGACGAGTCGAGCAGACGGTGCGATCATGGGTTGAAATCCTGGTCACGCGTGTGCCGGTGCTCCACAGCGTGAGTCCCAATACTCTCACCTGCATGACCCTCGCGCTGACGATAGGCGTGGCGGTCCTGATCGTGCAGGGATCGCTCCAGTGGGCCGGGGCGCTCTTCCTGGTCGCCAGCGCCTTCGATATGCTCGATGGCGCGGTTGCCCGTGCCAGACGAGCAGCCACACCCTTCGGCGCCTTCCTCGACTCGACCGTGGATCGCTACTCCGAGTTACTCGTCTTTCTCGGGTTGCTTATCTACTACCAGCGCGCGAGCAGCGAGTCGTTCCTTACCACCGTGTTGCTCTTCCTTGCCGCCACAGGGGCCATATTGACCAGTTATGTCCGCGCGCGCGCCGAGGCCCTTGGGTTCAGTGGCCGCGGCGGGATGCTCGAACGTCCCGAACGGGTGCTCATTCTAGGTGTAAGCCTGATTAGCGGCTGGACGATTGTCGGTCTCTGGATCCTTGCAATCTTCTCCCACCTGAGCGCCCTGCAGCGCTCGGTGCGGGTCTGGATGCGGAGCCGCAGTGGCGCCGAGCGCCTGCCCTCGATCCAGTGGCATACCCAGGAACAGTAGCCGGCGCGTATGGCCGCAGCTTCGGCGCAGGTAGTGCCGCGGACCACCAACCCCGCAACGAAGCTCAAAGCGCGTACTACGCTTTTGAGAGGTGCAACGCTCGTGTATGGCCCACCCCTGCGCCTGGCGGCGCTGCTGCACGTGCTGCGCCCCCACGTCGCCGCGCAGGCTGCGGCCTACACCTTTCTCGGGGCCTATCTGAGCGCTGGCGCCCGGTTCACCCTCACCCCGCTTACCGCTCTCGCTGCCCTCATCGTGGCCGTAGTGGTGGCCTTCGGCTTCGTGATCAACGACTATGCCGATGCCGATATTGATCGCCTGACCAAACCTGAACGCCCCATTCCCTCCGGCGCCGTCTCTCGCCCCCAGGCCGTGGCGCTCGCGCGCCTCCTCGCCGGCCTGACCGCCGTGCTGATCCTCTTCGCGCCCATTCTGCTGCAAGCCATTGCGATCTTAAACCTGGCCCTGACCACCGCCTATGCCCTGGCGCTCAAACGCACCGTGCTGATTGGCAATGCGACCGTCGCCCTGCTCAACAGTTCGATCCTGGTGTTCGGGGCGCTGGCGGCGGGAGGAGTGTCCGGCGCGGTCTGGGCGGTGGCGGGGATGAGTTTCCTGTACACCCTGGCCCAGGAGGTGTTGTACACCGTTGATGACGTGGACGGTGACGGGCGGGCCGGGATCGTGACGACTGCGGTCTACTTCGGCGTTGAGCCCGCATTGCGGCTCTTCCGCGGGTTGATCGTGCTGGCCCTGCTCTGCGCCGCCGCGCCCGCCTGGTTTGCCGGCGCGAGGCCGCTCTACCTGGCCGCGCTGCTGGTCTGTGTGGCCCTGCCGGTCAGCCTGTACATTCTGCCGCGTACCTGGCGCTACGAGCCTCGCGCCGTCCACCGGGCCTGCGCGGCCGTGAAAGCGGTGCGCGTGGCCAGCCTGGCGCCGTTGATTCTGCTCGGGCTTCCGCCGGGGTAAGGATGGCCGTGCGGATCGGACGAACCTCTGTTATTATGTGCAGAGAAGGTGATGGAACGGTCTTTAAACCTGGCCGGTGGTTCTACCCGGATCGCTCGATAACGGGCTTGATTGCAGACCCCGCGTGACTGACCCGGTCTTCACCTCTACACCTGCACACACAAGGAGATTTCCCCATGGCGTTGTCACAACAGGAAGTCCTCCACGTTGCGCGTCTCGCCCGCCTGCGCCTCGATCCTGAGGAACTTGAGCGCATGCGCTCGCAACTCTCGGCGATCCTGGATCACATTGCCATGCTGCAGGAAATTGATGTTTCCGGGGTGCCGCCAACGGCCCAGGTGACCGAACTGGTCACCGTGCTGCGGCCCGACGAGGTCACCGAAGAACTCAGTCGCGAGGCGGCCCTGGCGAACGCGCCCGATCAGCGCGATGGCATGTTCCGCGTGCGCGCCGTGTTCGATGAGTGAGGTCGTCTCGACGCCGTTGCGCCCGGGAAGGATCTTCTTCAATCCGCGCAACATTGCCCGCGGCGCGCCCGTCAAAGCAGCAGGTGAGAACGTCTCGGTTCGCGCTGTCGGCGGCCGACCGTCAACGAAAGGATCGCCAATGTACAACAGAAATGGCTCAAACAATGGCGGCCGCTACACGCGCATCGCCGGTGTACCCGTGAAGCCCGTCTATCTTTATGTCGGCGCGGCGGTTGCCTTGCTGCTGGTGATCTACCTGGTGATGCGCTTTCTGAGCACCAGCCTGGTCATGCACTTCAGCGCCTTCGCGGGCGCGTTGCTGCTGATAGCTAACCTCCGCGAACTCTTCGGCAATAGCTACGGGCAGCGCGGCAGCACTGCCCTGCTCAACGTAATGGTTGGCGGCGGGTTGATCTTCGCCTGGCTGACGCAGTTCTTTGGCGTCTTCTTCTGGATCCCGGCCCTCATCCTGGTAGGCGTGGCCACCCCGCTCATCTTCGGTCGCGCTAACGTCTACAATGCTTACCTCGATATGGCCCGATCCCTCGCCACCAACGTGCGCCGCACCTTTGTGCGCTAAAACGGTTTTTGACGCGAAGGCGCAACGACGCGAGGAGGTTGTATTCCTACCGCAACCTCCTCACATCTTTGCGCCTCGATTCGGAAGGGTGCCAGGTTCGAGCGAAGTTCGGAATCCTGGGGCCCGGCCCATCTGCACGCCGAGAACACCGCACCCAATCCAAAATCCAAAATCGGTCTACGGATAGATCCGGTACAGCATACGCGGGAACGGAATGGCCTCGCGGATGTGCCGGGTGCCGGTGATCCAGCACACCGCGCGTTCGATCCCCATGCCGAAGCCGCTGTGCGGCACCGTGCCGTAACGCCGCAGGTCGAGGTACCACTGGTAGTCCGCAACGTTCAGCCCATACTCCCGAATGCGCCGTTCCAGCAACACCGGATCGTGAATGCGCTGCGAGCCGCCGATGATCTCCCCGTAGCCCTCAGGGGCCAGCAGATCCGCGCACAGCGCCACCTCGGGACGCTCCGGGTCGGGTTGCATGTAGAAGGCCTTGATCGCCGCGGGAAAGCGCTCGACAAACACGGGCCGGTCGAAGCGCGAGGCGATCAGTTGCTCGTGGGGCGCGCCGAAATCCTCCCCCCACGGCAGCGGATCGGCCCCCTCCACCTCTCCCTGGTGGTCGGCGATGATCCGCAGCGCCTCGTCATAGGTGATCCGCGGGAAGGGCGGGACGCAGCGCTCCAGTGGCGCCGTATCCCGCCCGAGCACCTTCAGGTCCTCGACCCGGCGCTCCAGCACCCGCTGCACAATCGCGCTGACGAACCGTTCCTGCAACGCCAGGTTGTCGTCGTGGGTGGCGAAGGCCACCTCCGGCTCGATCATCCAGAACTCGGTCAGGTGGCGCCGGGTCTTGCTCTTTTCCGCCCGGAAGGTGGGCCCAAAACAGTAGACCTTGCCAAAGGCCATCATCCCCGCCTCGACGTAGAGTTGCCCCGTCTGCGCCAGGTAGGCCTTGCCCAGGTCGAAGTACTCGGTGGCGAAGAGGTTCGTCGTGCCCTCCGCGGCGGTCGCGGTGAGGATGGGAGTGTCAAAGCGCACGAAGCCCTGCGCGTTCAGCCACTCCTGCGCCGCGGCGATCACTTCCGCGCGCACCCGCAGCAGGGCGTGCTGCTTCGCCGAACGTACCCACAGGTGGCGGTGCTCCATCAGGAACTCGACCCCGTGCTCCTTCGGGGTAATCGGGTAGTCCACGCTCGGCCCGACGATCTCCAGATCCTGCACCGTCAGTTCGTAGCCGCCGGGAGCCCGCGCGTCGGCCCGTACCGTCCCGGTGATCCGCAGCGCCGTCTCCTGGGTCAGGGCCTGCGCCCGCGCAAACACCGCCTCGCTCACCTGGGGTTTGAACACCACACACTGCATCGTTCCGCTGCCATCGCGCACCTGAACGAAGATCAATTTGCCTTTCTCGGTCTTGTTGTACACCCACCCCGCCAGGGTCACCTGCGTTCCCTCGAAGGCCCCGATGGCGGCAACAGAAGCGGTTGGCAGCAGGGACATAGCACGCTCCTCGATGGCATCCACATGCTTTGATGCGTCAGTATGCCACGAGTTCCATGGCCTGGCAAATTGACAGGCCCGCGCTTATCCCTGATAATTTGTCAATTATGGATCTGTGCGTACGTGTTCACACCTGGGGAAAAGGAATCTTAGGAGCAATACTTTACGAATAAGCCGCGAGGCGGCTCCTGTGGCATATTTTCGCGTACCACCGTGAGAATCATGCCCAAAGGAGGCGCCTCGT
>DAOUDA010000064.1:0-6170 GCA_034431835.1 Chloroflexaceae bacterium | reverse complement strand
GGGGCGGTGCGCGCACCGTCCCTACTGCCCCTCCGGTAGGGGCGTGGGCAACGCCTGGTTCCCCGTCCTTCTCTGAGGCAGGGGCGTTTCGCGCACCGTCCCTGCTGCCCCTCCGGTAGGGGCGTAGAGAACGCCGGGTTCCCCGTCCTCCTCCGAGGCAGGGGCGTGGGGGACCCGGGGTAGGGGCGGTGCGCGCACCGTCCCTACTGCCCCTCCGGTAGGGGCGTGGGGAACGCCGGGTTCCCCGTCCTCCGCAAAGGCCCGAGGAACGCGAGTTGCCGGGAGCGCGAGGCCCTCTCAGCCCCTCCCGCAGGATGCGTCCGGATAGGCTCTTAGTAATCGAGGATCTTATCCGCCTCCAGGATAAGGTCTGCCAGTTCCGCGTCGTCGGCGGCGATACGGGCGCCTGCGCGCAGCGTCTCGGCGCTCAGGCCGATCGCAGCGGCGCAGTGCGGACAGACAAGGGCGCCGCCGCCAGCCTGTACGAAGGCGTCGTAGATCTCGCCGAGGGGTTTGCCGCGGCGCGTCGTAATGTCGAGCGGTTGCCGGGTGTCAACGATGCGCGCCCCTTCGAGGTCCAGAAACAAGGTCGTCTGGGCGCCCTTTGCCTGCAAGGCGACTCCGAGCCGCAGGGCCATCGCCGCCGCCGTCACGTTATCCGCCGCGTGGGTCAGGTGAATGACGATCCGCTGTGCCATGGTCGTTGCTCCTTGCGATTGTTGGGGAAGCGGGATTCCCGGTATCGGGATCCATAGAGCGTTCTTCTGGGAGGGCACGACTCTTCCAGGCCCTGCGCACAACCCGCAAGGGTCACGCTACCGTCTTTCTCCAGACGGATATGGACGTGGCAAGGCGAGGCGTCCTCACCCTCCCCCCTGCCCCCTCCCTCTCTCTACCGCAAGTGGAGAGGGAGGGGGAGGACTTAGAGCCTATCCGAATAACTCCTGTAGGTAAGTGGGGAAACCGGGTTTCCCCACGCCCCTCCCCTCAGGGAGGGCCTGGGAGGGTGTAGCCCTCCCAGAAAAGGGATCGGATAACCAGGTTTCCGGATAGGCTCTTAAATGCAGAAAAGGCGCGGAGGCGGCGTCGGGGGCGCCAGGGTGAGCGAAGGGCGGTGATGGCGTGAAGGGGTTGCCAGACTGGCGATCAGGAGACTGAGTGTGCCGATCAGCAGCGCCGTCCGGGTCAGCGCCTCGTAGAGGGCGCGTGGTGAAGGGGGAGCGGGACGGCTGTCGGACGAGGCTTGCGCGCTTGTCTTTCCGTGCTCGCCACAGAGGAAGTAGCTGATCGCCGGCCGCTCCACAACCAGGGAGCGTAAGGCGCAGTGAATGACGCAGCAGAGCGGGCCGAGCAGCCCGAGGTTGATGGCGACGATCACGGCAACGACGGACACGACGCCGCGCAAACCAGAGGCGCCTCGTGGTACGAGGCGATGGTGCGCATCAGGACGCAACTCAACTGGTTGGCACAGGTCCATGCCGGCCTCGGAGTGAACCGGGTCGCCAATCCTGGCATAAAGGGGGCCGGGAAGGGCCGGTCCTGCGACACCCCCGTGTTGGGGCGGGGAAACCGATCATGTTCACATCTACCGAACACGTTCGTACCGCCGAGAGCGCGGAGGGGAGCAAACGGCTTCAACAAGCTCATCCTCTGCGTGCTCTGCGGTAAATCGTAGTCTGTGAAGTAAGTTTCCTGGCCTTTCTGCCTCCCTCCCAGCCTCCCCCCGTTGGGGCGTCGGACGCCCTCCACCCAACGGGAGGGTTGGGGAGGGGTGGGTACAACAAATAACTCAGTTCACAGACTGATAGTCTGGAAACTGCGGGGAAACCTGGTTTCCCCCTCATCTCTACCATCGCCCCGGTCCTTCCATCCCGGCCGCCGGCAACTGCGGCACGGCGACTGGATGGTCCTCGTCGTCGAGGGCCACCAGGACGCACTCGGCCTGGCAGGCCAGCACCCGTTCGTCACGGTCCATCGGCTCCCACCACATCTCGACGGCGACGTGCATCGAGGTGCGCCCGGTGCGTTTGAGGCGCGCGATCAGTTCGACGATCGATCCTTCCCCCACGGGGTGGTGGAAGTTGACCTCGCCGATGTGCACCGTCACGACTTTGCGCCGGCACCAGCGCGTCGCGCAGATGAACGCCGCCTGGTCGATCCAGGCCACCGCCTGGCCGCCGAACAGCGTTCGGTAGTGGTTGGTGTCGGCGGGGAAAATCGGCAGGACCATGCGCGTTTCGGCGCGGTTGGCCTCAGCCATTGGCCGCCTCCTCGAACGCCTGGGCCAGGGCCTGGGCCCCCGCCGTCACCGGGAGCGTCCCGGCGACGACCGCGGCCTCAACCGCCGGCAGGCGCGCCTTCACCGCCGGGTGGTTGAAGAAGCGCGAGCGCAGGTAATCCTCGATGAGCGCATGGAGCCAGTCGCGGGTTTGCTGACGCCGTCGCTCCTCGAAGACCCCCGAGGCGGTGGTGACCTCGCGGAAGCGCTCGATCTCCGCCCAGATCTCGGCGATCCCCTCGCCGGTCACCGCCGAGCAGATGCGGGCGCGGGTCTTCCAGCCGGGGGTGGCGGGGGCCAGGTAGTGCAGGGCCTTGTTGTAATCGGCCTGGGCGGACATGGCGCGGATGCGGTTCTCGCCGTCGGCCTTGGTGATCACCAGGGCGTCGGCCAGTTCCATGATGCCCTTCTTGATGCCCTGCAACTCGTCGCCCGCCCCCGCCAGCATCAGTAGCAGGAAGAAGTCCACCATGCCGCGCACGGCGGTCTCGCTCTGGCCGACGCCCACGGTTTCGACCAGGATCACGTCGAAGCCCGCCGCCTCGCAGACCAGCATGGTCTCGCGGCTCTTACGGGTGACGCCGCCGAGGCTGCCGCCGGTGGGCGAGGGGCGGATGTAGGCGTGGGGATGCCGCGACAGGACCTCCATCCGCGTCTTGTCGCCGAGGATGCTGCCGCGAGTAACGCTGCTGGAGGGGTCCACCGCCAGGACGGCGACGTGATGGCCCTGTTCGCAGAGCATCACCCCCAGGGCTTCGATGAAGGTGCTCTTGCCCACCCCCGGCACGCCGGTGATGCCGACGCGCAATGCTCCCCCGGTGTAGGGCAGGAGGGCCTGTAGCACCTCCTGGGCCTGGGCCAGGTGCCCCGGCGCGTTGCTCTCGATCAGCGTGATGGCCCGGGCCAGGATGGTGCGGTCGCCAGCGCGCACCCCCTCGACGTAATCGGGGACCGTCAGATGCCGCCGTCGCGCTACCGGTTTTGAACCCCCGCCGCTGCTCTGACCAGGAAGCCCGTCGTGGCCGCCGGCCACGCCGTCCATCACCGACGAGGCGAAGACCGCGTCCTTCGGCGGTGTGGCCGGTTGCCACTCCGGGCGATGCCTGCCGTTGCTCATGGGTCGTTCCTTGTCTCGGCGCTCGCCGAGAGGGCCGGATCGCTGTCCGTCGCCTCGCTCGCATGGAGCCGGCGGCGCAGTTCACCGAGCAGTTTCTCAGCGGCGATGGGGATGATAGTGCCCGGTCCGAAGATCAGCGCCGCGCCATGCTCGCGGAGGAAGGCGTAGTCCTGCGCCGGGATCACCCCGCCGATGATCACCACGATGTCCTCGCGACCGAGCTTGCGCAACTCTTCCACCAGTTGCGGCAGCAGGGTCTTGTGGCCGGCGGCCAGCGAACTGATCCCCACCACGTGGACGTCGTTTTCCACCGCCTGGCGGGCCACCTCTTCGGGGGTCTGGAAGAGCGAGCCGATGTCCACGTCGAAGCCCATATCGGCGAAGGCGGTGGCGACCACCTTGGCCCCGCGGTCGTGGCCGTCCTGGCCGATCTTGGCCACCAGGATACGCGGGCGCCGGCCCTCTTCGTGGGCGAAGGCGTCGGCCAGGGCGCGCACGCGGTTGATCTGCTCGGCGTCGCTGTACTCGCTGCTGTAGATGCCCGAGATAGCGCGGATGGTGGCCTTGTAGCGGCCGAAGACCCGCTCCATGGCCATCGAGATCTCACCCAGGGTGGCCCGCGCCCGCGCCGCCTCGATGGCCGCCTCCAGCAGGTTGCCCTCGCCGGTCTCGGCCACGCGGGTCAGGGCGTTCAGCGCCGCCTGCGTCCGGGCCTCGTCGCGCTCGGCGCGCAGCTTCTTCAGGCGCTCGATCTGGGCCTGACGCACGGCGGTGTTGTCCACCTCGAGGATCTCCAGCGGCGGCTCGGAGGCCAGGCGGTACTTGTTCACCCCGACGATGGTCTCCTGCCCCGAGTCGATGTGAGCCTGGCGGCGCGCGGCGGCCTCCTCGATGCGCAGCTTGGGCAGCCCGGCCTCGATGGCCTTGGCCATGCCGCCGAGGGACTCGACCTCCTGAATGTGGGCCCAGGCGCGCCGCGCCAGTTTGTCGGTGAGGCTCTCCAGGTAGTAGGAGCCGCCCCAGGGGTCCACGATCTTGCAGATCCCGGTCTCTTCCTGGAGGAAGAGCTGGGTGTTGCGGGCGATACGGGCCGAGAAGTCGGTGGGCAGGGCGATGGCCTCGTCGAGCGAATTGGTGTGCAGCGACTGGGTGTGGCCCAGGGCCGCGGCCATGGCCTCGATGCAGGTGCGGGCCACGTTGTTGAAGGGGTCCTGCTCGGTCAGGCTCCAGCCCGAGGTCTGGCAGTGGGTGCGCAGGGCCAGGGACTTATCGTCCTTGGGGTCGAACTGCTTGATGATCTTGGACCAGAGCAGGCGCCCGGCGCGCATCTTGGCCACTTCCATGAAGTAGTTCATGCCGATGGCCCAGAAGAAGGAGAGGCGCGGGGCGAAGCGGTCGATCGGCATGCCTGCCTTGATCCCCGCGCGCACGTACTCCAGACCGTCGGCCAGGGTGTAGCCCAGTTCCAGATCGGCGGTGGCCCCGGCCTCCTGCATGTGGTAGCCGGAGATACTGATGCTGTTAAATTTGGGCATGTGCTTCGCGGTGTAGGCGAAGATATCGGCGATGATGCGCATCGAAGGTTCGGGCGGGTAGATGTAGGTGTTGCGCACCATGTACTCTTTCAGGATGTCGTTCTGGATGGTGCCGGTGAGCTGATCCTGGCGCACGCCCTGCTCTTCGGCGGCGACGATGTAGAAGGCCATCACCGGGATCACCGCGCCGTTCATGGTCATCGAGACCGACATCTGATCGAGCGGGATGCCGTCGAAGAGGATCTTCATGTCGAGGATCGAGTCGATCGCCACGCCCGCCTTGCCCACGTCGCCGACGACACGGGGATGGTCCGAGTCGTAGCCGCGGTGGGTGGCCAGGTCGAAGGCCACCGAGAGGCCCTTCTGGCCCATGGCCAGGTTGCGCCGGTAGAAGGCGTTGCTCTCTTCGGCAGTCGAAAAGCCGGCGTACTGGCGCACCGTCCAGGGCTGGGTGACGTACATGGTCGGGTACGGCCCGCGCAGGTAGGGCGGGATGCCGGCGGTGAAGCCAAGGTGCTCGAGGCCCTCGAGGTCGGCAGCGGTGTAGAGCGGCTTGACGTCAATCTGCTCCATCGTCCGCCAGACCAGGTTCTCGAGGGGTTGCCCGGCCTCCTGCTCGGCCAGGGCGCGCCACTGCGCCAGGTCGGGCGCGGCGGCGTCGTCGCGGTAGGCAAGTTTGGTGAAATCGGGGGTGGTCACAGGGCCACTCCTTTCAACTGCTGAAGCCGGGCCAGGGTCGCGTAGCAATCGGCGCGCAGGTGGATGAACTCGTCAACTCCCGCCGCGCGGTGCGCTTCGATCTGATCGGCCGGGTAACCGGCCAGCACCACGGTCATGTCGGGTCGCCCCTCCTTGAGCAGCCGCACGAGCGGCGGCACGAGGTCGGGGTAGGTCTCGTCGGTCGAACAGATGACCGTAATTGAGGCGTCCGAGGCGTGGGCGGCCTGGGCGGCCTCCTCAACGGTCTGGAAGCCGGGCCCGGCGATCACCTGGAAGCCGCCGGCCTCGAAGAAGCCGGTCGAAAAATCGGCGCGGGCCTTATGTTGCGAGACTGGACCCATTGTAGCAAGAAATACCTTCGGGCGCGAGCCGGTGCGGGCGGCAAATTGCGCGGCGGCGGCCTGCAGGGCCTCGAACTGTTCGGCCCCGCGATGGGCGGCGATGGGTTCGACGGTGATGCCGGCGTCGCCGCCGGCGGCCAGGGCGGCGGTCAGCGCCCCCAGGGTGGCGCCGGCGCGGG
>DAOUDA010000063.1:0-3334 GCA_034431835.1 Chloroflexaceae bacterium | reverse complement strand
AGTCAAAATCCCGAGGTCGTTACTCGCTCGCCTGACTGATGCCCTCGCCTACGCCGCGTGAGCGGCGCAGATGGATAAAGTCGAACTTAGTGGTGCGTCCGGCAAGTTCTCGAACGGGAGGGTCTGGGAGGGCTTTGCCCTCCCAGAAACCCGCCTCCCCGCCCTTTCGTGTATCAGGACCTGGCGGATGCACCACGTAGAGCGTTTCTCGAAAAGGTTGATCCGCAACGATGGCGGCACGAGCGCCGCGAGCCACACGGCTCAGGTTCCTCAGTGGATCAAGCGTTCCTGTCAGTGCTCCAGGGTACCACGAGTCGCCGATCGGCGCATCAGGCGCCGCCCCTGGCCGCTCCGGCCGGCGCCAACAACCGCCGCGTATCTCGTGGGCGTATTATAGAGTGCGTCGCGCCGGTCCAATGCCGCGCCGGCGCCTGGTGCGATTTTAGATTGCCGATTTTGGATTGCGGATTGGGCGCGGCGCATCTGGACGTGTTGGCGTCACGCCGATACCCCAACAGGTCGCCTGGAACTGCACCAGGACCAGGGCAACGCTGCGGTTGCTGGGCACGGTGAACCGGAAACTCCGCCTGCAATACACCAGAAAAGGAACCCTGTCGTGAAGCAAGTTGTGATTGTCGGCGGCGTGGCCGCCGGCATGTCCACCGCGGCGCGCCTGCGACGGCTCGATGAACATGCGCGCATCGTTGTGCTGGAACGTGATCGGTACGTTTCCTACGCGAACTGCGGGCTGCCCTACCATATCGGCGGGGCCATCCCCGATCGCGAGAGTCTGCTGCTGGTGACCCCGGAACATGTGCGCTCCACGCTGAACCTCGACGTGCGAACCGAGCACGAAGTAATCGCTGTGGACCGGGCGGCCCGGCTGGTGCACGTGCTGGATCATACGAGCGGGGTGCGTTATAGCGAACCATACGATGTGCTGGTGCTGGCCCAGGGGGCGACTCCAACGCGCCCGCCGATCCCTGGCATCAATCATCCGCGCGTCTTTACCCTGCGGAGCATACCCGATATGGACGCGATCATCGCCGCGCTGGGCGACAACGCCCGCACCGCGGTGGTGATCGGCGGCAGTTACATCGGCGTGGAAGTGACCGAGGCCCTGCGTGAGAGAGGCCTGGAGGTGCATGTGGTCGAAATGCAGGATCAGGTCATGCCCCTCCTCGACCGCGAGATGGCGACCGACCTGCACTACCATATGGAGCGCCACGGGGTTGTGCTGCACCTTGGCGCCGCGGCTGCGGCCATCCACGACCGCGACGGGCGCGTGACGGTCGAATTGCGCGACTCCACACTCATTGACGCCGACCTGGTGGTCCTGGCCACCGGCGTGCGCCCGATTACCGGACTGGCCCAGGCGATGGGCCTGGAAATCGGCCAGACCGGCTGGGTCAAAGTTGACGCCCATCTACGCACCTCCGACCCGGCCATTTACGCCGCGGGCGACATGGTTGAGGTTCTTGACACCGTCACCGGCGAGCCAACCCTGGTGGCGCTGGCGGGGCCGGCGAACCGCCAGGGGCGCATCGTCGCCGACAATATCTGTGGGCGCGACTCAGTGTACACCAGTACACAAGGCAGTTCGATTGTAAAGGTTTTTTCCATGACCGGCGGCATGACCGGCGCGTCGGAGCGCCTGCTGCGACGGCTGGGGCGCGAGTACCACAAGGTCTATCTGCACCCTTCAGGACATGCCGGTTACTACCCCGGCAGCGCCTCGATGCACATGAAACTGCTCTTCGCCCCTGGCGATGGGCGCCTCCTCGGGGCGCAGATTGTCGGTTTTGACGGCGTGGATAAGCGTCTCGACGTACTGGCGACGGCGCTTCGCGCCGGGATGACCGTGTTCGACCTGGAGCATCTCGAACTGGCCTATGCCCCGCCCTACAGTTCGGCGAAAGATCCGGTGAATATGGCAGGATTCGTCGCCGCAAACCTGCTGCGCGGCGATCTCGAACTCTGGTATCCCGAAGAATATGAACAACTCCCGCCGACCACGACCTTCGTGGATGTGCGCGGAACGCAGGAGTTTGCGCAGTGGCATCTGCCGGGCGCACTCAACGTGCCCCTGCCGGCGCTCCGGCAGCGCCTCGACGAGTTGCGCCGGGCGGCGGCGCGCGGACCGTTGCGGCTCTACTGCATGGTTGGCTTTCGCAGCTACCTGGCCTATCGCATCCTCCGCCAGCACGGCTTCAGTGATGTCGCCTCCCTGGCCGGCGGAGCACGCACCTTCACCAGTTTCTACCGGACCGTCCTGGCGACAGGCGCGCCGGGCATTCCGTTTATCGCGCACGCCGAAGAGGATATGGCCGCTCGCGCGTTGCAGGAAGATGACACCATCTGAGGAGTTAGTGGTACGACAATCTGGTTGTGCTAGATAGTTTTTTGCGGGGAGGGCTTCGCCCTCCCACGCCCCCTCCCGCCGCATCCATCACCATCACGTGACAGCCCGCTAGCAGGGTAACTCCCAAACGATTGAAAAGAGACCGCAGACAACCTGACAGGCAGGCGCCAGGACCCCGCAGCGTGAACAGGGACAGCCCGTGCGCCTACCTGTCAGGTCTTTGCGTCATCGCCACTATCGATCGGCAACCAGGGCGCCTCGCGACCCATGAGCGTGCGACGTTGCATAGAGGGCGCGGAGGGTTTCAACAAGCCTATCCTCTACGTACTCCGCCGCACGTCTGAACGAGCACCGGCAAACTCCCCTGAGTCACGGCGCATCTTCGGCCCAGAGGAACACGACGCGCTTGTCGCCAACGATGACCAGGCCATTGTCGAGCGGGGCCGCGCTGATGGAGCGCCAGCCCAGCACCTCCTGCCCGTTGACGTCGAAGAGGGCGAAGTCGCCGCTGATGGCGCCGTTGGTGAAATAACGGGCGCCATGGGGGACAAGGTCGAGTACGCGCCGGGCAAGCTCCTGGGCCTGCGCCGGGGGGACGACCTGCGCGGGGTAGGCCAGTTCGCCGCCGATAAGATGGGTGAGGAGCTTGACCGCGATGCGGCGGGGAACCTCGACCCAGTGGTCGCCGAGGCCCTGATAGCCCAGTTCCGTGGCCAGGGCATCGCACGCGGCCGTGGGATGCGGCGGCGGGGCGGCCAGACGGCGCGCGGCAAAGGTCAGGGGGTAACTTGCCTCGCGGGCGTGGTCGAGGTCGCGCGCAAGGGCCGCGATGGCGGGATCGGGATCGGGCCGAAGAGCAGCCATACGGTTGAGGGCAAACGGACCGGGCGCCTGGCATCACCGCCGTATTGTAGAGGATGCGGGCAACCGGCGCAACCAGGGGCGTAGAGCCGGCCCGGTGGGCCGGCTCTA
>DAOUDA010000062.1:0-4032 GCA_034431835.1 Chloroflexaceae bacterium | reverse complement strand
TCGTTTGTCAGAATGGTTGCGTGCTCGCTCCATCCTGACAGACGCGGTGTTCTTCTGTGCGCCACCTCAACGACTTTGCTCAAGCCCTGTAAGAGACTACAGGACTTGTGTAAAGGTCGCCTCCCGCGGTGGGGTGTGGGGCGGCCATGCCGCTCGGAGCGATCGGTGGTCGCCGGTTCCGGCAGCCACGTCGCCAGAACCGGCGACCAACCTGGAGTGCAGGGCTTGCCCCCAGAGACGTTGCCCTGGCCCTGCCCGGGAGAATGTGACCATCTCCCAAACCTTCCCGCTGTGATACTATAGGCTGGTTCTGATACCGGATTACAGGCAGGGCGCCGGGTTTCCCTGCGGAGGTGAGGAAAGTATGTCCATCGAAGCGGCGTTGCGCGGGGTTCAGGTGGTGGAAGTGGCAACGTACCTGCCGGGGCCGGCCTGCACCCAGGTGCTGGCGAGCCTGGGGGCGCACGTGACCAAGGTGGTGCGTCCGGGCGGCGATCCCCTCCGGCGGCTTCCACCGCTGCACGCGGCGTACCCCTCTCTGAATGCCGGCAAGGTTGAGCTGGAACTGGATCTGAAGCGGCCCGAGGACGCGGAGACCTTTCGCTCCCTGGCGCGCCAGGCCGATGTGTTGGTGGACGGGTTGCGCCCAGGCGCGCTCGAGCGCCTGGGGGTTGGCCCTACGACCCTCCAGGCGTTGAATCCGCGCCTCATTTACTGTGCGCTGAGCGGCTACGGCCTGTCGGGGCCGCTGAGCCATCTGGCGGGACACGATCTGAACTTCGTGGCCCTGTCCGGGTTGCTGGCGACTACGACCGTGGGCGATGAACCGGCCCTGCCGGGGACGCAACTGGCCGATCTGGTAAGTGGTCTGACTGCGGCGATGGCCATTCTGGCGGCGCTGCTCGCCCGCGGCGACGGGCCGGGTTGCCTGCTCGACGCGCCTATGCTCGCGGCGACCCGCTGGTTGATGACCCCGTGGTATGCGGTGGCCCGCGCGGGTGAGCAGCAGGGCGGGTTAAGCGGTCGCATGGCCTGCTACCGGGTCTACCGCACCGCCGATGGGCGCCATCTGGCCGTAGCCGCGCTTGAGCCGCATTTCTGGGCCCGTTTCTGTGAGGCGCTCGGGCGTCCTGATCTCACTTCGAGGCACCAGGATGCCGATCAACAGGCCCTGGCCAACGAGATTGCCGCGCTGATCGCTCGGCGACGCCTGGAGGAATGGCTGCCCGTCTTTGCCGATCTCGATGCCTGTGTCACGCCGGTGTTGACGCTTCAGGAAGCGGCGCGCGACTGGGACGGGGGGGCCGGTTTGCCCTGTTCATCCTCAGTCTGACCAACCAGAGGCTCGGCGCCTGGCGCTCTCGCGGCCCGGCGTGTGGGGAAACCCGGTTTCCCCTTTTTGTAGCGTTCCTCGAAAAGGTTGATCCGCAACGATGGCGGCACGAGCGCCGCGAGCCACACGGCTCGGTGTCCTCAGTGGATCAAGCATTCCGGTCAGTGCTCTAGAGCACGATCTTCCGTTCGGCGATCAACTTGTTTCGCAGCTTGCGGTACAGTTCGTCGTAGTTGAGACGCCCCATGGTGATCTCGTACTTGTAGGCCTGCAGCATCTTGTGCACTTCGGCGTCGAGGCGCTCCTCGACCATCAATTCATCGGTGATGATTTCGATGATCGCCAGTTTCAATGCCGTATCGTCGCCGCGAAAGAGCACGCCGTCAACGTCGGCGAGGGTGTCGATGAGATCGACGGCGAGGGCCTCGATCTTTTCAGGCGAGAGTTTCATCCCTTCTCCTCACGGGTGGCGGCAAGGGTCCGGCGCAAGGTTCGCAGTTCCTCGATGCGCTCGGCGGGCAGGCGCCGGATCGGGCCGAGGAGCGCCGCCGCGTGGATAATGCGCGCGCAGTGCTCGAGTTGTTCCATCAGGTAATACGCCTCAAGCGGGGTGCGGCCCATGGTCAGCGCGCCGTGGTGGGAGAGCAGCACCGCGTTGTGGTCGCGGATGAGATCGTCAACCGCCGCGCCCATCTCGGCGGTGCCGGTGCGGGCGTAGGGGGCGGTGGGCACGGGGCCGAGGGAGAGCACCGCTTCGGGCAGGAGTGGCTCGGCCATGCTGATGCCCGCCAGGGTGAGGGCGACGGCGGTGGGCGGATGGGCGTGGACGCAGGCCAGGACATCGGACCGCCGGCGATAGACGTGCAGGTGCAGCAGTTGCTCGGAAGACTGGCGGCGGCCCGGCGCCGCGCGGAGCAGCGCGCCCTCGGGGTCGATCACCACCAGGTCCTCGGGTTCCAGTTCGCCTTTGCACATACCCGCCGGGGTGATCACGATCGTCCCATCGGGCAGGCGGGCCGAGATGTTGCCATCGCCTGCGGCAATCAACCCACGCTGGTACAGCCGACGTCCTACCTGGACAATCGCCAGGCGGAGGGCCTCCTCGTTAGCCATGGTTCACACCTGCGTTACTACCCTCGAGGGCGGGGCCGGGAGGGCGTAGCCCTCCCAGAAAAGTAATCGGATAACCTGGTTACCCGGATAGGCGCCTGGCTCTACGTTGTCACTCGCCGCAGTTTCCGCTACGAGGAGGTTCAGAGGGGCTACGCTCCTCCAGGCTTCCTCTTCCTGGTACGGCGCGGCAAAGCCGTGCCGCACCAGAAGGGGAAGATCTGCGGGGGCCTGCGGTCCCCGCATCCCGCGCCGTGGGCAACGTGACAAAGCAGAGTCAGCGCCATGGCGTTTTATGGGTTGCGACGGCGCCGCAGGGCGGCGCGTAGCTGCCGCGCGAGCAGCAGTGCGAAGAGCGCCCACCCGAGCCAGGCGATCAGCGTCTGGCTCAGGCGGGTCAGCAGCAACCCGATGAGCAGCGCCACGCGCACGGCGGCCACGAGGGAGCGCTTCCACGCCAGCACGCGCGGGGTCGCCTCCCAGTCGATCGCGGCGATGCGCGGCAACAACCCCCGTTCCAGGCATCCTTCCAGCGAATAGACGTAGATCGTATCGGTAAACTGACCGGCGAGGATCAGGTCGCGTTCCAGCGCCTCCCACGACAGGGGCGGCAGCCCCCGGATGCTTCGGGCGCGTGAACCGGCGCTGTCGACGACGCCGACGCCGATGCTATCGGCGGCAGGGCCGTAACTGGCGATCAACGCGCCCCCCAGGTCATCCTCCAGGGCCGCCAGCGGAACGCTGCTGTAACAGATCAGCACCTCGACGTCCGCGGGCACATCGACGATGTCGAGCATGCGCTGGGCCAGGGTGCTGCCAGCACGCCGATCGTCGGCCACGACGGGCACCTGGTACGTGTGTACTTCGTAGCCATCGTGACGGATTTCGCTCACCAGGTCGGTGTAGGCGTTGCGCGCGGCGCCATAGAGCACGTTGTCGCGGGCGCGCAAGAAGCGGCGAGTCAACTGGCGCAGGTTGCCGTGGTGCAACTGGTCAATGGCGCTGCCCGGAGGGGCGATGTTCAGACCAACGGCGTGGAAGTGCAATGCGTGCTCTCGCACCCACTCGCGGAAGCGATGGTAGCGGGCAAAGGCTTGAGGATAGTTCTGGAGATTGAACCAGAAATCTTCGCCGGGCGGCAGAAGCAGCCAGGCGATGACCGTGACCTGGCGCTGGTTCAACAGGCGCACTGCCTCAGCGAGGGGTTGGGTGAAGTCGTAGAGCGCCACGGCGACGCCGTAACCGTGAGCGGCCAGGTATGCCGCCAGCCCGCCCTCGCGCAGGCGCGTGAGCAGTTCGGCCCCGTCGAGTTCGCTGAAAAAGATGACCTGGGGTTGGCCATAGCCAGGTCCCACCGCTTCTCTTGTTGGGGTTGCAGCTTGCACTGATGTTGATACGCTTCGACGTGGTTCGCACCCACGTTGGAGGGGGCAGGGAGGCGGAGCGTCCCCGCAACCCTGGTGGTGCGAGGATCCGGTTAAGCGATGCGCGTCAAAACTCGGTAGTCTACCCGCTCCGTGTTGATCGCCTGATCGCGGGCCATTGGCCGACGCGCTGAGGCGTCAGGACGTCATCGCAAACTGGCGTGA
>DAOUDA010000061.1:0-15857 GCA_034431835.1 Chloroflexaceae bacterium | reverse complement strand
CACCGCGGAGGGCGCGGAGGGTCGCAAAGGGCTTCAAAATGCTCATCCTCTACGCCCCTCTGCGTGCTCTGCGGTAAATCTGAACACGTTCGAATCTTCCTGGGGGGGCTGCGCCCTCCCAGACCCTCACCAGAAGAGATCTACGTTCACCTCAGGATGGCCATGCTACGTGAAGAGCGCCCACCACCGATCAACACCGCAGCGCGTCTCCGGGCTACTCCCCTGGCGCGGGCGCTGGCCCGCGCCCATGGGCTTGATCTGGCCGCCCTGGCGGGCACCGGGGCCGATGGGCGGGTAACGGCGCGTGACGTGCGCGCGCGCATCTCCCCGATGGTCCCGGCGCCTCTGCTGCCCGCCTCTACACCCCCACCGCCCCCACCACCCCCGTCACCGCCGCCGGGCACGGTCGCCGGAATGGCTCAACAAGAGGTTGCCCACGACACGACCGGGCTCGCCCGGCGAGCCATGAGCAACGCCGCCCCGGTGGCAACGGTGACAGTGGAGTTTGACGCCGGAGCGGCCCTGGCGCGGATCGCCGCGCTAGGCGACGAATTCGCGCGCCAGGGTCTGCCCCTGCACCTGGGGATCTACGTGGCGGCCCCGGTGGTGGCACTCCTGCCCGCACACCCGCGCCTGAACGCGCGCTGGCTGGGCGACGCGCTCGCCTTGCGGCGACAGGTGCGCCTGGCCATCGCCGACCTGGCGCCAGAGGGCCTGCGCTGGAGCCTGATCCCCGCTGCGGAGGATCTGACCCTGCGCGGGCTGGCGCGCGCCCTGGTCGCAGCGCCCGACGCGAGCGCGGCGACCTTCGCCCTGGTGAGCCTGGCGACCGGAAAAAGCTGGTGGAGCGCGCCGCCGCCCCTGCCCGGCGCCGTCGCAACGCTGATCCTTGGCGCACCGGAACGGCGGGTAGTCGTCGTGGGCGCTGGCCTGGGCGTGCGCCCGCTGGCAACCCTCACCCTGAGCTACGACGCGCGCGCGCTCGATCAGCGGCAGGCGCTGGACTTTCTGGAGGCGCTGCGAATGCGCCTGGAACACGAGCCAATCTGAGCGCGCCGGTGGTATAATCAGCCTACCGCCCCGTCGCGGAGCAATGGTCAGGCTGGAACGCAAACACGCTGCCGCTTTGCGGAGTAACCCCCGGCCCGTATGCATGGACACGCTCTGGCTTGGCTACCACGGCCTCGATCTGCCGTTCGATGAAATCGTCGCTGTCTTGCGCTACCAGCCCGCCCTTGACAGCCAGATTGTGCGAACCTACGGGCGCGTGCCGCACGGCGTGCGATCGGTGGTCGTAACGGTAACAGGTGCGTATCTGCCCGCCCGTTTGCCCGTAGAGGCCCTGCGCCAGCGTTGGGCCGGCTGGCGCAGGCATGGCCCGTAGGGGGTCATTTGGGTCATCTGGTATGGTAAGCTTCGAGATCAGTGTTAGCGCGATCACCACCGCGCCACCAGAACGGATCTTCGCTGTGCTCGACGATTTCGGCGGCTGGCCCGGCTGGATGCCTTCGTTCGAGCGGGTGCGCGTCGAGTTGCCCGATTCGGGCGCCCCGGGACCGGGGTACCGCTTTCGTCTGCGGGCCGCGATTGTGCATGCCGATATGGAGGTGGTGGATTTCACTCCCCTCTCACGGGCAACAGCGTTTCGTATCAGCTTCCCGCCGCTCACCGGCGTGAACCGCTGCCTGGTCGTACCACTGGATGACGGTCGCTTTCGGATTGAACGGGTCGACTCCCTCCACCTGCCCGAGTTCGTGGTGGGGCTGATCGGCCCCCGCCAGCGCCAACGGTTCATTCACCTGGCCGGCGAGTTCCTGTCGGCGCTCAAGCAGCAGGTCGAGGATGAGCACCCCAACGGTTCTTCAGCGCCCTGACGGGAGGGTTCGAGCGGGGATGGTGTTCATATCTACCCAACCTATTTGCACCGCAGAGGGCGCAGAGGGACGCCAGGGGCCCCAAAAAGCTCACCCTCTCCGTTCTTCTGCGCGCCCTGCGGTAGATCTGAACACGTCCTGAGAGGGCCGCGCCCTCCCACGAAAACGCTCTTTCCTCCTGATGGCTTGCACCGCTGCGGCGGAAGCCTCCGTGGTAGAGAACATCGAGACGCCAGGCATGGACGATACCAGCCAGGTGCTGCAACGGCTCGTCGCCGGCGTGGAGCGCGCAGGTCTGCGCGCCCCCCTGGCCCTCATCCTGGATATGCTCAGCCCGATTGACGTGGTGAGCAGCCAGCTGGCACGCTTCAGCCTGCCCTTCCTGGGAGGAACGCGCGCCGAAGCCTATGTCGCCGCCCTCGGCGACCCGGATGCCTGGCGTGACCTGCGCCGGCTGCTCGACGCCCCCTGACGGGCGCCCTGCGGCCGGCCTGGTTCCCTCTGCTCCGCCCGTGGGGAGAGCCTGGAAGGGCTGCGCCCTCATTCGATCCGTACCGGGTGGCGCAACAAATATTGCACACCCCTATGCAGAGCTAAGGTAACGTCTTTGGGGCCAGCCCCAAACTCCACGTGTCTTCGATGGTTCTGGCGGCTGCGCCGCCAGAACCATCGAAACATAACCCCTGGCGCGGCGTAGCCGCCCCAGAACCCACCCTGGGAGATGGACTTCGCTCAAGCCCTGTACAGGACGCATCGGTTGACAAAGCCTACCGGCTGGGTTACACTCATTCCAAGGAAACGCGCCGCTGCTGTAAAGAATTGTCCCGGCCCCCTGGCCCGGAGCCAGCCTATGTTACCTGGCGTAAACACCGCTACCATCCTCACGTTGCTGGTCATCCTCGTGACCATCGGGTTGATCTGGTGGCACCACGCCCGCGCCTTGCAGCGGGGCATCAGGCCACAGCGGCCGCTTCCGGCGCTCGATGCGCTACGCGCCGCCCTTGGCCGGGCCGCCGAGACAGGGCAGGCAGTGCATCTCTCGCCCGGCGCAAGCGTGTTGGGCGCGGGCAGCGGTGTGCGCTCCGCTTCGACCGAACTGGTCGCCGGGTTGTTGCTGGCCGAACGGGCAGCGTCCCAGGCAGCGCGTAATGGCACGCCGATCCTGGTCAGTTCGGGTGACGTGGTCGCTCATCTCGCTCTGCGCGGCGGGGTCCGCCAGGCGTTTCATGAGGCGGGGCAGGTCCAGGATTTTACGCCGGCCCAGGTGCAGTTGCTGGCCCACCACGACGAACTGGCCTATGCGACCGGCGTTACCACGCTGTACGGGCGCCAACCCCTCGAAGCCAGCGCCATGGTGGGCGGCTTCGGGCAGGAGTTCTTGCTCGTAGGTGAAGATGGCGCGCAACGCGCCATTCCGCAGGTCGCCGGCACCACCAGCGCCAGCGGCCTGCCGCTGATGATGTTGACCACCCCGGCAACGCTGATCGGCGAGGAGATCTACGCCAGCGAAGCCTATCTGGCCCCCTCCGGTCCGGCTCAGGCGCGTCTGCTGACGCAGGACGTGCTGCGCACGGCGGTGATTGTGTTGCTGATCGGAGGCTTGTTCTACAGTCTGATCCAACCCTACCTGGGATTGCCGCCGCTTCCGGGATTGTAGGCTGAGCGGCCCCCAGACTGCTATGTCACTATTTCGTGATCCCAAACGCCTGCTTGCCGTCCTGATTGCCGGGGTTGCCGGATTGATCGTTCTGCTCGATTTTGCCGGTGCGGGCGGTCCGCTGGCAACGCTGGCCGCGGTGCTGGTTGATTGGGCGGCGGTGATCACTGCCGTTGGCCTGTTGCTCGGCGTGTTGAGCGTCACCGGCAGCCATGTGCAGCGGGTGCGCGCGCGGAGCGCCGATTGGCCCTACAGCCTGATACTGATCGCGGGCCTGCTGGTGATGATCGTCGCCGGGATCTTCTTTCCACTGCCTGGCCGTGCAGGCATCGTGTTGCCCGGCAGTCTGGCCGAGGTGCCCATCCGCACCGTCTTTCGGGCGCTGTATGAGCCCGTTGCCGGCAGTCTGCTCGCGTTGCTCGCCTTTTTTAGCCTCAGCGCCGCGCTGCGCGCCGTCGGGCGCGGCAGCGCCGAGGCGATCGTTATCGTCAGTGTGGCGGCGCTTGTGCTGGTGGCGCAGTTGCCGCCCGTGACGGCACTGCCCGGCGTTGGAGCGACGCTCCAGTGGCTCAACGATTATGTGGCGCTTGCAGGCGCACGGGGCCTGGTGCTCGGCGCCGCCATCGGCGCGTTCGTGGCCGGGTTGCGGGTGCTGCTCGGCTTCGACACGCCTTACCTCGATCGCTAATATGGAACACCTTCCCCCCTGGCTCCGCAATCTACCGCTGCCCCCTCCCCCGACCGGTCACGATGAACCAGCGCCTCCCGCTTCCGTTGAGGCCGAGGCCGAGACGCCCGAGTGGCTGCGCGATCTCCGTCGTGAGGTGAGTGATGATGCCAGGACCGGTACAGCCGAGGCGCCTGAGTGGCTGCGGGATATCGATCGGCCCGCTCCACCTCCGCCCGCTGAGCCTGCTCCGCGCACGCCGCCGCTCGGGGCGACTTCCTGGCTCAGTGGTCTTGGGCGCGACGAGCCGGGTGCGCCTGCTGAATCAGCGCCGGCCGGGGATCAACCCACGACCAGTTCACGGATAAAGATGCCCGCAGGCGCAACCGACTGGCTACGCTCAATTGGTCCCGATCCCGATGCCCCCTCTGAACCGCTCTCGGGTCCAATCTCCGAACCCCTCGATCCAGGCGGCGTGCCCGACTGGCTGCGCGATTTGAACGCCGATGAGGTTGCCCGGGCGGTTGAAGGCGATCTGCCTGCGCCTCCGGAACACGAATGGACCGGCAACCTTGCCGCTGAGACGCCCTCCGCCGATGCCAGTACGGTTCCCGCACAGCGCACGCCGTCGGCGCCGATCTCCCAACCCTCAGAGTCGCTCCTCGAAGAACCCGACTGGCTGCGCGAGTTTATGGCCCCTGAGGAGCAGAAGGTTGCGCCTGCGCCCGAGGCGCGCACCGATCGCGCTGAAGACGTCGAGGTGCCCACGTGGCTACGCGAAATCACCGAGGCGTCCCAGAGTCCACCCGAGGGCCAGATCCAGGGTGCGTCCCCCGCCGAGGGCAAAGAGCTTCCTGCATGGCTGCACGAAGCTGAGGCCCCCGCCACGAGCGAAGAGGTCCCTGCATGGCTCCAGGAGGCCGCCGAGACCCCGCCCCCCGCTGCGGGCAAGGAGGTCCCCGCCTGGTTGCAGGAAGCTGCGCAGGCTGAGGCATCCCCGGGCAGCGAAGAGCTTCCGGCCTGGCTCCGCGAAGCCGCGGCGGCCGCCGAGACCCCGCCCCCCGCGGAGGGTCGAGAACTTCCAGGCTGGCTGCGCGAGGCTGAGGCCCCCGCTGCGAGCGCAGCGGTCCCCGCCTGGTTGCAGGAAGCCGCGCAGGCTGAGGCAACCCCGGGCAGCGAAGAGCTTCCGGCCTGGCTGCGCGAAGCCGCGGCAGCCGCCGAGACCCCGCCTCCCCCCGCCGACCGCGAGGTCCCCGCCTGGTTGCAGAAGGCCGCCGAGGCCCATGCGCCGGAAGCTGAAGAGCCGCCAGTCGCCGGCGGTGATTTGCCCCCCTGGCTCCTGGCGGCTGAGAGCGCCGACCGGGTGCCCGCTGTGGCAGGCGGCGTTGAGCCCGATCTGCCCGCCTGGCTGCACGACGCGCCCGCCGAACCCGCCCCATCGCCAATCGCGCCATCCCCAGAGTCGTCGGGCAGGATCGAGCGTTCTCCCCAGGAAGGGGACAGCGCCGGGTTCCTGCGCGGGGCCGAGTTGCCGGACTGGCTCCGCGTGCCGGAACCCGAATTGCCCGCCGACCCCGTTGCCGGCCAGCAACTCGACTGGCTGCGGCGCCTGAGCGGCACTGAAGCAGAAGAGAGCGACGTAGAGGCGCCCGTGGCCGCGGCGGTGGCGCGCGCGCGTCCGATGTACCAGCCGACCGTCGAGCAACTCGGGGCCATGCAGTTGCTCCAGCAACTTGCCGCGACGCCCTATCCAACCCCTGCGCCAGCGCCTGCTCCCGTCGAGCGGGCCGAACGGCGCCTCGATCTTCACCGCCTCCTGTATGCCCTGCTGGCCCTGGCGTTGCTTATCGCTCTGCTGGCGCCCCAGATCACGGCGCCGTTGCGTCCGACCGCGCCGGTCACAGGAAACGCTGCGGCCCTCGGCGCGCTGCTCGATGGTCTTGACGCCGATGATGTGGTGCTCATGGCCTACGAGTGGGCCGCTCAGCGGAGCGGTGAACTGCGCCCCCTGGAGGAGGCCGTCACGCGCCGGCTGATCGCCAACCGGACCAAACTGATCCTGGTCAGCACGGATCTCCAGGGAACGTTGCTCTCCTTTGACGTGATCGAACCGCTGCGGGCCGCCGGCTACAACAATGAAAACGGGGTGTCCTTCGGTGGCCGCGACTATGTATTGCTCGGCTACCGGCCCGGCGGCGAACTGGCGGTGCGCGGCCTGGCCCAGGATCTGCGCGGCGCCCTGGCATCGGATTTTGATGGGCAGGATGCTTCCCAGGGTCTGGTGGCGAATTACCCCGATGGCATGCCCCGCATCAGCGGGATCGAAGATCTGGCGCTTATCGTCGTGCTCGCCGACCAGCCTCAGGACGTGCAGGTGTGGATGGAGCAGGCCCATCGCCAGGTGCGCGATCAGGTGCCGATTGCCTTTCTGTTGCCCCAGGATGCCCAACCCCTCGCCCAACCGTATTTGCGCCTGCCCAATGTCTACGCGATCGCCGGACAACAGGGCGCGCTGGCGCTTCTCGCCAGCGACCCGACGGCTGATGCGTCCGAGTTGAGCCGCGCCACCGGACAACTGGGGTTCGCGGTGGCGGTGTTCGTCACGCTGCTGGTGCTGGGCGCTGGAGCAAGCGCCCTCATGCGCTGGCGCGACGCCTCGGGAGGTGCGACGTGAATGGCGACGCTCTTACCACGTTGTTCGTGGGTCTGATCGCCGTCGTGCTGACCCTGCTGGTCTTCAGCCGTCTGCTGGGCGATAATCCCGCCTTTCGCGCCGTACAGTACCTCTTCGTCGGCGCGTCGCTTGGGTATGCCTTTGTGGTCGTCTACCACCAGGTGCTGCGTCCCGAGGCGCTGGCCCTCCTGGCGAGCGTAACCGATCCTCTGCTGTTCGGCCTGCGACTGGCGCCCTGGCTGCTCGGTCTGTTGCTGCTCACCCGCCTGACCCGGCGCCAGACGGTTTCGTGGCTGGCGAACATTCCGCTGGCCCTGCTCTTCGGCGTCGCCATGGCCCTGGCGGTGGGCGGGGCGCTGGCCGGCACGATTGTGCCGCAACTCCTGGATACCGCGCGGCCACTGGGCAACGATCCGCTGCAGGTCGTGGGGGCGCTGGCGCTGGTTATCGGGGTGGTGTTGACCCTGAGCGCCTTTTACTTCACCGTTGCCCGTGAACGCGCCCAGGGGCGGCTGCTGGCCCTGAGCGCGCGCGCCGGGCGCTGGCTGCTGATGATCGCCTTTGGCTTCTTCTTCGCAGGAGTGCTGTTGACCTACCTCACGGCCCTGAATACGCGGCTGGAGTTCATCGTAAACTGGCTACGTGCGCCGCTGGGGTGAAGTGCACGGAGGGCCGTTCCTGATGCGGCGGAGGTTGGCATGGCAGACGCCCTGGGGGCGGTGCTGGTTGCCGAGATCGGCAGCCTGATTACCCGTGTAACCCTTATTGATGATGTTGACGGCGAAAGCCGGATGGTGGGGCACGCGGAAGCGACAACCAGCGCCGAACCGCCTTACCAGAACGTGCTGTACGGCATGCTGGAGGCCGTGGCGCAGATCTCTGAGATGACCGGGCGCCAGTTGCTCCGCGATGGTCATCTCATTATGCCCCAGAGCAGCGAAGGCGATGGCGTCAACCACGTGGTCGCGGTGACCAGCGCGGCAGGTCCGATGAGCCTGGTTATCGCCGCCGTCGCCAGCATGTTCTCGGGGCGCAGCGCCCTGCGCGCCAGCCGCGCAACATACACCGCCGTGCTCCAGATGGTGACCCTCGATGATGCGGCGGGCCGGGCCATACAGACCCCAGACGACCAGTCGTGGGCCGAGCGCCAGGTGGAGGCGCTGCTGCGGTTGCACCCCGATGCGGTGCTGATCGCGGGGGGGCTTGAACATGGCTCGGGCGATGCCGTCAACCGGCTGGCCCATCTGGTGGGCCTGACGGCCCTCCGCGCGCGGGTTGATCACCCGGGCCTGCAGGGGCGGCCAGTAACGGCCCGCCCCGTGATCTACGCCGGAAATAGCGCCGCCCGTGAGCAGGTCATTGCCGCGCTCTCGGATCGGGCCGAGATTTTCGTCGTTGACAACCTGCGCCCGACCCTCGAACACGAACGGCTCGATCCCGCGCGCCAGGAACTGGCCCGCCTTTACGAGAAGTTGATACTGCCGCGGCTGCCCGGCTGGTCCGATCTCCGGCGCATCTCCGCCGCGCCGACCCGCACGGTCTGTGAGGCGGAGGCCCTGCTCACCCGCTTTCTGGCCGAACGGACCGGGCGCCGGGTGTTGACCGCGGACATCGGCGCCAGCGCCAGCGCCGTCCTGTACGCGGCGCCAGGGCGCTTTCATCCGGCCATCCTGGGCGCCGTAGGTACCGGCTACGGGATGACCGAACTCCTGGCGCAGCGAGGGGTTGAAGCTATCGCCCGCTGGCTGCCGTTCCCGATCACGCCACAGGCGCTGACCGACCGGCTGCTCAATCGGGCGCTACGGCCCCAGGTGCTGCCCTCCACGCGCGAGGACCTGTACATCGAGCACGCGCTGCTGCGCGAGGCCCTGCGACTGGCGCGCGATACCCTGCTGGACGAGATCCGGTCAGCCGATTATGACTGGGTGCTGGCTACGGGCGGGGGCATGATCCACGCGCCCGAGCCGGGGCTTGCCCTGCTGACGCTGCTCGATGGCCTGGAACCTGACGGCGCGCACGATCACCCCATCATTGACGTCTATCTCGATACGCTGGGATTGGTTCCGATCAGCGGCGCCCTGGCGGGGCTGAGTCCCCAGGCGGCGGTGTCGCTGACCGATCGCGATCTCCTGCGCAATACCCCGCTCGCGGCAGTGCTGGTGCTGCTCGGCGAGGGAAGCGAAGGAACGCCAGCGGCCGAGGTGGAACTGACCGCCGTCGGCGGCGCTACGGAGCGCGTGGTGGTGCGGCACGGCGACATCGCGCGGCTGGCGCTGCCGCCAGGACACTTCGGCCAGGTGACGGTCCGGCCCGGACCGGCGGTGCGGGTCGGTCTGGCGGCGCCGGGTGAAACGGTTTCGTCCGAAGGCGGTGACATCGCCGGCAGCCTGCTGGGCCTGGTGATCGACGCGCGCGGGCGGCCCCTGCACCTGCCCGCGGAGGCCGCGGCCCGGCGCGCCCGTATCTGGGAGTGGCTCGTGGCCCTGGGCGTTGAGCAGGGGAGCGGTCCGTATGCCGCAGGCGCCTCTCCGCCCGTTGAACCGGCAATGGCAACCAACGGATCGCTGGCGCCTGTCAGCAAAGGGGGCGCGCTGGAAACGCCGGTTGCTGGAACGAGCGAAGTAGCCGCCGGCTCGACCGGCGGGCAGCGCATCTCGCTTGATGAACTGCCCGCAGAGGAGACCGGGACGCCCCGGGGGCCTTTCAGCCCCCTGCCAACCGAGGACGATCTGGACGCGCTACGCAAGACCGTGGAGACGCCGAAAAAGGGCCGCTGGTTCGGGCGCAAGTAAGTGGTCTGTATATAACGTCTTTCGCTACACCCCCACCCCCTCCGACCGGCTGCTTTGACGTTGAACAGCTATGGAATGGTGGCGCGTCTATTTCGACGAGACCTACCCTCGTCGCTACCACATCGAACCGGAGCAGACGGTCGCTGAGGTGTTGATGCTCCGCGATCTGCTCCCCGAACCGCCCGCCGACATCCTCGATGTCGCCTGCGGCAGCGGGCGCCACAGCCTGGCCCTCGCCAGGGCCGGCTTCCACGTCGTGGGGGTGGACATCTCGGAGCCGCTGCTGGCCCTGGCCCGCGCCACCGCGGCGGAGGAAGGGATCGAGGCGCAATTCGTCGCCGCCGATATGCGCGCCCTGCCCTACGCAGCCTGCTTCGACGCCGCCATCAATATGTTCACGGCCTTTGGCTACTTCGACGCCGAGGAAGACAACCAGACCGTTCTGAACGGCATCGCGCGCGCCCTCAAGCCCGGCGGGCGCCTGGTGATGGAACTGGCGCACCGCGATCGGGTGGTGCGTAGCTTTCAGGAGGCCGACTGGTACGAACTCGATGATGGCACCCTGGTCTGGCGCCGGCATCACTTCGACCCGATCCGTGGCCTGCTGACCTCCCTCGACCGCTGGCGCACCCCCGATGGCGAGGAGCAGGAGCGTTTCCACCGCATCCGCATCTACACCGCCACCGAGCTTTCCGCCATGCTCTACGCCGCCGGCCTGACACCCACGGCCTGGTACGGCAGCACCCAGTTGCACGCCTTCACTATCGACTCGCCCCGCATGATCGTCGTGGCCCGGCGCCCCCTGCGGGAAGCGTAGGGCAAAAATCCAAAATCCAAAACCCAAAATCCGCTTCAGCTCCCTTTCGGACGCCATATACCGCAATCCAAAATCCAAAATCCGAAATGGAATTGGTCACCTCAACCACGCCCACCTCGGCATAATCGCCGCCCGCGCGCCCGTCGGCGAACCAGACCGGCTGGCGCTGGCCGCTGTGGTCGGGGCTGAAGAGGCCCACCCGCAGCCGGTAGCGGCCCGGGGACAACTCCGCAGGCAAGGGCAGGGTGTGGGTGTCGCGCACCCAGTCGCCCGGCGTCCACAGGGGAAACGGCAGCGTGCCGCCTCGCGGCGCGCTGTCGCTCTTGGCGACGATCGTCCCGGCAGAGTCAACCAGGTGTACAAAGACCAACCAGTTGCGCGGGATCGGCTCCAGGCTGTTCCAGGTCAGGGTCACCGCCAGGGAGTGGCCGGGGCGCGCCGGGGTGTCCAGCCGCCAGCCGCGCAGCGCCACCCCTTGCTCCCACGCCGCGGCAAAGCGTGCCTCGACCGGCGTGCCCAGTCCGGCCAGGGCCTCCCGCGGCGCCAGGGCCGTCCAGGGATAGGCTGGCCGGATTACCGCCAGGGGCATCGCCGCGGCCAGCAGGAACAGCAGTGACACAAGGAGACCGGTCGTGGCGGCGCGTAACGGAGCGCGACCGACATCCCCGAACATTCCGAATGGCGGCTGCACCGCCCCGGAGCCGGCTGGTGGCAGCGGAGCGGCCAACCCGGCGGCCAGCAGCAGGCCGATGGCGGCCAGCGCCGGGAAGAGCATGCGCCCCTGCCAGGCGACCAGCCCGGCGGCGAGGGCGAAGGCCAGCGTCCAGGCGCCGGCCATCACCAGGGCAAGGAGCGGCCCACCCCAGGCGGGGTCGGGCCTGCTTCGCGCCAGCCTGGGCAGCCAGCCGGCCACCGCCAGGGCGCAAAGCGCCGCGTAGAACCAGAGCGTCCATCCCGGTGGACGCAGACTCATCCAGCCGAAACGCACCCAGAACGAGGCGGCGAGCTGGCGCAGGGCCCCGCTCCAGGCCAGGGGATCGCGCCAATCGAAGGGCTGACCGGCGAACTCGGCCCGGAAGGCGGCCAGACCGAAGAGGTCGCCGTAGAGCAGCGCATTGCGCCCGAACCACCAGCCGGCGATGAGCAGGGCCACGGCCCCCCAGACGAGCGTGAGGGCCGCGAAGTGGCCGGGCCGCCCTCCGGCGATGCGCCAGGCGCCCCAGAGCAGCAGCGGCCCGAAGAGCAGCGCGCTTTGCTTGGTCAGCAAGGCCAGCCCAAACAGCGCCCCCGCGCCCACCGCCCAGCGCCGGGCCACAGCAGAAGACGGGGGCGTCAGGCACCACCAGAGCAGGGCGGCGCCGAGGGCCGCCAGCAGCGCGTCGTTGGACACCAGGGCGCTGATGAAGAGGAACTGCGGATTGAAGGCCACCAGAGAGGCCGCCGTGAGGGCCAGGAGCGGTTCCGCGGGCGCCAGGCGCCGCGCCGCCAGATAGGCGCAGAGCACCGCCACCGCGCCCCACGCTCCCGACACGGCGCGGGCCAGGCGCCACCCCAGGCTCAGACCCGTCCAGGGCCAGCGCTCCCAACTGCCGCGCATAAAGGCCCCCGGCTCATCACCGCCCGCCCAGAGGAAGCGCGGATTGGCGGTGAGCCGGATCTGCCGCTGGTCGGCGGGCAACCAGGCCAGCGCCGGAACGGCCAGCAGGTAGGCCAGGGGCGGCTGATGCCCTTCGCCGGGCACATCGGGAGACAGCGGAGCGGCGCGCTGCACGGGCAGGCGCCGCTCCGTCGCCAGAAACAGCGCATAGGCGACATGGCCCGGCTCATCGGGGCCCTCGCCCAGGGGCACGGCCCAGTTGTAGAGCGCGTGGAGGACCAGAAAGGCGACCAGGATCAGCGCGAGGCCGGCATGCCGCCCGGCAACCACCACCGGCACGCTACCCGAACTGCTCCACGAAGCGCGCGTCGCCCGAATAAAAGCCGCGAATATCATCAATGCCGTACTTGAGCATCGCGATCCGTTCGGGGCCGAAACCGCCCGCGAAGCCGCTGAACTGCGCGGGGTCGTAGCCGCCGTTGCGCAGCACCACCGGATGCACCATGCCGCAGCCGCCGATCTCCAGCCAGCCGGCGTACTTGCAGACGCGGCAGCCCTTGCCATCGCAGAGGAAACAGCTCACGTCCATCTCGGCGCTGGGCTCGGTGAAGGGGAAGAAACTCGGGCGCAGACGCACCTGCGTGCCGGCCCCGTACATACGCTCGGCGAAATAGGCCAGGGTACCCTTAAGGTCGCCCATGGTGACGCGCCGGCCAACCGCCAGGAACTCGAACTGGTGGAACATCATCTCGGAGCGCACGGTCACCTGTTCGTTGCGGTAGACCTTGCCGGGGAGCAGCACGCGCAGCGGCTGGGGCGCGTAGCGGCGCATGGCGTGGATCTGGCCGGGAGAGGTGTGGGTGCGCAGCAGCACCGACGGCGCGCCGGGGGGCATCTCCACGTAGAAGGTGTCCTGCATATCGCGGGCGGGATGATCCTCGGGGAAGTTGAGCAACCCGAAGTTGAACTCGTCCAGCTCCACCTCGGGGCTTTCCCAGACCTGGAAGCCCATTTCGCTGAAGATCTCCTGCACCTGGGCCAGCACCTGGTTGGTCAGATGGGCGTACCCCAGGGCCGGCTGGCGTCCGGGGAGGGTGACATCGACCCGATCGGCGGCCAGTTCGCCGGCGATGGCGGCGCGCTTAAGCTCGACCTCGGCGGCAGCGTAGGCAGCCTCGAGTTGCTCCCGCAGCGCATTGACGCGCCGGCCCGCCTCGGGGCGCTGCTCGGCGGGCAGGGCCCCGAGACCGCGGCTGAGGCGGGTGAGCGCCCCGGTCTTGCCGATATACCGGCTCTTCCACTCGGCCAGACCAGCGAGATCGCGCACGGCGGCCAGGGCGGCGCTCGCCTCCTGCTCCAGGCTGGAAAGTTCATCGGTCAGGGTCATCGCATGGTCCTCAGCAAGGATCACGCGGCATCACCGCGCGCTCCACCCTCACACGGCCAGGGGCGAGGGGCGAGCCGGGCTGCCCCATACCCCTGCGGAAGCCTTTTGCACGTTAGGATGCCCGATCCAGGCGAATTTGTCAATGCGCGACGCGGCGCCCGTAGAGCCGACCCGCCGGGCCGGCGCCAGAAACGACCCGCCGGGCCGGCGCCAGAAACGACCCGCCGGGCCGTCCCCGGAATCGAACCATAGCGCCGGCGCGGCGTGAGCGCGCGGCAAAGGGGAGCAGCGGATCGTTTCGCATTGTGGATTTCCGCATATCGCGTCTCGATGAGACAAACGAGTTCAAGCGCCTGCCCGGATGGAGTAAAACGATGAACACACCACGCATCAAGTCCGTGACGCCTTTAGCAGAGCGACGTTTACTGGTAACATTTGTCAACGGCGTGCAGAAGATCTACGATTGCCGGTGGCTTCTCGATCTTGATCGCTTTCACTTGTTGAAATACGACACCTTCTTCAAAGCGGACAGGGTTGATCCTGGCGGCTATGGCATCTCGTGGAATGATGACATGGATTTGAGCGAATACGAGTTGTGGCATCGGGGCGTCGCGGTTGAGTCGAGCGCCGACGGGTTTGAGGAACCCGGCACCGTACAGCGAACGGAATAGCGTATCCACCTTGCGCGTCAGGCAAATACGCGAGGGTATTTCTCAGAAAGGTTGGCGCCACGGCGCAAGGGGCAAGCGGTGCTCGATTTCATTCAAACGGATCGTCTGGGGCAGACGTTTCCCTCGTGCCAGCGACAATCCGACTTAGGTGTGGAATGGGTTCCTGCTGTTGTTGCAGGAATCGCTCCAGCCAGCGGATAAGAGGAGGTCCGGGCCCCTTACAGGGGTACATAGCGCCGAGGTGGAATTGACGAAAAGCGCATCACAATGGCAAGATGAGGATGCATAGGACCTCACAAGCCAGGGAGTGTGATGCGCTTTCCACGGGAACTGTATCAAATTGAGGAGCAGATGGCTCATCTGGAGCCAGTGTGCAGGGGCTGATCTGTAGTTAGGGTGCGAGATGGGGCAGCTGCTCCTCCAGCACGGTGCGGAGGAGGAGTGGCTTCTTCGACATAGATGATCTTGCTCCCCTGTGGCTCAAACAGCACCGGCACCTGTCGCAATCCGGGCAACGCGGCGCGAATGGCCTCGTGGCGCTCCTCCGGAGCGTAGAGCAGCAGGAAGCCCCCGCCGCCAGCGCCGAGGATCTTGCCGCCCATCGCCCCCGCCTCCCGCGCCCGTTCGTACCAGAGGTCGATCTGCTGGTTGCTGATCGCCGAGGCCAGGGTGCGTTTGCGCATCCAGCCCTCGTGCAGGATTTCGCCGAATGCCGTCAGATCATCCGCCACCAGGGCCGCGCGCAGATCGTGGGCCAGGGCCACCATCTGGCGCAGGGCAAGGCGCCGGGAGTTGTCGCGCTCCGTGTTGGCGCGCTGCTCGTGGAGCACTCCTGCGGTCTTCCGCGTCACACCGGTGTAGAGCATCATCAGACGGGCCTCAAGTTGCCGCCTGGTCTCGGGCCTACAGATCACCGGATCAACGAACACGCTCTCATCAGGATTAAACTGAATAAACTGCAACCCTCCATAGGCGGCAATATACTGGTCCTGCTTGCCGATCGGCTCGCTACAACGCTCGATTTCGATCGAGCAGGCCTCACGGGCCAGCCGTTCGGCCCCGGCATGGCGTCCGTAATAGGCGTGCAGGGCGTTGAGCAAGCCAACCGTGTACGTGCTCGAAGAACCCAGGCCCGTGCCCTGCGAGGGGATGTCGGAGATCGAGGTGATCTCGATCCCACGCTTGCAGCCGACCAGTTTGAGCGCCTCGCGAATGAGCTGGTGCTTCAGGTCGTCAACGTGATCCACAATCTCCGTGACCGAATAGCTCGCGCGGATTTGATGATCGAACTTGGTATTGACCGTGATATAAATGTACTTGTTGATCGCCACGCTCACCACGGCGCCTGGTTCGTGCCGGTAGAACGCAGCCAGGTCGCTTCCGCCGCCAACAAAGCTGATCCGCAGGGGGGTGCGCGAAATGATCATCTTCAGCCCTTTTCTTCTTGTGATGGTACGTTGTACTACTTCGATGCTTGAAGAAGGCGCCAGCGGCTCCTTCACGCACGATCAACGGACACCCGACGTTCGCATTATATTCCTTCGCATCAAAAGTGGAAGGCCCGAATCGCCTTCGTAACAATATTGTCAATCACGTGACTACTCTGGTTACATTCGGTTTAGACGCACCTTCGGGTAGTCTACCCGCTCCGTGTTGATCGCCTGATCGCGGGCCATTGGCCGACGCGCTGAGGCGTCAGGACGTCATCGCAAACTGGCGTG
>DAOUDA010000060.1:0-66493 GCA_034431835.1 Chloroflexaceae bacterium | reverse complement strand
GGCGCCTCGGCGCGGGCGCCCGCGCCGCCGCCGCCGGGCAGTTCGCCGGCGAGGCCGTGCTGCCGCGCTACGAAGCCCTCTATGCCGCCGTGAGCGGGCGCCCCCCCGCGGGCCGGGGGATGGGGAAACCCGGTTTCCCCATGCGCCCTTAACCGGCGCCGGGCCGCGGGCCGGGGGATGGAGAAACCTGGTTTCCCCGTGCGCCCTTAACCAGCACCGGGCCGCCGGCGCCCCCTGCGGGCCGGGGGATGGGGAAACCCGGTTTCTCCGCCTGAGATTACAGGCTCGCCGCCGCGGCTACGGTCTGGAAGTGAATGTCCACCGTATCCTCGATCCGGCGGGCGTAGCCCCCGGCCATAGTGATGGCCAGGGGAACGCCGGCGGCGCGGCAGTAGTCGAAGATCACCCGGTCGCGTTCGGCCAGCCCGGCCTTGGTGAGCGCCAGGCGCCCCAGGCGGTCGTCGAAGTAGGGATCGGCGCCGGCGAGGTAGATCGCCAGGTCGGGGCGGGCCGCCTCCAGGGCGCGGCGCACGCCGTCCTCCAGCGTGTCGAGGTAGAGCGCGTCATCGGCCCCGTCGGGCAGTTCGATGTCCAGATCACTGTGCTGCTTGCGGAAGGGGAAGTTCTTCGCCGCGTGGATGGAGAAGGTGAAGATGCTGGCGTCGTCGCGGAGGATAGCCGCGGTGCCGTCGCCCTGATGCACGTCGCAGTCGAGGATGACCACGCGGCGGGCGCGGCCCTCGGCCTGCATGGCGCGGGCGGCCACGGCGCTGTCGTTGAAGACGCAGTAGCCCGCGCCGTGGTCGGCAAAGGCGTGGTGCGTGCCGCCGGCCAGATTGACCCCTACTTCGCCTGCCAGGGCCGCGCGGCAGGCGGCGATGGTGGCCCCGGAGGAGCGGCGCGAACGCTCGACCATCGCTGGCGACCAGGGGAAGCCGACGCGCCGCTGCTCCTGGGCGCTCAGCGCGCCCGCCTGGCAGCGCCGGATGTAGTCGAGGTCATGGGCACGGGCCAGTTCCGCATCGCTGGCTGCGGGGGGCAGGTGGAGCCGATCGGGGGGCGCCAGGTCCGCCGCGACCACCCGCTCGCGCAGCAGCGCGTACTTCTGCATGGGGAAGCGATGCCCTGGCGGCAGGGGCAGCACGAAGGTGTCGGAGTAGAAGATCTGCATATGTCGGGCAGTTGTTGCCTGCCCGGCGGGCAGGCGAATGGGGGAACTTCAAAATCTCGAACCAGGCCTTACGATCCGGGCGGTTCAGGGGCCTGCCGCCGAACCCAGGCTTCGGCCTCTTCGCGAGTGTTCACTTCACCATCGAGGGCGGCGGCGCGCAGGGCCTCAAGCGTCCGGCCGAGGAGGGGACCGGGCGCGATGCCCAGGCGCTGCAGGTCGTTGCCGTTGAGCGGCGCGCGCATCGTCCGCAGCTCGCGGAGATAGCGGGAGGTCGCGGCCGCGGCTGCCGGTTCGGCGTAGTGGAGCACGGTCACCGCGGTTACGCTGAAGGGGCGCAGCAGGCGGTCAACGCCGCTGTTCGGCAGGTCGGGCGTGAGCAGCGGCGCCACTGCGCGCAGGCCGGGGAGTTGCCGCAGCAGATCGGCGGCCTCGGCCGGCAAGGGGTAGCGCGCGGCGATAGCCGTGAGCCCTTCGGCGTCAAGATCGTACAGCAGCAACCCTGCCCAGACGAGCGGCCCGCCCGCCGGTGCGCCGGCGGGCGCCAGTGCCAGCCGCTCGCAACGGGCCGCCAGCGCCTCGCTCCACGCCAGGCCAGGGATGACCTGGGACGTTAACCCCCAGGCGTCGGCCAATCGTAAGGTCTCGTCGGGGCGCGGCTCTTCCAGGCTCAGGCAGAGTTCGGTGAGCACGCGTTCGTCGCTCACCAGGCTCAGATACCCTGCCTCCAGGGCCGCCTGGATCTGCGCCGCAGTGGCCGGGTCGGGGCGCAGGGCCAGGCGGGCGGCCAGACGCACGCCTCGCAGCATGCGCGTCGGATCGTCGCGCAGGCTCTGCTCGTGGAGCAGCCGCAGCCGGCCCGTGACCAGGTCGGCGCGGCCCCCAGAAGGGTCGAGCAACCGCCCGGTGCGCAACTGCCCGTCCACGGCTCGCAACTCGATCGCCAGGGCGTTGACGCTGAAATCACGCCGGTACAGGTCATCTTCGATGGGCGCCGGGGCGATCTCGGGCAACGCGCCGGGGGACGGGTAGCGTTCGACACGGCTGCTGGCCAGATCGAGGATCAGGGTGGCGCCATCGGCTGTCTGCACCTCAACGCTGGCGGTGCCGAAGGCGGCATGCACGGCGCGCAGCCGCCCGCCGATCCGTGCCGCCAGATCGTTGGCCAGCGCCGGCGCATCCCCTTCCACTGCCAGATCTACGTCGCGGCCCAGGGGCGCCTGGCACAGCAGATCGCGCACCACCCCCCCCACCAGCCAGAGCCGGGCCGCATGGGCCTCGGCCAGGCTCGCCGCCTGGGCAAGCATGGCCTGGCGCTCCGGCGGAAGGCGGCTGAGCAGCGCCTCGGGCGGGGCGTGTAAATTCTTGACAGCCGTTGCCATCAATGGTAGCATATCGGGTGAGCGGGCGATTAGCTCAGTTGGTTAGAGCGCCACGTTGACATCGTGGAGGCCAGTGGTTCGAATCCACTATCGCCCACCAGCATTGTATCACGCCGCTGATCCCAACGCCTTCGCCCTCGCGAGTTGAACCTTTCGAGGCCCCTTCCCCTTCACGTATCCGTGGTTTGACCATGCGGTCTTTTGAGGTGAGCATTTAGGGGAGGGTCGAGCCCTCCGCGATCCGCTGGCGGCGCCCGCCGCGGCAGGCTCTTCCTGGCCGGAACGTTCTGCGTCCTACGCCTGTCGCTCGTCATTGCAACCTGGATATAGCGTTGTTTCTCCGCAAACGATTCGCGGTTTTTGCCCTGCTGGTTGCCGGCGCCGTCGTTGGTCTCTGGTGGGGACTTGCGCCGCTCCGCGCCGCCGACCCTGTGCCTATTGCCTGTCCCAATGGGCAGACCGTCTTTCTCGAAGGCCCGGCGCCTCCGTCCGAGGCGTTGCTGGTGACCCTGGGCGAGCGCGCGGTCGGTGGCGGAGTGGCCGATCGCAACGGCTTTTACCGCATTCCTCTGCGCGCCAATGAGCGGCCTGGCGTGTACCCGGTTGAGGTGCGCCTGCGTGGCTCGCGCGCCGTTGTCGCGCGTTTCACCTGTTTTGTCGATGTGCCCCTTGACAGTGTGCCAGAGACTCCCACCCTCCCTGCCGCGACCCAGGTAACCCGCGTCCCCCTTCCCACCAGTACGGCGGCGCCGGTAATCACGCCCGTCCCCGTGGCGCCAACCCCGACGGCTATGCCCCTCACGACGCCCGTGCCCGAACGGACGGTTGCCCCGTCGCCCACCCCTACCCTGGCAGGCAGCCCGGTCGCAACGTCCACCGCCGGCCCCACCACAACGTCCACCGCCGGCCCCACCACAACACCTGGACCAACCACGACGGTCACCGTGACGCCCATTCCCAACGCCAACTCCGTTCGCATCATTCAAGTTGTGCTGCGCGTCCCGGGGCTGTCCAACGATGAATATGTCGAGATCCGCAACGCCACTACCCGTTCGATCAACATGACGGCCTGGCGCCTGGTCAATGTGAATCGCAACGATGTTACACCCTATATCTTCCCCGAGTTTGTGATTGCCCCTGCCCAAACCATCAATGTCTACAGCGCCGTTGACGAGGACGATCCTGAAGTCGGCGAGTTCTACTGGAAGCGAACCGACGTCTGGCGCGCCGGCGATCGGGCCGAACTGCGCGATGCCGCTGATCGCCTGATCAGCTTCCTGATCGTTCAGGGCTGACCTTGCAGCGGTCCTGTGTTCATCGGTGCGAGTTGACAGGGTGAGCCGGCCCCTGTGGTAAGATGCATAGCGTGTAACTGGTCTCCACACCTCCACAGCTCTACACCTCCACAGACAGGAACCGTGGAGCGCCTGTCCAGTTGGAACGTCTGGGTCCGCAGCATGCCGAGGACCCACGTGACCCGGAGACGCCATGCGCATCTTCATCACCGGCATCACCGGACCGGTTGGCAGCTTCCTTGCCGATTATCTGCTGACCATCCCCGGCCTCGAGATCCACGCCTTTAAGCGCTGGCGCAGCGATCCACGCCCGATCGCCCACCTGCTCGGGCGCATCGTCATCCACGAGGGCGACATCGAGGACCCCTACTCGCTCGCGCGGGCGGTTGCCGCCGCTGCGCCGGAGCGGATCTTCCACCTCGCTGCGCAGAGTTACCCCAGCGCCTCCTGGGACGCGCCGATCCATACGCTGCGCATCAATGTCGAAGGCACAATCAACGTGCTGGAAGCTGCTCGCCGCCACGCCCCCCACGCCCGTATCCACATCGCCGGCACCAGCGCCCAGTACGGTGCGGTGCGGCCCGAGGCGACGCCCATCGCCGAGAGCCACCCGCTGCGTCCCGCCAGCCCCTATGGCGTCAGCAAGGTTGCGGCCGAACTGGCCGGCCTCCAGTACCACGATACCTACGGGCTCCACGTGGTCGTGACCCGCTCGTTCAACCACGTCGGGCCGCGCCAGGGCGACCGTTGTTCGATCCAGACCTTCTGCCAGCAGATGGCCGCCGCCGAACTCGGTCTGCAAGAACCGGTGATCCACGTTGGGAACCTGGCGCCACGCCGGGATTTCACCCACACCCGTGATGTCGCTCGCGCCCTCTGGCTGCTGCTCGAACGCGGCGCCCCCGGCGAGGTCTACAACCTCTGCTCCGGGCGGGCCACCCGTATTGGCGACATCGTGCAACTGGTGGTGCAGCGCGGCCGCGTGCCGGTGGAGGTGCGGGTCGATCCGGCCCGCCTCCGTCCCAGCGATGAGCCGGTGCTGGTGGGTGATAACACTAAACTGCGCGCCGTCACCGGTTGGGAACCAACGATCGATGTGCCTGCGATCGTCGAGGAGTTGCTCGACTACTGGCGGGCGCGTCTAGGCACTGAGCGTTGAGCCGTGGGCACCCTGTTTCTTGTCGCCACGCCGATCGGCAATCTGGAGGACATCACCCTGCGCGCCCTGCGCGTGCTCCGCGAGGCGCGCCTGATCGCCGCCGAGGATACGCGCCATACGCGCCGTCTGCTTGAGCACTACGCCATCACCACCCCCTGCATCTCCTACCACGAGCACAACAAACTCCTCCGCCTCGACACTATTCTGGCGACCCTGGCCCTGGGCGACGTGGCCCTTGTCTCCGACGCCGGCACACCTGCCATCTCCGACCCCGGGGTCGAGTTGGTGCGGGCCTGTCTCGTGGCAGGCTTCCCGGTGTCACCCGTGCCTGGCCCCTCGGCGCTCCTGGCCGCGCTGGCGGCCTCGGGCCTGCCCACTGACCGTTTCGCCTACATCGGCTTTTTACCCCGCCGGGGAGCGGATCGCCGGCAACTCCTCGCCGAGATGGCCAGCCTGACACTGACCCTCGTCTGCTTCGAGGCGCCCCATCGCCTGCTCGAGGCCCTGCAAGACATCCTGGCCGTGCTCGGTGACCGGCGCATCGTGGTCGCCAATGAGTTGACCAAGCGCTTCGAGGAGTTCCGGCGTGGCAGCGTCGCCGAGATGGTGACCCACTTCAGCCTCCGGCGCCCACGTGGCGAGTACACCCTGGTGATCGAGGGGCTTGCCGCCGGCAGTGAGCGCAAACGCGATCGCTATCGTCTCCAGGTGCATCCCGAGACGGAAACGCCACCGAGCGAGGCCGAGATCGCGCGGCGCCTGCGCCAGTTGCGCGACCAGGGCTATGCCGGCAGCGCGGCGGCCCGCGCCGTGGCCCGCGAACTTGGCCTGCAGAAGAGTGTGGTCTACCAGGTGTGGTTGAGCCTGGGGGAAGGTGAGTAGCAAGGGCAAGGCCCTCCCAGCAACATCCCTGGAGGTCGTCCGGATACCTCCCGGGTTCAGGGGTGGACAGCACCCCCCTGCCTGAGGCGAAACCGCACCGAATCCTACCGATTGGCCCAACGCAAAGACCCGGCCCCCAGCATGCGCCGGGGGCCGGGTCACTGTCTTCCGAGTTGATCGGAGCACGTGCGTAGCAACGTACTGGTATCGTGGGCGTGTAGTGCGGCTGAACCTCTGCTGCGACGTTGTGTTGGGGCAGTGCTGCGATGTCGTGCTGGGATGGTGCTGCGATGTCGTGCTGGGACGGTGTTGCGACGATGACGCAAGAACAGAGACTCAGTCCGACCAACCGGAACAACAGCAATGAGCGATCGGGTTGGAACGTTTGCCGGAATGTTCGCTCACAGTGAGAGGATAGCATGGACCGGGTTCAGCGCCAATGGCGCATGGGTCGGATGAGAAGAGCGCCGGAGGTACTGGTAGCATCCCCCCCTGGAGTACCAGCCAGCCGGTAGGGTGTGAGGAAATCTGCTTTCCGCACACCCCGCCAGGCAGTGGTGCGCCGGAGGCCCGTGGCCGGCAGGGGCATCGGCAAACCAGCTTCTCCGGTCGCATAGCATCGCGTTTCTCGCAACGATTGATGCGCTCGTTGTCCTCAGAGGGTCAGCGTCCTGACGGGATCATACGTTCCGGTCAGTACTCTGGCGCGCGGCGCGAACGAAGCGCCGCACCCGCTCGACATCGACCGGATTGGCGATCTCGCCGTCAACTTTAATGCTGCTGCCCACGATAACGCCGTCGGCGATCGCCATAAACGCACCGATGTTGCGTTCGTCGGTTCCGCTGCCAAGGAGCAACGGCGCGTCACCGGCCAGCCGCCGGGCCTCGCGCACCTTCTCCACATCCGGCGCGTCGCCGGTCATGCGGCCAGAGACGATCAGCGCGTCGGCGCCGAAAAAGCGTGTCCACTCGATATGCGTGGCGAGGTCAATGCCCGGAAAGCGCACCGAATGCTTCTTGTCCACGTCGGCGAAGATCTTGATGTGCTCGGCGTGCAGTTCCTTGCGGCGCCGCAGCAGGTCGGCGGCGCAGCCCTCGTCCCAACTGCCCGCGTCCCATACCCCCGCGCCAGTGAACATACAGACGCGGATGAAGCTGGCCCCGGCAGCGATGGCGATGCCGAGCAGGGCGACCCCGCCGTTATGCACCAGATTGATGCCCAGGGGAAGGTCGGGCACGGCTTCACGCACCGCGTGGGCCACCACGGCGTGGGCGGCAATGCTCTCGGGTTGCAGGTGCGGTCCGGCGCGGAAGGGAATGTCCCACATATTCTCGACGATCAGCCCGTGGCAGCCGCCTTCGGCCAGGGCCGTGGCGTCGCGCACGGCGTGCTCGATGATCGGCGCCATCCCGTAGCCCGTGTAGCCTGGCGCACCGGGCAATGGCCAGCAGTGCACCATTCCGATCACCGGTTTTGCAACGCCGAAGATCGATCGCAGATCACGGATGCGCAGCGCATCCAGACGCTCCTTCCAGGGTGGGGCCATGCGGTGCTCCTTTCCGGGTCCATAAACAGGGTTCAAACCTGCGTTACCGTGGGAATGGGCAAGTTGCTCGCCCTCCTCATATCCTTTTACAATGACGGCGCGTTTATATATGTGGGACCCACCGAGAGTTCTTGTTCAGGAAGCCACCAGGAGGTGATGCAGCGAGTGATCCAGACGGGCGGCAATCTCGGCCAGGGTCGGGATGGCCTCAGCGGCGCCATAACGACTGGCGGTCAGGGCGCCCATTACGTTGCCAATGGCGGCGCTACCGGAGAGATCGGCCCCCCGTAGCAAGGCCCATGCGAAACCCGCGGCGAACGCATCGCCGCAGCCGTTGGTGTCGACGACCGTAACGGCCGGAGGCAAAACATTCAGACGAGTGGCGCCTTCCCCCACACTGCATCCCTGGGCGCCACGCTTGACGGCAATGTGCCGTACACCGGCAAGCAAGAGTTCATCCACGGCCGGTCGCACGCTCGTGCCGGGAACAAGCGCTCGCAGTTCCTCTTCATTCAACGTCAACAACCAGAGCCGCGGGAGCAGGGCGAGCACCAGCCGGCGGGCCGCCCGGATGGTTGGCAAACAGAGATCCAGCGCGATGGGAACGCCCCGCGCGTGAGCCAGGTCAATGGCGCGCACCGCCGTCGCCCGCTGCGGCCCCTCCAGCAAGGCGTGACCGCACACAAAGAGCAGGTCACAACGTTCCAGCACCATCGTCTCGAGAGCTGCGGGCTCACAGCGCACATTGGCCCCCCGGTAACTTACAAAGGTGCGCTGCCCGCCCGGGCTGACCACCACGCCGCACAGGCCGGTGGGCGCGTCCTGGTCGTGCTGGACGTGGCTCAAGTCGAGACCGGCCCGGCGTGCCGCGCCCAGGACGATCGCTGCCGCCGGGTCGTTGCCCACCCGGGCGACCAGGCGCGCGGTTGCACCCAGGCGCGTAAACGCCACGGCAACGTTGAGACCGGTGCCGCCACCGTACCAGCGGAGACCGTCGGCTGGCACATCATCGCCTTCTTCGGGGTAAAATGGTACAGTAAAGGTCAGGTCGGCGTTGAGATCACCGATGATCGCAATGGTGAGTATAGAGGTGATTGGCATACCAGGTTCTATGCAGGTCTGCTTCAACGTCTTTGGGGCAAGCCCCAGATCCCAGGTTTTTCGTTGATGTTGGCGGCCCGGCCCCCAATGCCGACGAACCATGCTTCTGTCAAACGGCGTAGCCGCTCCAAACTCCACTGCTGGAGGCGGACGATGCCCGTCGGCCCTGAGGTTACACGTCGCGACCTTGTCACATCCAGGGGGTGTAGTGTACAATTTACCTCCACTGTCGGCAACACCTGGCTGGCATCGCAGGGGCGCCTGAGTGCATCCGCCGCCGCACCATTGCTGTCGGTTACAATTCGCCGACTGACCCCGGGCCAGAGGCGCCAGGAAAGCTATGGAAGAGATTCTGATTATTGACGATAGTGAGTACATCGCCAGCCTGCTGGCGAACCACGTGCTCCCAGAGTTGGGGTTTACGGCAATTGTCGCCCACACCGGACGTCAGGGATTGCAACGTATCCGCTCGCGCCTCCCTGACCTGATCTTGCTCGATCTGCAACTTCCCGATACGAGCGGTCTCGACCTGTTGCGGATGATCGCCCAGGAGGGCTACGACGTTCCTGTCATCCTGATGACCGCTCACGGGTCCGAGAGTATTGCTGTAGAAGCCTTCCGCCTGGGGGCGCGGAACTACCTGATCAAGCCCTTCTCTGACATTGAGGCCCGCGCCGTGATCGACCAGGCGCTGCGTGAGCGCCGCCTGCGCCGGGACAAGGAACGCCTCACCGCCTCGCTTCAGCAGCGAGTCCAGGAGTTGACCGTGCTCTACCGGATCGGCAAGTCGGTCACCGGTCTGATGGATCAGGAGCAGTTGCTCCAGCGCATCGTCGAGGCCGGCGTGTTCATCACGCAGGCCGAGGAGGGGTTCCTTCTGCTGCACGACGAGACGCAGCAGGAGCTGTACCTTCGCGCGGCCAAGAACCTTGGCGAGCAGCGCGCCCAGAGCCTGCGCCTCCCCATCGATGACTCGCTCGCCGGACAGGTCTTTCGCACGGGCAAGCCGGTGCGTCTTGATCAGTCAAGAGTTGGCGCCGCGCTCAAGGTGAAAACTGGCTTTCTGGTGCGGGCCATCCTGCAGGTGCCCCTCATGCTCGGCACAAAGGTGAAGGGCGTCCTGGCGGTTGACAATCGTGTGGCCGATCGCACCTTCACCGAGAATGATGAGTACCTCCTGGCGACCCTCGCCGATTATGCCGCTATTGCTATCGAAAATGCCCGGCTCTATGAGCAGGTGAAGCTTTCGGAACAACGCTACCGGGATTTGTTCGTCAATGCCTACGATTTGATCTTCATGCTTAATGAAACGTTGACAATTACAACGATCAACAAAGTGGGCGAACAGCTCACCGGTTACACGCTGGCTGAGTTGCTTGGGCGCCCGCTGCGCGCGCTCTGCGCCTCCGAGTCGTGGGCCGGCGCCGAACCGTACCTGCGTGAACTGCTGGCCGGGCGTAGCGTTGCCCCATTTGAACTCGAACTGGTGCGCCGTGATGGCGAGCCGGTCTATCTTGAGGTCTCGGCCCAGGGGATCCAGAACGGGGTCGGGTTAAAGGGGGTGCACTGCATCGCCCGTAACTTGACCGAGCGCCGCCGCCTCGAGCAGCAGCTCCTGCAGTCAGAGAAGCTCTCGGCCATTGGCCAGCTGGTGGCCGGTGTGGCCCATGAATTGAACAATCCCCTCACCAGCGTCAGCGGGTACGCCCAGCTTTTGCTCCGCGATGAACGCCTGCCCCCCGAGCCGCGCCAGGATCTCGAACAGATCTACGTGCAGGCCGAACGGGCCGCAAAAATTGTCCAGAACCTGCTGATCTTCGCCCGTGAACATAAACCTGAGCGGACGATCGGCTCGGTCAACGAGGCGCTCCGCCGCGCCCTCGCCCTCCAGCAGTACCAGTTGCGGGTTGAAAATATCGGGGTCAGGCTGGAGCTTGATCCGGGGTTGCCCCCGACAACCGCCGATTTCCATCAACTCCAACAGGTGTTTTTGAACCTCATCACCAACGCGCGCTACGCCATGGTCCAGAAAGGCGGCCAGGGCACGCTTACCCTGCGCACCAGTCTCGAACAACGCCCCGGCGGTGAGGCTCAGATCCGGATTGAGGTGGTCGATACTGGTGTGGGCATTCCTGAGCGTGATCTGCAGAAGATTTTCAATCCATTTTTTACTACCAAGCCGGTGGGGCAGGGAACTGGCCTGGGTCTGTCAATTTGCTTCGGGATCGTCAAGGAACACGAAGGCCAGATCTGGGCCGAGAGCCAGATCGGCGTCGGGACGTGTGTCGTGGTCACGCTGCCGGTACGCGCTGCGCCGGCTGAGCGAATGTTGGAAGCGCTCCCCGCCGGTGAAGCTGAGGAGCCGGTCGCAAGCCTGCGGGTGCTGGTGGTGGATGACGAAGAGCCGGTTGGGAATTTGCTCGGTCGCATGCTCCGCACCCTTGGCCACCGCCCGACCATCGTCTGTAGTGGCGAGTCGGGGCTGGAGATGGTGAAACGTGAGGTGTTTGATGTCGTGCTCTGCGATGTGAAGATGCCTGGTATGAATGGCTTCGATGTGCTCAGCACCCTTCGCGCGCAGAACCCTGATCTCGCAGAACGCCTGATCTTCGTGAGTGGCGATACGCTGAGCCACGCTACCCGCGCCAGCCTTGAGCAGAGCGGGAACCTGTTTCTGGCAAAGCCCTTTTCCATTGAGCAGGTTCGGCAGATCCTCAATCTGTTGCTCAAGCGGCGCGCCATCGGCTCCCGGCGATCCTGACGCTCCGGGTCGAAGCGGCTTCGGCCCCAACCGCTCCTGGTTGGGGCTGAGGCTCACAGGTCGCTTGCCCCGCCGGGCGTCCTTGCCATGCGGCATCCCACGGCCCCACCCCCATCGCCCGAAGTCCGCATAGGCGGTTGTGGTCCTCACTCGCCCTCCAACCCCCGCCCTCTCTACCTGCGGTCGAGGGGGTGAGGAGCGTTGCCCCCCGCTCCGACCGTGCTGCGCGAATCCTGTGCACGATGCACCGCCAACCCCCAGCATGCGGTATCATATGCATATGAAGAAGATACTGATGATCAAGCCCTCGCTCGCCCGGAACCGGCGCCGGTTGTCGTAGCGCTGGCTTCAACAGCACGTACAGGATGGAAGGCGTGGATAGCTTTACCCTACAGGCGATAGCCGCTATTGCGGAGGATAGTCTCTCCGGGGCCGTGGAGGTGGCCGAAAAAAGCGCTGAGGTCTTTCAACGTCTGGTTCGCACCGACCATTCGCTTCAGAAGGACGGTCTGGTCCAGCAAGTGCTCGATGTTGGATGGGCGCTGATCCGTGCCCACCCGACGATGGCGCCGCTGGTGAATCTCGTTAACGGAGTGCTCTGGCGCCTTGAGGGCACCGCCTCCGCCGATGAGGCGCGTCGCAGGGTGGCCGATGCCACCGGCGATTTCAAGCGCTGGCTGCGCGTCCACGAAGCGGCAATCGCCGAGACGGCCCTGCGCCTGATCCCTGAAGATGGCCAGATTCTTACTAATGGCCGGAGCACAACGGTACGGGCGGCCCTGCGCCATGCGCAACGCGCCGGCCGGCGCTTCCGGGTCGTCTGTGCCGAGGGGCGGCCGGGCTGTGAAGGGCGCGCCCTGGCCAGCGAACTGGCGGCTGCTGGCGTTGAGGTCACCCTGGTGATTGACGCCCTGGCGGTCGCCATGGTCCCCCAGATGCAGGTGGTGCTGGTGGGCGCCGACTACCTCGATGCCAACGGTCTGGTCAACAAGGTGGGCACCTATGCCATTGCCCTGGCCGCGGCCGCCAGCAAGGTGCCGATGTATACCCTGTGCGGCAGCGAGAAGTTCCTTCCTCCAGGCTACGTACCGCCCGCCCAGGCCCTCTGGCCACCTGAACAGGTCTGGGATGCCGCCCCGCCAGGGGTGCGGATCACCAATCTCTACTATGATCTGACCCCGCTTTCCGCTCTGGCGGGGATCGTCACCGAACAGGGTGTGCAGCCAGCGGAAGGGATCGAGGCCTGGCTCGCCGCCACCAGACTGCACCCGGCGCTTCAACAGGCGTAAGCCAAAACTTCCGAAGCTCCTACCTATGTACATGGCCGCAGAGGGCTTCCGAAGCCCATCGGCCGGTCATCCGCAGGTGCGGCCCGCAGCCGCCCATCAGCGCGTGGCGCGCGCCTGCAAGCCGCGCCTGACCGAAAGCTCTGGAAGCTAGCGCCCCTGCGCGGCGACGCGACGGTAGATCGCCAGCGTTTCCCAGGCGGCGCGGCGCCAGGAAAAAAGCGCCGCGCGTGCCGGCCCGCGCCTGGCCAGGTCCGCCCGTGCCGCATCGTCGTCCCACAGATCGGCGATCGCATCGGCCCAGGCTTCGACCTCCCGGGGTGGGAGGAGGCGGGCCGCGTCGCCCACCACCTCGGGCAGGCTGCTGGTGTCGGCCACCAGGGCCGGCGCGCCACAGGCCAGCGCCTCCAGGGCCGGCAGACCAAAGCCCTCGTAGAGCGAGGGATTGACGTACAGCCGGCAGGCGCTGTAGAGCCAGGGCAGATCATCGAGGCCGACGGCCCCCAGGAAGTGCACCACCTCACGCAGGCGCAATTCGCCCACCAGGTCGTAGATCGGTTCATCGAGCCAGCCACGACCGCCGGCGACGATCAGGCGATACTCCGCTCCGGGGCGCCGGTCGAGGCAGAGGCGCAGCGCGCGCAGCAGGGTTGCCAGGTTCTTGCGCGGCTCCACGGTGCTGACGAAGAGGAGAAAACCCCCGGCTTCCACCCGGCAGCCGTTGATCACGCGCTGCGCTCCCGGGGCCACCGCTACCGGGGCAAAGCGCGGGTCAGCCGCTTCGTAGACCACATCGACCCGTTCGGGCTGCAGGCCAAGCAGGTGGGCAATGTCGGCGCGGGTGGCCTCGGAGACCGTGATCACCGCCTCGGCATCGTGGACGGCCGCGCGCACCTGACCGTAGTAGCGGCGGGCATCGGCATCGAGGATCTCGGGAAAGTGGAGGAAGGCCAGGTCATGCACGGTGATCACCGCCGGGCAGGGCCGGCGACGCGGGGCGATGAAGTCGGGGCAGTGGAGCAGATCGAGGCGTCGCGGCAACAGTTCGAGGGGCAGGCTCATCTGCTCGAAGCGGTTGTGCGGCGGGGTCAGCAGGGAGGCGCGTTCAACGTTAGCCGCCACCACCAGGGGCCGGCGCTGGCTGTAGTGCTGCAAGGCAACGAAGATGTCATCAGGGGCCTCCGCGGCGAGCGCCGTAAGGAGCTGGCGCGTGTACTGCGCGATGCCGCCCTGGCGATAGGCGTTGAGACGAGCGTCGATGCCGATGCGCATGGTCAGCCCGGAATCGCGAGGCAGGGGGGCGACACCAACGCCGCCGCGGGCCTCACGACTCGATGGTCACCTCCAGGCCGTCATAGGCGAACTCCACGCTCGGAGGCAGCCGCCAGCCGTCGGCGTGGTCGAGGTTGTGGGTCATGTGGACGAGGTACGCCCGTCGCGGCGCCAGGGCCGCAATGACCTCCAGCGCCTGGGCCAGGGTGAAGTGGGTGGGATGCGGTTCGTGACGCAGCGCGTTGAGCACCAGCACCTCGAGATCCTGGAGCAGCCTCCACGATGCCGCGGGGATGGCGCTGGCGTCGGTCACATAGCCCAGTCCGCCAATGCGATAGCCAGTGATCATCCAGGTGCCGTGGAGAACATCGAAGGGCCGGATCTCCAGACTGCCGATGACAAACGGCGCGTTGACGGGGCGGAGAGCAAGGCTGGGCCGGGTGGAGCCGGCCGAGGTTTCGTCGAAGGCATAGGCGAAGCGTTCGCGCACCTCGGCCAGGGTGTGCGGGGCGCCGTAGACGGGCACACAGCCCCGCCGCTGGCAGAGGGGCCGCAGGTCATCCAGGCCGGCGACATGGTCGAAGTGCGAGTGGGTGAGGAGGACGGCGTCGAGGTGCTGCAAGCCGGCAGCGAGGGCCTGGGCGCGGAAATCCGGCCCGGCATCAATCAGGATCGTCGACTCGGCGGTGCGGAGCAGCGCCGAGGTGCGCGTGCGCCGGTTCCGGGGATCGGATGAAGTGCACACGTTACACGTGCAACCGATCACGGGAACGCCCATCGAGGTGCCGGTACCCAGAAAGCGTAGCTGCATGGAGATCTCAGCACAGGAAGGGAGACGAGGGTTTCTTCCTTCCTTCTCACAACCGACACGCGGGCCGGGGAACAACGTCGCGCCTGTACCAGGATGGTGCTCTGAATGCCTCATAGTATACCATATCGGGTCACCCGCGTCGGTGTGCGCGCCGTGGGGGTGCGCAGAGACGACCCGGCGCTCGCCCCTGCCGGTTGGGTGATCGCGTCCCGCCGTGGATAGAGCGGTCCTACGCCATCTCTCAACGCGAACTGCTATGCTCCGTTTCGGCTCACTTTACAAAAGTGTTAAACAGTTATAACCGAAGTCCTATTGATCGCGCCGGGTCGGGAACCTATACTAAATCATGGTTAAGTCACTTCGCCAGACGTGACAATACCGGTGTGATCAAGCCACATGGCTGGTTCACGCTTGCCAGGATCGACAACGATGAACCGTTTGTGGAAAGAGTTTAACTCGCAATTACGCTACCAGATCATTTTCCCCTTCCTGCTGCTGACGCTGATCGTGGCCGTGGCGGGAGGGATGGTGGTGTTCTATCTGGTGGGTCAGTCGCTCCAGGAGCGCTTTGACAACCACCTTGCCGCCGTCACGCGGGCGGCCAACGATGCCCTGGTCAGCCAGGAGCAGGCAAACCTGCAGTTTTTGCGCGAGGTCGCTTTTGCGCTTCCCAATGAGACAAACGGCGCTCCGGCGGTGGCCGATGCCCTGGCCAATGGTGACGTGGCGGGGTTGTCCCTGGCCCTTGACCCGTTTTTCCGCGTTGGCGCCAGGCGCAACGAGGTGTATCTCGATCGCCTGATCGTCTTCGACCGCTCCGGGAAGACCCTGGTTGACTATGAGCGTTCCGGTGACGTTGCTTCCGACGACTATATTACGCATACTTCGCTAGATCTGAGTGGCGCATGGTTTGTCAGTCGTGTTCTTAGTGGTGATTATGACGAATACGGTGATAAATATGCTGGTTTAATTCGTTTTACTGACACCAATCAACTCTATTTTGCAACCATTGCTCCGGTGCGCGCGGGTGATGACGTAGTCGGCGGTCTGATCGCCGCGACCCGCGTCGATAACCTCCTTGCAGCCCTTGCCGTCCGCTCGCAGGCTGCGGGGATCACACTCTACGACGATGCTGGCCGCGTGGTGAGCAGCACGTTCGACGCCACCGCGTCGGGAAACGCGCCGCCGATGCGTCTGGAGTTGTTGAGCAAGTTCGCCGGGCGTGAAACGCCCGTTGCCGGTGCGCTTTTTAGCCGGGAGACGATTGGTGGGCGCGAGTATCAGTTTGCGTATGTCCCGCTGATTGTTCGCGGCAGCAACGTGGGCATCCTGGCGCCGGCCCTTTCACGCGACTACGTGATGGACACGTGGAACAGCGCCCTCGGTCCGATCGTGACCCTGATTGTGGTGCTGTCGCTGGTGATCATCGTCGCCGGGGTGAGCATCGCCCGCTTGATTACCCGCCCGCTTGAGGAACTGGCCGCAACCGCCAGGGCGATCAGCCACGGCGATACCAGCCGGCGCGCCTATATCGTTTCCGAGAATGAAATTGGCCAGCTTGCCACCAGTTTTAACCAGATGACCGAGTACCTGGTGCGTCTCTACGGTCAGGTGCAGGCCGAGGCGAGCCAGCGCGCGGCGATTGTTGAGAGCATTACCGATGGTATCATTGTGGTTGACGATCTGGGGAACATCAAGTCGATCAACCGCGCAATCCGTCGCTTGATGAACCTGGCTGATGACGCGCCCTTGCCCGCGAGATTGAGCGATATCCCGCTCAATCGCCTGGTAGAGGGCGTGCCCGGATTCGGCTCTCAGCGCGCCAGCGATCTCTATACCCTCGGCGACTACATCGTGCGCGCTTCCGTCGCCCCGGTCATCGCCAGCGATGGCACGCGCTCCGGCTATGTCTGCCTCTTGCAGGATATGACCGCCGAAGTGACGGTCGATCGCGCCAAGACCAATTTCATCGGCACGATTTCGCACGAACTGCGCACCCCGTTGACCGTGATCCGTGGCAACTCCGATCTGCTGCTGCGCGGCCTGGCCGGCCCGATGGAGGAAGAACAGCGCGTATTTGTCGAGTCAATCCGCCAGCACGCCAATAACATGACCACCCTGGTGAATAATGTCATTGTGATCGCCAACCTCGATGCCGGCACCCTTAACACCGACCTCGAACCGATGGATCTGGCCCGCCCGATCGGTGAAGCCGCCTTCCCCTTGCAGAGCCAGATCAAAGCCAAGGGCCTGACCCTGACACTCGATATCGCCGCCGACCTGCGGCCCGTGCTGGGTGACTACGACCAGGTGCGTCAGATTGTGTATCAGTTGCTCGATAATGCCCGCCGCTACACATTCGAGGGCGGCATCACCGTTCGCGCGCGTGACAATGGTGATCACGTGCGCGTCGAGGTGGAAGATACCGGACGGGGAATTCCCCCGGATATGCAGGACCAGATCTTCGAACGGTTCATCCGTGGCGATGGCACGAGCGAGGGGATTAACTCAAGTGAGCGCGGCATCGGTCTCGGCCTGGCGATCTGCAAACAGTTGGTTGAGCGCCAGGGAGGCAAAATCGGGGTAACCAGCGTTCCAGGGCAGGGCAGTACGTTCTACTTCACACTCCGCTACGCCGATGACACCACAACCCCTGAAAACTCGTCGCGCTCGATGGCTGAGGCTGCCTGAACGGCGCATCCTATCACGGCCGCTGCTCTGGCTCATCCTGTTGGCGCTCTTTGCCGTACTCGCAGGTGTTACGACGATCGCTCGTATTGCCTTCGATCTTACTTCACCCAGGGTGGCGCGCTACGCTGGCGATCTCTCCGCTCGCACGCGGGCCGATTATGGCTTCTGGCCGTTCGGCCCGCTGCTCCCGCCGATCAATCCTGAGGTGATTGCCGCTGCGGAGCTGGATCAGTCGAGTTCCGGCGCTCCGGGTGATCTGCCCCCGCCGAGCAGCGTGCCTATTGTCGTTGTCGGCCAGCCGACGGCGACACCCGTTCTTGCGGAAACCCCAACGCCCACCGCGTCACCCGCACCTGTTCCGACCGCCTCGCCAACGCTGGTTCCCAGCCCCATGCCGGCCCTCTCGTCACGCCGCGCCCCGACCTCTCCTCCCGCGCCGGTGCGCCAGGTGATACCCACGCCCACACCGCAGGAGCAAGTGTCGCCGACACCTATCACCAATCCGAATGAACCGCCGGCGGCGGCGCCGCCACCGCTCACGGCAACGCCGCCACCTCCCACGGCCACACCGTTGCCCAGCCCTTCGGCGCCGGCGCAGACTCCGCCGCCGGCGCCGACGACGCCCCCGGCGACGCCTCCGGTGACGCAGACGCCCGCGACGCCACAGCCAACCAGTGCGCCCGCGCCAACCAGTACACCCGAGCCCCCGCTCGAAGTGAGCTTTGCCACCACGACGCTGGTCGTCAGTGAGGCTCAGGGCCGGGCCACGGTGGAAGTGCGCCTCAACCGGCTCGCCTCGACTACCGTAACCGTCGCTTATGCGACCGGCGGTGGTACCGCCACCCCCGGTGTTGATTACCGCCCCGCGAGCGGTACGCTCACCTTTGCTCCCGGTACGATTGCGCGCTCGTTTACCATCGAGATCCTGAGCGATGAACTGAGTGAACCCAATGAAACCGTTGAGATCCGCCTCTCCAACCCCGCCAATGCCGAGATTGTCGGGTCGAGCGTGGCGATACTGACGATTACCGACAGTGATGCGCCTCCAACGGCGCGCTTCGCCGGTGAGCGGCGCATCATGCCCGAAAATGCTGGTTCGGCAGCCATAACGGTTGAACTGGACCGGCCCGCTGCCATTGATGTCGTGGTTCCCTATGCCGTGAGCGGTACCGCCGGTCCGTCCGATCATTCCCTGCGCGCTGGCGCGCTGATCATCCCCGCTGGCGCAACCGGCGCGCGCTTGCGCTTCACTATTGTTGATGACCAGATTGACGAGGATGATGAGTACCTCGTCGTTACCCTCGGCACGCCGAGCAACGCTGGCCTGGGTAGTCCCTCCGTGTATCTGTTTACGATTGTGGATGATGACACTGCCGGCGTAACCCTCAGCCAGACGTCCTTTACCCTGACCGAAGGCGCCTCGACCGCGTATACCGTGGTCCTGGACAGCGAACCGGCCGCCCCGGTGACCGTCGAACTGACGCCCGACTCCCAGGTGGCGGTCACTCCTGACAGGCTGGTGTTTACGCCGGCCAACTGGCGCGTTCCGCAGGAGGTGCGTCTGACGGCGGTTGATGATGATGTTGATGAGGGTGACAACGAGCAGGAGACCCACCCGGGCCGGGTGATGCATCGGGGCGTGAGCGATGATCCGTTCTACGCCCGCCTGACCGTCCCGCCGGTGACGGTCGCCATCCGCGACAACGATGACGCCGGGGTGCTGGTCGGCCCACAACTCCTGCGTCTGACCGAGGCGCCCGGCCCTGCTCAGTCCGGGACCTACGCTGTCCGCCTGCGCAGCCAGCCCACCGAACCGGTGACGGTGACCATCGCCTTCGACCAGGAGGTGACCCTCAATGGCGTCACGGCCGGGTCGGTGAACCTGAATTTCACCCCGGAAACCTGGAACGTCGCGCAGACCGTGCAGGTCCGCGCCGTGGACGATGCAGTGGACGAGGACGGTGATGGCAACCGGAGCGTCCATGCCAGCCTGATCCGCCATCGCGCAACCAGTTCCGACCCCTTCTACAATCGTGATGTGCCGGACTTGCAGCCGGTCGTCAGGGTGGAGATTACCGACAATGATGACGTTGGGGTGGTGGTCAGCCCGGTGCAGTTGCGCCTGACCGAGGCGCCTGGCCCTGCTCAGTCCGGGACCTACGCTGTCCGCCTGCGCAGCCAGCCCGCCGAAGCGGTGACGGTGACCATCACCTTCGATCAGGAGGTGACGATCAACGGCGTCACGACCGGCTCGGTGGGTCTGAATTTCACGCCGGCCGCCTGGAACGTGGCGCAGACGGTGCAGGTCCGTGCCGTGGACGATGCGGTGGACGAGGACGGTGACGGCAACCAGAGCGTCCATATCAGCCTGATCCGCCATGTCGCTTCCAGCGCGGACCCGTTCTACAATCGCGATGCGCCAGAGTTGCGGCCCACTGTCAGGGTGGAGATTACCGACAATGACACCGCGGCGCTGCTCCTCCCCGCCGGCCCGCTGACGGTGACCGAGGGGCGCACCCTGGCATACCAGGTTCGCCTGGCCTCTGAACCGGTGCTCTCGGTGACGGTGGAGTTGGCGGCAAGCGGGCCCATAACCGTGTCGCCAACGACCCTGGTCTTCGATCGCAATAACCGCGAGCGAACGGTGACCATAACCGCCCCTGACAATGACGTGGACGAACCGGATGCCATGGCGACGATCAGGCACGACATCCAGACCACCGATCCCGTCTACCGTAATCTACCGCCAGGTACGCTCGCCGTGCGGGTGCTCGATGATGACGAGGCCGGGGTGCTGGTGAACCCGTCACTCCTGCGCCTGACCGAAGCGCCCGGCGCCACCCAGTCTGCCTCGTACACGGTGCGTCTGCGCACACGGCCCACGGCGCCCGTAACGGTGACCCTGAGCTTCGACGGGGAAGTGGAGGTGGAGGCCCCGCCTGGCCAGGTGGTGACCAGCCCGGCGACGCTCACCTTCACCCCGGTGAACTGGAACAGCCCGCAGGTGGTGCGGGTGGAGGCGGTTGATGACGCGATAGACGAGGACGGCGATGGCAACCAGAGTGTTCATCGCAGCCTGATCCGCCATGGCGCTTCCAGTTCCGACCCCTTCTACAATCGCGATGCGCCCGAGTTGCGGCCCGTCGTCACGGTGGAGATTACCGACAATGACACGGCTGGCCTGGCGGTCTCGGCGCCATCGGGGTGGACGACCAGTGAAGATGGCGACAGCGTGACGTTCACGGTCCAGCTCACCAGCCGGCCCCTTGCCCCGGTACCGGTGCGGGTGGTGACAGGCGATCCGACCGAGGCGCAGGTGAGCGCCCCGCCTATGCCGCTGGTCTTCGACGCCCTGACCTGGAACCGCCCGATCACGGTGACGGTAAGCGGCGTTGACGATGATCTGTACGATGGCCCGATACCCTACTCGGTCTCCGTGGCGCCTGACCCTGCCTCCGCCTATGCCTCACTGGCGGGAGTGACGGAGATCCGCCTCATTAATCTGGATAACGATCGTGTGCCTGCGAGCTTCGTGCGGGCCGAGAGCGTGGCGCCTGAAAATACCGGCGAGGCGCGGCTGGAGGTGCGCCTTGCGCAAACCGCGACCTATACCGTTACCGTCGGCTACGAGACCCGCGCCGGCACGGCCACTCCCGATGAGGATTTCACGCCGGTCTCCGGTGTGCTGACGTTTGCTCCGGGCGACCTGATTCGGACCATTGCGCTGCCGATTCTTGACAATGACGGCGCTGCGGAGGATCGCTACGAGACCGTGCAGGTGCTCCTGCGTCCCGGCGAGGGTACGACGTTGGGCGCTCCGGCAGTAGCGACGGTACTGATCGAGGAAGATAACGTTCTTTCGCCGCTGGAGGTTGCGCCCTTCCTCCTCACCAGCAGGGTGGGAGGCGCGAGCTTCCTGGAGATCGCGTCGCCGTGCAGTTGGCCCACTGGCCGGCCGCTGACCGTTGAGCTATGGAGCCCGGCAGTGCATTTCGCTCCAGGCGCAAGCCTTGATGTGGTCGATCCCGAGGCAGCCGATGGGCCGAACACGACCATGTTCGAACTCTACGATACGGGCAGCCGCGTTACGCCCGATGGGACAAACATCACCCTGGCGGGGAGCGGGTTGCTTGCCAGTCGCTCCTTCGACGACCCAGGCGCCGCCGTGGAGGCATGGGAGCCGCTGGCGGTGATCGCCGATCCGCAGCCGTGTGGTCGCTACCTGCTGCGCGCACAAACCGATGGCGACGACGAGAACTACTGGGCCGTGCGCGTCGGATACGATCACGATAATTCGCCGCTCACCCGCCCGATCGCCCTGTCGCCGCTCGGCGCGCCTGTTCGTCTTGGTGCGCTGCCTGGGAGGGTCGAAGTTCGTCCGCCGGCGGATGCGCCGCTGTGTATGACGACGTGGGTGTACGTTGCGCCAGGCACTGCTGGGTTGTACTGGAATAATTTCGACCTTGATGAGGAAGAAGCAAGCCCTTCCGGCGTTCGTCTGCGCTTCTACGCGCCGGGCCAGCTCTACGATCCTCTGGGCCTGACCGGTGGCATCGACGGCAGACCGTCCGGCGATGGCGCCTGGGTCCAGGAGCGCGTTCCTGCACCTGAGAGTGGCTGGTGGCGCGTGGTGGTCTGTTCCGGCGGACGCAACCGCTATGCGCTGGAAGCGGTTGGTGATGGTTTCGCGCTACCCTTGCTGTACGATGCGCCATACTGAGGGGGGCGGAAGCCCCGTTTCCCCGCGCGCCGGGGCGGGTCTGGGAGGGTTGCGCCCTCCCAGACTTTTTTATCTTCGACATGGTATGGTGCATATAGCAGTCCTACGTCATCTCTCAACAGCGACCGTCCGTAAAGACGCAGCGCGCTGCGTCTTTACGGGTACGTCTGATACTCCGGGCTTCACAACCTGAAGAGGACTGCTAGACCTGAGTTGCCGTAGAATGTCTGGCATTTCTGCGCTATCATGCCGGTGTGAAATCATCAATCTCCAGCCGGCGCCTGGCACAGGTGGCGCCACTGCTGCTGATCCTGCTGCTGGCTCTGGGCTGGCGCCTGCTCCTCTGGGCGCAGCCGTTACATGAACCGGCCAACGACGAGGTTGAGTACCTGCGTGTGGCCCGCGACTTGCTCGCCGGCCAGGGATGGTCATTCTACGCGGAGTGGCGCTGGTTGCGCGCGCCACTCTACCCGCTGTTCCTCGCCGGCAGCCTCTGGCTGGCTGGCGGCGATCTGCAGCGCGCCGCGTTGCCGAACATCGCCGCCAGTGTTGCGGTGGTCTACCTGGTGTACCGGCTGGCCCGCGAACTGGCGCCCGCTGGCGGCGAGCGGGCGGCGCTGCTGGCGGCCATCGCCGCGGCGTTGCTCCAGACCAACGCCACCTTCGCCAGTCTGTACATGAGCGAGACGCTCTTCAGCCTGCTCTTCGGCGGCACGCTGCTGGCCCTGGCGGTCTGGCGGCGTAGCGGAGGCGTATGGCGGCTGGCGCTGGCCGGCGTGCTGTTTGGGCTCGCCAGCCTGACCCGTTCGGCTGCGCTGGTGTTTCTGCCCGCGTTGATGCTGTGGGTCGCCAGCGTCGCCATGCGGCGCAGGGGTTGGTCCTGGCCGCGCGGCGCCCTGGCGGCCCTGCTGCCGGCGGTCTGCGCCGCGCTGGTGATCGCGCCGTGGACGCTCCGGAACTGCCGGGTTTATTCGGCCTGCGTCCTGGTCGAGACGGGCTTTGCGTACAACCTGTGGGCCTTCTACGAGCCGCGTGAGGACCTGGGCACGATTAACCGCAGCCTCGAAGCCATCCCCGACCCCGTGGCGCGGGCCAGCGAGGCCACGCGACGCGGACTGGCGCGCCTGCGCGAGGACCCCTCCATCCTGCTGCGCAAGCTGCCGGTGGAGTGGAGCCGCCTCTGGGCGGTGAAAATCATTCAGGACCGCTTTCTGCTGCCCAGTTACTACGCCGACCCGCCACCGGCGGTGTTCCTGGCGGGGTTGCTCCTCGATGACTTGCTCTACCTGCTCGTACTGCTCCTGGCCGGCTTCGGTCTGGCGCATGGGCTGGCACGGCGCGATGGGTTGGCCATCCTGCTGGCCCTGTGGATGGCGCTGTGCATCACCGTGACGCTGCTGACGCACGCCGAGGGGCGTTACCGGCACTTTCTGTTCATCACCCTGCTCCCGCTGGCAGGCGTCGGCGCCGATGCGTTGCTGCGCGGGGCGCGGCCGCGCCCCCTGCCCGGCCTGGCGGTGGCGGCGCCCCTGGCGCTGGCGCTCCTGCCGCTGCCTGGCTACTACCCATGGTCGTGGGCGTTGGAGGGAACGCCGCGCAGCCTCTACCGCTGGGCCGGCGACGGGTTGGCGGCGGCGGGCCGGCTCGAGGCCGCGGAGCGCGCCTACCTGGCGGCCCTGGCGGCCAACGAAACCCCCGATGGCTGGCTGGTCCTCGGCGACCTGCGGCGGCGCCGGGGCGACCTGGATGGGGCCGCCGAAGCCTACGACCTGGCCTTTGCCCTGGCCGGCCCCTACCCCGCCGCCAGCGCCCGTCGCGGCGACTTGCTGCGCGAGCGGGGGCGCGCCGATGAGGCCCGCAGGGCCTTCGAGGGGCGCTACCTCGATCCGGGCCGGCTCACCGACTGGAGCTACCGCTTCCTTCGCCCCCGCCCTGCCACGGCGATCGATCTCGGTAACGGGCTGGACTTCGGCTACGTGGGCCAGGTCCATCCGGCGGAACGGGTCCATCGGGCCACTGGCCGCTGGACCGGCGGTGACGGGCGGCTGCGCCTGGGAAGCGGAGCGTCCGTGCCGGGTCTATTGACCCTGCGGGTCATGGCGCCCTGGCCCGATGGCAAGGCGGTGCCGCTGCAGATCTGTGCCGGAGAGCGGTGTGCCCGCGCAGTGCTGGATCAGCAGTGGCGCACCGTGCGGGTGCTGCTCCCCGCGGCGAGCAACGAGATCGCCCTGCGCAGCCCGACCTTCACCGCTCCTGATGGCCGCAAACTCGGCGTGTTCCTGGACTGGGCGGAAGTGCGCACCGTTCCCCGACAGGCGCGCAACGACCGCAATGTCCTCGAAGATAACGCGCATGGATGGGAGGGGGCGGGGGAGGGCGACGCTCGCCCCGCACACCATCAACTCGCCAGCATTGGGTTGGCAAGCCAGTGAGGAGGCAGCCCGGGCCATGACCTTTCAAGATATGTTACGGACGGCCCTGGAGAACCTGGGCCGGCGCAAGGTACGCACGGCCCTGACCTCGACCGGGGTGATCGTGGGCATTCTGACGATTGTCACCATGGTCTCGCTGGGCGTGGGGGTGCAGCGCGAGATCCGCGACCAGTTCGCCGCCCTGGGGCTGGAAAACGTCTTTGTGCGTCCTGGCCAGCAGCAGGAACAGGACTTTTTCACCCAGTTCGGCCCCCCGCTGCCCGCTCAGCCGATCACGCCGGAGGTGGCGGCCCGCTGGGAGCGACTGCCCGGCGTTCGCGGAGTGACCACGCGGGTGAACCTGGACCAGGTGACGACGCTCCTGGAGTTCCCGGACGGCGGGGCGCGGCCCGTGCGGGTCACCGGGCTGGACCTGATCGCCAACCCCTTCCGCGCGCCGCCGGCGGCCCTGGCCGGCGCGCTCGGCCCGCTGGAGCAGGCCGGGCAGGTGGTGCTGGCGGCGGGGAGCCTGCCGCCGGGCACGCGCCCCGAGGAACTGGTGGGCCGTGAGGTGGCGATTGTGCTGCGCAGCCCGCGGGGCGAAACCGAACGCTTCCTGTTCACCGTGGCGGGCGTGAGTGACGGGGCCGACAACGAGGTGCAGGCGAGCGCCGCCGATATGGCGGCGATGAAAGCCTGGTGGTTCAACGCTCCCGACTACCTGGAGCGCTACGGCTACGACGAGGCGGTGATCCGGGCCAGCGACGTGGCGGCGGCGGCCGAACTGGTGCGCGCCCTGAGGAGCGAGGGCTTCCGGGTGCAATCGCTTGAACTCATCCTGCAGCAGGCCAACCGCGTCTTCGCGGTGATCAACGTCATGCTGGCCTCGGTAGGCGGGCTGGCGCTGTTCGTGGCCAGCCTGGGCATCGTCAACACGATGATCATGGCCATTTACGAGCGGACCCGCGAAATCGGCACGTTGAAAGCGATCGGCGCCTCGCGCGGCGACATCCGCAGCATCTTCATGCTCGAGGCGGGACTGATCGGGCTGATCGGCGGCGCGATCGGCATCATCGGCGGCTGGTTGATCGGTATTCTGCTCAACCAGGTGATCAACTGGTACATCGCGCGGGAACGGCTGCCGGTCGAAGGCACGTTCTTCGTCACCCCATGGTGGCTGGCCCTGGCGGCGCTGGCCTTCGCGGCCCTGGTAGGGATCGTGGCCGGCCTCTACCCCGCCGCGCGCGCCGCGCGCCTCGACCCGCTGGTGGCGCTGCGGTACGAGTAATGTCGATTTTGGATTTTGGATTTGGGATTTTGGATTGCCGGATGTGCTGTTCCGCAGGAGCGCGTCCGGATGCCGCATGCGGCGACGGGACCGGCGCCGGCGGAGCGTCGGGCGTCGCCGCGCAACGGCAGCGGTGACCGGCCGGTCGCTCCTGCCCGTTCAGACGGGCAGGGAGGTTGGAGCTGCCCCTCCCCGATATGCGGGTAATTGCATAGCCCCCTCCAGAGCAGTGTAGCCGCCCTCACCCCGCCGCGAGACACGAACCAGACCGCAACCTGCTTTTCACCTTTTACACTCTTTACGCATGCCGGCCCTGTGCTATAATGGAAGCCGCGCGTCGAATACCTGTTCGCACCGTTCGTTATGTTTATTCATGCGATTGCAATGCGGATCTTCTGACAGCGCATTGTGGAAAACATACGTTTTACCTATCTCCAGAACGTCTACGACCCAATTTAACTGTAAACACTTTTTAGAGGCGCCCCCCGTCAGAGAGGGTGAGGACCCATGAAGGACTTCGTCCACCTGCACGTCCACTCAGAGTACAGCCTGCTGGACGGCTACGCCTCCACGGCGGCGATCGCCGCCCGGGCGGCCGAACTGGGCATGGATAGCATTGCGCTCACCGATCATGGCGTGATGTACGGCGCCATGGAGTTCTACGAGGCGGCGAAGAAGGCCGGCGTCAAGCCGATCATCGGCATGGAAGCCTATCTGGCCCCGGGATCGCGCAGCGATCCCATGGTCCGTAGCGGGAAGAATTACTATCATCTCCTCTTACTTGCCAAGAATGAGATCGGCTATCGCAACCTTGTCCGGCTCACCACTCGCGCCCACCTCGACGGGATGGGCAAGGGCGTCTTCGCCCGCCCGCGCATTGACCGCGCGCTGCTCGAGCAGTACCACGAGGGCCTGATCGTTACCTCGTCGTGCATCGCTGGCGAGGTGATCAGCCAGATCCAGGCCCATCAGGCCGATGAGGCGCGCCGGACGGCGGCCTTTTTCCGCGATCTCCTGGGGCCGGAGAATTACTACCTGGAACTGCAACTCCACGACAATACGCCTGAACTCGAGGGCATCAACGACGAACTGGTGCGCATGAGCCGTGAACTGGGCATCCCCATGGTGGTGACCAACGACACCCACTTCGTGCGCCCCGAGGATCGCACTACCCAGCACATGGTCATGGCGATGGGCATGAACCTCACCTACCGTGAGTTCTGCGCCAAAGACTACGCCATGGACGAGAGCTACCACATCATGTCTGGCGAGCAGATGTGGGAGAAGTTCAAGCGCTACGGCACGGCGCCGCTGGAGAATACCCGCCGCATCGCCGAGATGTGCAACCTGAAGCTGGACTTCGGGCGCGTGCAGTTGCCGCAGTTCGATCTGCCCGAGGGGCACGATGCCGCCTCCTACCTCCGCCTGGTGTGCGAGGAGGGCTTGATGCGGCGCTTCAACGGCAACCCGCCCGAGCACTACGTCACCCGCCTCCGCGATGAACTGGACGTGATCAACGCCACCGGCTTCCCCGACTACATGCTGATCGTCTGGGACTACGTGAAATACGCCCGCTCGCGGGGCATCCCCTGCCTGCCCCGCGGCTCGGCGGGGGCCTCGCTGGTGCTCTACTGCCTGGGCATTACCGATGTGGACCCGGTGAAGAACAAGCTGCTCTTCGAGCGCTTCCTCTCCCGCGAGCGTCTGGAGATGCCCGATATTGACACCGACTTCGCCGACTCGCGCCGCCAGGAGATCCTCGATTATCTGACCCAGAAGTACGGGCGCGAGAACGTGGCCCAGATCATCACCTACGGCACCCTGGGGGCCAAGGCGGCCCTGCGCGACATGGGCCGTGTCCTCGATCTGCCGCTCGGTGAGGTGGACCGGGTCGCCAGGCTGATCCCGCCCCTGCCCGTCGGGATCACCATCGCCCAGGCGCTGGAGCGGGTGCCGGAGTTGAAGCAGATCTACAAGACGCAGCCGGAACTCCGCGAGCTGATCGACGCCGCGCAGCGGGTCGAGGGGCGCATGCGCTCGGTGGGCACCCATGCCTGCGGCGTGGTGGTCAGCCGCACGCCCCTGGCAGAGATCGTGCCCCTCCAGCGCACCACTAAGGACGAAAACGCCCTGATGGCCGCCTATGAGGGCCCCACGCTCGCCAAGATGGGCCTGCTCAAGATGGATATCCTCGGCCTCACCAACCTCTCGGTGGTGGCCGAGGCCCTCAAGTACATCGAGCAGACCACCGGGCGGCACATGTGGCTCGATGATATTCCCACCGATGATCCGAAGGTCTTCGAGAGCCTCAGCCGCGGCGAAACCCGCAACGTCTTCCAGTTGGAGTCGCCGGGCATGACCCGCTACCTGATGCAGTTGAAACCCACCCGCGTCGAGGATCTCTACGCCATGGTGGCGCTCTATCGCCCCGGCCCCCTGGAGCAGATCCCGGTCTATATTCACAATAAGCACCATCCCGAGCAGATCCGCTATCTGCATCCGATCCTTGAGCCGATCCTCGAAGACACCTACGGGGTGATCGTCTACCAGGAGCAGATTATGCAGTTGCTCCAGACGGTGGCCGATTACACCCTGGGCCAGGCCTACATTGTCATCAAGGCCATCAGCAAGAAGAACAAGGCCCTGATGGCCGAGCACGAGGCGATCTTTAAGGCGGGGTGCTTGAAACAGGGCATCAGCCAGGAGATCGCCGACCAGTTGTGGGAACTGATCCTGCCCTTCGCCGGCTATTCCTTCAACCGTCCGCACGCCACCCTCTACGGGTTGCTCAGTTATCAGACCTGCTGGCTGAAGGTGAATTACCCGGTGGAGTACATGGCCGCCGTGCTCACCGGCGCGGGCGGCGTGCTCGAGGATGTGACCAGGGCGGCTCTGGAGGCGCGCCGCCTCGGTGTGGCCGTGCTTGGCCCCGATGTCAATCGCTCGCACAAGGGCTTCACCATTGAACCCCTGGACCCTGGCCAACCCCTGCCGCCCGATGTGACCTACCAGCGCGGCATCCGCTTCGGCCTGGCGGCGATCAAAAATGTGGGCGAGGGACCCGTCGAGGCGATCATCGCCGAACGCGAGGCCAACGGCCCGTTCCAGTCGCTCGAAGATCTGTGCGCGCGGGTGGATCGCCACGCGCTCAACAAGCGGCTGCTGGAGAGCCTGATCAAGGCCGGCGCCCTCGACGCGCTCCCCGGCTCGCGCCGCCAGAAACTGGCCATCCTCGACCAGGCGGTGAGCGCCGGCGCCGAGGCCCAGAAGGCCCGCGAGATCGGCCAGAGTTCCCTGTTCGATGTCTTCGGGGAGCAGAGCGGCGGGGCGGCCAGCCTGCGCGTGCCGCGTATCCCCATGCCTTCCATTCTCACCACCGCCGCCGAAACCAAGGAAGAACTGCTCTGGGAAAAGGAGTTGCTGGGCCTCACCCTCTCCGCCGACCCGGTTGCGCGGGCGCTTGAGGGGGTCGATCGCGCCGGGGTGAGCGACCTGGGCGATATTACCGAGGAGAACCTCAACACGCTGATGACGTTCGTCGGGGTGCTGAGCGGCGTCCGTCGCATCACCACCAAGAAGGGCGAGGCGATGCTGGTTGCCAATCTCGAGGATCTCACCGGCGCGATCGAACTGGTCGCCTTCCCCAGGACGCTGGCGAGGTATGGCGATCTGCTGCGCGACGACGCCGCGGTGAAGGTCACCGCGCGGGTTGATAACCGCCGCGACACGACCCAGTTGGTGGTCGAAACGGTCGAGATGGTCACCGCGGCCCCGGAGGCGGCGCCGATCATCGCGCCCAGTGAGATGGACCTGGAGGGTATTGGCGAGGCGCCGGAGCCGATGCCGGCGGTCATTGAAGCGGCAACGCTGCCAGAGACGCTGCCGCCCGTCGCCCCCCCGCCCGCGGCGACGGCCGCGCCCGCTCGCGCCCGGCGACAGGTGAAGCTCAATGGCCACGATCAGGGAAGAGGGCACGCTATGAGTGGCAATGGCCATCACCACGACACAGCTACCCGCTTGCCGGTTGCCGGGCGAACCCTGCGGCTCTACTTGCCCCGCACCGGCGACCACGAGGGTGACGTGCGGCGCATGCAGGACGTGTACAGCGTGCTGCGCGAGAGCGCCGGTCCCGATCAGGTGACGCTCTACCTGCCCAACGGCGTGGGCACGGTAGTTCTGGAATCACAGCATACGATCGCCGTGTCGCCGGGGTTGCTCGAGGCGTTGCGGCAGGTGCTGGGGCCGGAACGCGTGATGGTCACGGAGGGGCGCGGGGGGGCCTAGCCACCTCGCGCCCCTCCCAGAGGTGACCCGGGTTCACCTCAGGGTAGTTCCTCCAGACGGAAATTATCGAAGCGCGCGCGCACCTCGGAGGTGTCCGCGCCCTGGATGACCAGGCCCGCCCGGCCTTTCAGGTTGACGCCGTCGGTAAACTCCAGTTCGGCCAGCACCTCGTCGTTGATGCTGATCGCCAGCCGCCGGTCGCGCACCTCGAGCTTGATGCGGTTGGTGGCGTTGAGGCCGGTGCGCACCGCGGGCGCCGGAACCGGAGGAATGACCAGGCCGCCGTCGGCGCCGTTGCGGTAGAGCATGTAGCCCCCCTCGGGGAAGACGATCAGGGCGAAGAAGTTGAAGGCGGCGTCGTCGCCGAACATCAGGCCGTAGCCGCTGCCTCCGCCCTCTCCCGCCACCAGCGTGGCGTCCACTTCCAGTACGAAGTCCCGCTCCACCTGAGAAGCGCCAACGGGCAGAGGTTGCTGCCACGACACCACCTCGCCACCGACGAAGACCTCGTAGGTCTCCTGCACAATGGTGGCGCCGCCCACGCTCCACTGGGCGCGTTTGGGGTCGCTGAAATCCTCGCGCAGTTCGACCCATTCGTCGCGGGGCGCGTCAACGATCGGCGCCACCGCGCCCTCGATGTTGTCGAAGCGGACCGTCAGATCGCCCTGCTCGAAGGTTACGAGGCCCAGGGTAAGCTGGCCCGCCTGCTGGAGTTCATCGGTGTACTCCAGCACCTGCTCGCCGTTGATGAAGGCGCGGATCGAGGCCCCCTCGGCAACCACGCGCAGCCGGTTGCTCACCCCCAGGCCCCTGCGGATGCGTGGGTCGGGGGTCCAGGGCACGAGGGAGGTGTAGGTCTCATCGCGCACCCGGGCGAGGCGGAAGTAGCCCGACGGGCTGATCGAGAAGAGCAGGTGGTCATCAGGGGCGGCCTGGCGGAAACGAATGCCGAACTCGGAGGTCAGATCGCCGCTGACCGGCAGCACGTCCACGGCCATGTCGAAGTCGCGCACGTCGGCCACGCCCAGATAGAGGCCGTAGGAGTCGAAGTGGGGCAGTTCGAGGGTCAGTTCGTAGGCGCCGCCGTTGATACGGGTCTGCGAGCGATCCCAGCGACTGGATGGCTGGCTGAAGTCGTCGGTGATCGCCACCGGGCCATCGGGGATGGCGACGAACTTGTTCGGGCTGTCGGGGGGCGGGCCGGCCTGACCCGCGGTGAGCGAGGCCAGCCGGCCCCGCAGCACCGGGTTGGTCAGGACCACCAGGAGCAGGCCGATACTGGCGACGATGACGAAGGCGCCCAGGGCCGCCGCCAGCAAGATGAGCAACCGGCGCCGTCCACGCGGCATATCATCTGGTGCAGCCGGAGGAAGGGGCGCCCGGACGTTCTCGGCAGGGGGCGCAGGAGGCAGGGTGTCGGCCTGCGGAGGAAGACGAGTCTCCGGATCAGACATTGGTATTCTCCCCGGGGAGGTCTATGCACACAGGTAGCGAATACCATGTAGTATACCGCGTATAGCATGCGGATGGCGCCGATCGCACCCGGTAAATCAGGGCTGATGGAAGTGAGGAGAGGAGCGCGGGGATGATGCGTTGCCATGGAAACGCTCCAGGTAGCGGCGGGTAGGGTGTAGCAACCCTGTACTGCCGCACCTGGAGCATGTCCGGCGAGGTTCATCTACGTGCCGGTTCTGGACGAACAGGCGCTGGTTGAACGTCAAGCACGTCGCTAAGACGACGCCTGAGGTGTGTCAAACGTTGCTGGTTGGGGGAACCAGAGTATGCACCAGGGCGACCCATTCGCCCTCGGCGTGGCGCTCGAGCAGGTGCAGGCCGGCGGCGGCGAAGGCGGCCTCGACCTCGGCTTCGCGGGCGTCAAGAATGCCGCTGCTGATGAGTGTGCCGCCGGGGGCCAGGGCCGCGGCCAGATCGGCGGCGAGGATCACCAGCACCCGGGCGATCAGGTTGGCGACGATGAGGTCGAACGGCCCCGAGCCTGGTGCGGCGGCCTCCGGCGCGGAGGATTCGGAAGGGCCAAAGTCGCCGCTCAGCCAGTGACCCATGCGCGCCCCGGCCCCCAGGCTGCCCTCGGCCACCGTCACCCGCTCGCTCACCCCGTTGCGGGCGACGTTCTCGGCGGCCACGGCGACGGCCACGGGGTCGTTGTCGAGGGCCAGCACCGCATCCACGCCCAGGCGAGCGGCGGCGATGGCCAGAATACCGCTGCCCGTCCCCAGGTCGAGCGCCCGCTGGCCCGGGTGCGCGTGGCGCTCGAGCAGCCGCAGGCAGAGCTGGGTGGTGGGATGCAGCCCGGTGCCGAAGGCCATCCCCGGGTCGAGGTGCAGCACAACATCGTCAGGGGCGGGGTGATGCTCGAGCCATGAAGGCACAATCACGATACGCTCGCCGACCCGCAGCACGGCGTAGTGCTGCTTCCAGGCATTGGCCCAGTCCTCCTCCGCGAGCGCGCGGGTCCGGAGGGGGCCGATGGGGCGCATCTGGCCGAGGTGCCAGAGGGCCCGCTCGACACGCTGCCGGGTATCTTCGGCCTGCTCGTCCAGGGGCAGGTAGGTGCGCAGCACACTCGGGCGGGTGGTATCGTAGCGGAACTCCGGCCCCTCGTCCCCCGGCGTCCAGGCCGGTTCCACCACCACGCCGCCATTGTAGCCGTAGCGGGCCAGCACCTCGGAGACCGCCTCGACCGCCTCGCCGTCAACTTCAACCGAGAGTTCGAGCCAGTTCATGACAGTTTCCACCGCGTACCCTGGGGACCATCTTCGAGCGTCACGCCGAGATCGGCCAGACGGCTGCGCACCAGGTCGGCCAGGGCAAACTGGCGCGCCTTGCGTAACTCGCTCCGCACCTCCACCAGCAGGTCAATGAATGGCGCCACGTCCTGGAGTTTCCCCGTGGGGCGCGGGCTGAGGCGCAGCCCGAGGACGCCGGCCAGTTCGCGCAGGGCGTTCTGGGCCGTGACGAAGGGCGCGCCGCCGACGCCGGCGTCACGGGCGCTGTTGATCGCCCGCACCAGTTCGAAGAGCGCCGCCAGGGCGCCTGCGGAATTGAAATCGGCGTCCATCGCCGCGACGAAGTGCGCGCGAGCCGTGGCGACGGCATCGGCGAGGGCGGCGACGGGCGGCCCCTCGGTGAGGGCGCCGGTGGGCGGTTGCAGCCCGGTGAGCAACCGTTCGAGCTTGCGGGCATTATCTGCGGCAACCTCGTCGTTGTAGGTGAGGGGGCTGCGGTAGGAGCTGCTCAGCACGATCAGCCGGAAGACATCGGCGTCGTAGCGTTCGAGGAAGCTCGCCACCGTCACCACATTGCCCAGCGACTTCGACATCTTCTCGACCTGCCGCGTTTCGGGGTTGACCAGTTGCAGCATGCCGTTGTGCACCCAGTAGCGGGCGAAGGGCTTTCCGGTGAGGCACTCGCTCTGGGCGATCTCATTCTCGTGGTGGGGGAAGATCAGGTCGGCGCCGCCGCCGTGAATGTCGATCTGCTCGCCGAGGTGCTGCATGCTCATCGCCGAGCACTCGATGTGCCAGCCCGGACGACCGGGGCCCCAGGGGCTATCCCAGGCCGGCTCGCCGGGCCGGGCGGCCTTCCAGAGGGCAAAATCGGCGGGAGATTCCTTACGCGGGTCCACCTCAAAACGGGTGCCGGCGAGCATATCCTCGAGCGAACGTCCAGAGAGCTTGCCGTAGTCAGGGTCACTGGAGACGCGGAAATAGACATCGCCATCGGCGACATAGGCGTGTCCCCGCTCAATCAGGCCCTGGATGAAGGCGATGATCTCGGGGATGGTGCGGGTGACGCGAGGATAGGCGCTGGCGGGCAGCACGTTCAGCGCCCGAAGCTGGGCCAGGAACTCCTCGGCCAGTTCGGAGGAGAGTTCGAGGGGATCGCGGCCAAGCTGGGCGGCGCGGGCGATGACCTTATCGTCAACATCGGTAAAATTGACGATGTGCCGCACGCTATAGCCGCGGAACTCCAGGTAGCGCCGGATCACATCAAAGACCACCGCCGACATGGCGTGGCCGATGTGGGCCTCATCGTAGGGCGTCACCCCACAGACGTACATGCGCACCACGCCGGGCTCAAGCGTCTCGAACGGCTCGGTAGCGCGGGTGAGCGTATTGTAGATGGTGATAGGCATGGCGATTGTGGATGTTAGATTTTGGATTGCAGATTTGGTACGTGTTCAGATTTACCGCAGAGTGCGCAGAGGAACGTAGAGGGTGAACGTTTTGAAGCCCTCCGCGCCCTCTGCGGGGCGAACGTGTTCGGTAGATGTGAACACTATCCGGATTTGCCCTCGCCAACTCCCGGGGAGCTGCGAGGAGGGCGATCCCTGACCGAAAAGCAATGCAGCGATCTGGTTTTCCGGACCGGTGCTAGAGCGTTTCTCGAAACGATTGACCCGCAACGATAGCGGCGCGAGCGCCGCGAGCCGCACAGCTCAGGGTTCTCAGGGGATCAAGCATTCGGTCGATGCTCTAGATCCCCGCGCCGAGATTGTACTCCTCGTCACCGCCGTTGCGCGGAGCATCGTAGAGCGTGCGCCAGAGGCTCTCGGGGAGGGCGTCGTAGGTCAGGCGATGTTCGGCGTGGTGCGTGTGGGTCACCTCTTCCAGGTCACTGAGGCGCGCCTCGAGTTCGAGCACCTTATCGTGGAGGCCGCGGAGCATCTCGCCCTCGGGGTCGGGGAGCACCTCGACGCGGCGGGTCACGCCGGTGCGCGGATCGCGGGTAGCGACGATGCGCGCAGGAACGCCAACGGCGGTGGCGTGGGGCGGCACGTCCTTGACTACCACCGCGCCGCCGCCGATACGGGCGCCCTCGCCGACGGTAATATCGCCGAGCACAATCGCGCCGACCCCCACGACCACCTCATCGCGGAGGGTGGGGTGGCGTTTACCCTTCTGCTTCCCGGTGCCGCCGAGGGTCACCCCCTGATAGAGCACGACCCAATCGCCGATCTCGGCGGTCTCGCCGATCACCACGCCCATGCCGTGGTCAATGAAAAAGCCGCGGCCAATACGGGCGCCGGGGTGGATCTCGATCCCGGTGAGGAAACGCGAGATCTGCGAGATCAGACGGGGGACGAAGGGCACGCCACGGCGATGGATGGCGTGGGCGACGCGGTGAAGGATAATAGCATGCAGGCCGGGGTAGAGCAACACCTCGGCCAGGTTGCGCGCGGCCGGGTCATTGCGAAAGATGGCGCGCACATCGTCGCGCAGCACGCGCAGGGCACTGGAGAGGGGCATAACACAACCTTCCGCTAGGGTGAGTTCGGGCGACGGCGGGCGACCGAAGTGCTCAAGGGGGCGCCGCGGCATGCGACGCCCCTAACTACAGCTACACCCAGGGCGAGAAGGCCAGGGCCGGCGAGTAAAGGCAGCCGGCCAGGGGAGGCGATGGGCGGGTTCAAGCGTCAGAATTGGCGGCGGTAGACTCACTCGATGCGCTCTTCTCGCTTGTATCGGGCTTACGGCTATCGGTAATGTACCAGCCGGACCCCTTGAAGACGATGCCAGCCGGTTGGATCAGCCGGCGTACCTTTCCCGCCTGGCCACAGCGACACACGGTAAGCGGTTCATCCTTGAAGCTCTGGAACTGCTCGAACTGCTTGCCACAGGCATCACAGGCGTAAACGTACGTTGGCATGGCTTCGTACACCCTCCCTGATTCTGGAACGACACTCGATGAACTGGCGAGGGAGGGCCAGGCCCTCCCCGTAGTCACCGTTGACACACTGTTTCGCTGTGTATTGTACCTGAAGGCGTCGAACTCCGCAATTAGAGAGATGTTAGATGTCGCTGCACCGCGCGCCCGAGGTCCCCATCAGGAAGGGACGCCGGTCAGAGCTGGTCGCCCGGTGCGCGCTGCCCCTTGACAGCGGCGGGAAATGGTTATATTCTTCAAATAGTTAGATAATCCGAACTATTTGAAGGATCAAACCGTGTATCACGAACTCGACCCGCCCTTCACGCCGGAGCGCGTTGCTGAACTATTCAACCTTGTTCACAGCGAGTTGATGGGCCAGAGCATGGAGACGCTGTTGCAGTTTCTCCAGCGCGCCAATCTCTCGATGCCACGACTGGTTTCGCTCATGCACATTCAGCGCCATCAGGCAGCCACGATTTCTTCGTTGAGTGAACATCTCAATCTGGCGCTGGGCACGACCAGCCAGATCATCGAGCAGTTGGTGCAGGACGGTCTGGTTGAGCGTCACGAAGCGTCGCGCGACCGGCGGCAGAAGCTGGTCTCGCTTACTCCGGCCGGGGAGGCGCTGGTGACCGAGGCGCGGCAGATCCGCTTGAACGAAACCAGCCGCCATCTGCGCCGCTTACCGCCTGAATTGCTCGAACAACTGGGGCAGGCGCTCAGCGCGGCCTGCCGGGAATGGAACCTGGTTACGATCCCATAGGAGCATCACCACCGTATGGCTACCACAACCTCTCCGGCTACTGTAACCGCCACCCGGATCGATTACGCGGCGACGCTCGATCAGCGCAGCAAGGTGCTGATTCTCATTGGCGTGCTGCTGGGTCTGTTCCTTTCGGCGCTGGATCAGACGATCATCTCAACCGCGCTGCCACGGATCGTCGCCGATTTGCAGGGCATCGAGCTGATCGGCTGGGTTTCGACCAGCTATCTGCTCGCTTCAACGGCAATGGTGCCGATCTATGGCAAGCTCTCGGATATCTACGGTCGCAAATATGTCTTGCTGTTCGGGATCGTCGTCTTCCTGCCAGGCTCGCTGTTGTGCGGACTGGCAAGCAGCATGACTCAACTGGTGATCTTCCGCGGCTTGCAGGGCTTTGGCGCGGCGGCGCTGACTTCGACCGCGTTTGCCATCCCGGCCGATCTGTTTGCGCCAGCGGAACGGGCGCGCTACCTGGGCATGTTCGGCGCGGTGTTCGGTCTATCCAGTGTGGTAGGGCCATTTATTGGCGGCATGCTCACCGACAACCTGAGCTGGCACTGGGTCTTCTTCGTCAATTTGCCGCTCGGAGTGGTGGCGCTGAGCTTCATCATCGCCAAACTGCCGCGCCTGCACAGCGGCCTTGCGCCGGCGATCGACTATGCCGGTGCGGTGACGCTGCTGCTAACGGTGATCCCCTTCCTGCTGGCGCTGACCCTGGATAAGAACGATTATCCGTGGACGTCGCCGCTGATTCTGAGCATGTTTGCCGTCAGCGCGGCAGGTCTGGCCCTCTTCCTGCTGATTGAACGGCGCGCCGAATCCCCGATCTTGCCAATGCACCTCTTCCGCATTCGCACCTTTACCCTCACCGCGCTGATTGGTGTGACGGTAGGCGCAACGCTGTTCGCCGCGATCTTCTTCCTCTCGCTCTACCTGGTGAATGTGCTGGGGGTGAGCGCGACCGCTGCCGGTACGACCTTGATACCCCTCACGCTGAGTCTGGTGGTGGGCGCGATGGTCTCGTCGCAGATCGTGCAGCGCACCGGGCGCTACAAAGGGGTGATCATCGGCGGAATGGCGATCATTGTGGCTTCACTCTGGTGGCTGACGAAGCTGACCCCTGACACCTCGATCTGGATGGTGCGGCTGCGTATGATTGCGCTGGGGTTAGGGCTGGGGCCGTCGATGCCGATCCTCAATCTGGCCATGCAGAACGCGGTGCCGCGCACTGATCTGGGCGCGGCGACGGCCAGCCGCCAGTTCTTCCAGCAGATCGGGCAGGTGGTGGGGTCGTCCGTCTTTGGCGCGCTCCTCACCGCTGTGCTGACCACAACCCTGAGCGCGAATCTTGCGCCTATTCAGGCCCAGTTGCCGCCTGAAATGGCGGCGCGTTTCGACAGCAGCACCCTGCGCAACGGTATGGGCGCCGGCGAAGGGGCGAGTGGCGCGACGGTCGATCCGGCGGTGCGTATCGAGCAGGCGATTGCCGAGCAGTTTGCTGCCCGTCGTGATCTGATCACGCGAGCGTTGCGCGACGCCGATCCCCGGGCGATAGCCGTGCTGCGCGCCGATCCGCAACTGCCCGATCAGCAGAAGGCTATGCTGGATATGATCGGAACGCTGCCGGCGCCGGCACGTGAACAGGCACTGACTCAGGTCCTGAGTCGCCTCGACGAGGCCGAGCAGACGGCTCGCGCCGAGGGTCGAGCGCTGGGTGAACAGATTGATGTTGCACTAAAGGGCGCGTTTACCACCAGCGTCACAACGATCTACTGGTACGCTATCTGGCTGGCCGTTATCGGGCTGGCGCTCTCCCTGCTCATTCCCGAACTGCCGCTCCAGCGCAGCTATGGCCAGGACCTGCCGCCAATGATGGACTAGCCAACGCCAAGCGGAGGAGCGGGGCATCGCCCCGCTCCTCCGCCGATCTTCCCGGTGGTTCTCCGGCCTGATGGTCGGGGCCGGATCCAGGTTCTGTTGCGGCCCTTTTCGTTGGATGCGCCGCAGCAGGCAGCGCCCGCCGCCCTCGCCAATGGGGCTGATGCACATCCACCTCGGGGGGCGGGGCGGCGTAGCCGCCCCGGGGATTATTCTTCGGTGGTTCTGGCGGCTGCGCGTCCAAAACCAATGAAAAATTGTGAAGTCTGGGGCTCGCCCCAAAGACTTTGTATTGGCCCTGAACTCGCCGCACTCGCCGATTAACGTTTGACAAAGCCCCCCCTCCGTCGTATAATTCGCGGTGGTAAGCTAGTATGGCATGCCGAAGTGGCGGAACTGGCAGACGCGCTACGTTCAGGGCGTAGTGGGGGCAACCCCGTGTGGGTTCAAATCCCACCTTCGGCACCATCCCAGTGGGGGATAGTTTAACGGTAGAACGCCTGATTCTGGCTCAGGTAGTTGGGGTTCGAGTCCCTGTCCCCCAGCCAGATGAACCGCCGCCACGCGCCCGCGTGGCGGTTTGTGTTAGCGCACCGTTTCGTAGGCCCGCGCCACGACGACGAGTAACATGAGACAGATGGTCGCGAAGACCAGCGCCTCTCCCCGGCCCGCGCGCCCGCGGTTGTAGGCGATGGCGCCGGGCAGCAGCAGCAGGGCTATGATGCCGTAGATAATGTGCAGCGCCAGCGGCCCCGCCAGCGCCAGGTTGCGCGCCAGCAGCAGCGCGCCTAACCCGCACTGCGCCACGATGAGCAACTGCGCCACCCACAGCGCCCCGATGTAGCTCTGGCCCACCCGCCCGCGCAGGGCGCACAGCAGCGCCCAGATGGCCAGCAGGGCCATCAGCGCCGTGAGGGTGAGTTGCATCCGGCTGTGGAGCAGAGCGATGTGTTCAAACATAGTCCGTGCCGGGCGATTGGCGGTGGGGTGGGCCCTGGATCTGACACAACCGCGCCGGTGCCTGCGTGAACCCCGCCATTGTAGCGCAGTCCTGCCCCGATGGCGAGGCGACCCTGGCAGGGGCGTACCTGTTTAGATGTACCGCAGAGCATGCAGAGGAACGGAGAGGATGAAATTTTTGAAGCCCTCTGCGGTGCGAATGTGTTCGGTAGATGTGAACACTATCCCTGGCAGGGGCGTGGAGTTGAGGCAAAGTCTCTACCGGGATCCGCGCGACGGGATGCTCGCCGCCCTGGAGCGCGAACTGCCCGCCACGGTACGCTGGACGCGACTGTCCGGGGGGAGTCTCTGGCTCAGCCTGCCTCCGAGGCTGGACGCGAGCCGCTTGCGCAAAGTGGCGCTGGCGCAGGGCGTTGCCTTCGTGCCTGAGGCGCCGTTGCATCCGCTGGGTGGCGGGGCCGATACGCTGCGGCTAAATTTCTCGCACGGCGATCCGCGCCGGATCGCCGAGGGCGTTCGTCGCCCGGGCACGGCGTTCAGGAATCTACAGGATTAGCGCGATGACCATCGGCTGGATCGAGTGTCTGATCATACTGGCGCTGGTGGCGCTGGTGGCGGCGGTGGCCTTTCGGGCGGGTTACTTTCGGGGCAAAGGACGGTGATGGGTATCTTCTTTGGGTTGCTGGCGGCCCTGGGCTGGGGTGGCGGGGATTTCGCCCTGAGCCGCATCTCGCGGCGCATCGGGCCGCTGGCGACGTTGCTGTACATTCAGGCCGCGGGGATGCTCAGCATCGGGCTGGTGCTGCTGGCCCGCCGCGATCTGCCTCCGTTCGACCCGGTACTCTGGGCCCTGGGGGTGGCGGTGAACACGTTGAACGTTGCCGGGACGCTGTTCCTCTACCGGGCGCTGGCGGTGGGCACGGTGATGATCGTCTCGCCGATCTGTGCCAGTTTCGCGGTCGTTACGGCGGTCCTGGCGATACTGGGCGGCGAACGGCTCGCCCCGGTGACGCTGGCGGGGGTGGCACTGGTTATGGCGGGCGTGGTGGTGGTCTCACGGGGCGGAGGGGGGGAACCCCTGGTGCTGAAGGGTGTGCCGGCGGCCCTGGGCGCGGCGCTGGCCTATGGGGTCTTTTTCTACCTGCTCGGGCCGGTCACGGCGGGCCTGGGCATCGCCTGGCCCATTTTCATCGGGCGGGTGATGGCCTGCGGCGTTGCGGCCCTCGCCCTGCTCTGGCGGCGGCAGCCTCCCGCGCCGCTCTCGCCGCGCCTCCTTGGGATGATCGCGATCGCCACGTCGCTTGACACCATCGGCTTCCTGGCCTACAACACCGGCATCGCTACCGCCTACGTCAGCGTGGTAACGGCCCTGGCCTCGATCTTCAGCGGGGTCACCGTGCTGCTGGCCTGGGTGCTGCTGCGCGAGCGTCTGGTCCGGGCACAGTGGGCAGGGGTGGTAGCAGTGCTGGTGGGGGTGTTGCTGGTGAGTCTACGGTGAACGTTCGGGAAACTGGCTTTCCCTGAGCCCCGGCTGGTTGGCCCGGAGGGGGTGCGGGGAAACCCGGTTTCTCCGCGCCCCTGCCGCAACATCGGAGAGAATGAGGCGCCTTACGGATGGACATCGACTACACCATCGCCGGCAGCCCCCTGGGCTGGCTGCTGGTTGCCGCAACCGCGCGGGGGCTGTGCCGGGTTGCCTTTGGAGAGGACGTTGCCGCGCTGGAGAGCGAACTGCACCGCGCCTTCCCGCAGGCGCGGATCGTGCGTGACGATGCCAGGCTCGCCGCCATCGCCACAGGGCTGACCAGCTACCTCGAGGGGCGCGGGCCCTGCCCCGACGCGCCCCTCGATCTGCCCGGCACGCCCTTCCAGCGCCGGGTCTGGGAGGCGTTGCGCGCCATTCCCTACGGTGAAACGCGCACCTACGGGCAGATCGCTGCCGCGCTGGACCTGGGGCCGGGCGCGGCCCGGGCGGTGGGCGGGGCCTGCGCGGCCAATCCGGTGGCCCTGGTGGTGCCGTGCCACCGCGCCGTGGCCAGCGATGGCTGGCTCCAGGGCTTTCGCTGGGGCCTCGAGCGCAAACGGGCGTTGCTGGATATGGAGCGCCAGTAGGGCCGAAGCACTGGCGCAGCCAACGCTTCGGCCCCACGGTGCGTATCAATCCGCGGCCAGGGCGGCGGCGGGCGCGCGGCGGATGCCGAGCGAGAGTCCAGTGGCGGCGACGGCCAGCACCCCGGCGGCGAGGAACGCCACGCCGTAGTCGCCGGTGACATCGCGGGCGACGCCGCCGAGCCAGGCGGCGAGGGCCGCGCCGATCTGGTGGGCGCAGAAGACCCATCCAAAGACCGTGGCGGCGTTCTGGCGCCCGAAGCTGTCGGCGACCAGGGCGGCGGTGGGCGGCACAGTGGCGATGTAGTCCAGGCCAAACAGGATCGCGAACAGGGTCAGCCCCGGCGGGTTGGTCACAAATGGGAGGAACAGCAGCGAGATCCCCCGGAAGCCGTAGTAGATCGCCAGGAGCTTGCGAGGGTCGTAGCGGTCAGTAAGCCAGCCGGAGCCGAGGGTGCCGATGAAGTTCATCATGCCCATAAGCGCCAGTGTGCCGGCGGCGGTGGCGTGGGTGATGCCGTGGTCCACGGCGTGGGGCACGAAGTGGGTGCCCACCAGGCCGTTGGAGGTGGCGCCGCAGATGAAGAAGGTGATTGCCAGCAGCCAGAAGGCGGGCGAACGCAGGGCCAAAGCCATCACCGCGGCGGCCGCGGGGCGCACGGCCGGCGCCGGCGGGGCCTGGCTGAGCCCGTAGGGCAACGCGCCGATATCGCCGGGGCCATTGCGCATAAACACGAGAACCAGCGGCAGCAGTGCCGCGGCGAGGGCGGCGAGGAGCACACTGGCGCCGCGCCAGCCCACACTGACCGCGGCGAGGGCGACGACGGGCAGGAAGATCAGCTGGCCCGCCGAGGTGGCCGCCCCGAAGATGCCCAGCACCAGGCCGCGCCGCGCATAGAACCAGTGGTTCGCCACCGCCGTGCCCGTGACCGCCCCTACCAGCCCGGTCGCCAGGCCACTCACGGCACCCCAGAACAGCAGCATTTGCCAGGGCGCGCGCATCACCGCGCTCGCGACCATGCTGGCAGCCATCAGACCGAGGCCGCCCAGCATTACCAGCCGCGGCCCCCACCGGTCCACCAGCCAGCCCGCGAGGGGCCCGGCAAAGCCGAAGAGCAGCAACCCCACCGAGACAGCCGTGGCGATCAGGGTGCGGCTCCAGCCCATGTCCTGTTCAAGCGGTACGATGAGCACGCCGGGCGCGGCGCGGATCCCCGCCGAAACCAGCAGGGCCAGCACCGTAACCACTACCACCACCCAGCCGTAGAAGAACCCCCGCTCGTTTCCGTTGTGCATGGCGCCTCTCTCTATACTACTATTTCGGATTGTGGATTTTGGATGTGAGATTGCCGTAGGCGGCGTTCCAGGGAAACCTGGCGATGGTGCGCATACGCTGAATGTAACAGGAACCGGTGCGAGACCTGGTTTTACTGCGCGGCCTGCCCGGTTACCGTTCGGGGGTGCGGACGGCTGCGCCCTCCGCACCCCCGAACGGCAACGCCGGTATGAACCATGCCAGATGCTCCGTATGCTGTAGTATGCCTGCGAATGGCGGTGGGGGCAAGTTGGATAGAATGGGAAAACCGGGTTTCTCCACGCACCTGCCAGGAGAGATGGTTCGGAACGAAATGGCCAACGACCGTGGTCACCGTAAGGAAGGGACATGCCGATGATGCGAATTCGTGGCTGCTGCCCCCACGACTGCCCCGACACCTGCGCCACCATCACCGAGGTGGAGGATGGTCAGGCGCTCCGGTTTTACGCCGACCCGGATCATCCCGTGACCCGCGGCTGGTTGTGCGCCAAGGTGCGGCCCTACCTGGAGCGCGTCTACAGCCCTGACCGGCTGCTCTACCCCTTGCGTCGGGCGGGGCCGAAGGGCGCAGGGCGCTGGGAACGCATCAGTTGGGACGAAGCCATCGCCATCATTACCGCCCGCTGGCGCGAGATCATCGCCACCTACGGCGCGGCGGCGATCCTGCCCTACTCCTACAGCGGCACCCTGGGCCTGGTGCAGATGCTCATCTGCAACCAGCGCCTGTGGAACCGCATGGGCGCAAGCGGGTTGGAACGCTCGATCTGTAGCGCGGCGGCCCACGCCGCGGTAGCGGCCACCCTGGGGGTCAGATATGGCCCGGATTACGCCGATCTGCTCCACAGCCGCCTGATCCTGCTCTGGGGGCACAATCCGGCCAGCACCGCGCCGCACGTGATGCCCTTTCTGCGCCAGGCCCAGAAACAGGGTGCCTATGTGGTAGTGATTGACCCGCGCCGCACCCTCACCGCTCGCTCGGCTGACGAGCACATCCAGTTGCGCCCGGCCACCGACGCGGCCCTGGCGCTGGGCCTGATGCAGGTGATCTTCAGCGAAGGGCTGCACGACGAGCCCTGGCTGGAGGCGCACAGCCTGGGCTGGCGGGCGCTGCGCGAGCGGGCCATGCAGTACCCTCCCGAGCGGGCCAGCGCGTTGACCGGCGTTCCCGCCGATGCCATCGTGGCCCTGGCGCGCCGGTATGCCACGACGAAGCCCGCCCTGCTCAAAACGGCCGACGGGGTGCAACGGCACCAGAACGGCGGGCAGACCTTCCGCGCCCTGTGCTGCCTGCCCGCGGTGGTGGGGCAGTACGGCGCTCGGGGCGGCGGCCTGGCCTTCTCCACTGGCGGCTACGTGGCCTGGGACGGCGAGGCGCTGGCGCATCACCGGGACTGCCCGCCCGTGCCGCGCATGGTGAACATGAACCGCCTCGGCGCCGCCCTCACCGGCGAGGTGCGCGACCCGCCGATTATGGCCCTCTACGTCTACGGGGCCAACCCGGTGACCTCCGCGCCCAATGCCGGGCTGATTGTCCGGGGCCTGCTGCGGGAGGACCTCTTCACGGTGGTGCACGAGCAGTTCCTCACCGACACGGCCCGTTACGCCGACCTGGTGCTGCCGGCGACCACGCAGCTCGAGCACACCGACCTCCACGCCGCCTACGGGCATCGGTACCTGCAGTACAACCACCCCGCCATCGCGCCCCGCGGCGAGGCCCGGAGCAACTGGGACGTGATGCGCCTCCTGGCCGCGGGGATGGGCTACACCGAGCCGTGGCTGCACGAGAGTGCCGAGGAAGCCATTCGCGGGGTGCTCGACGCGACCCGCGCCAGGACCCCCTTCCTGGCCGGGATCACCCTGGAGCGATTGCAGGCCGAGGGAACGGTGCGCTTGAACCTGGAGGGCGCCGACGTGCCGTTTGCCAATGGCGTCTTTCCCACCCCGTCGGGCAAGGTGGAGTTGTACAGCGCGGCCATAGCCGCCCAGGGTCTCGACCCGCTGCCCGACTATGGCGAGCCGCCGGCCCTGCGCGAGCGGGCGGGGCGCCCCGACGACGAACGCCTGATCGTTCTGTCGGGCGCATCGCACCATTTCGTCTCGTCGAGCCTGGCCAACCAGCCCGATCTGCGGGCAAAGGAAGGCGCGCCGTTCATCGAGATCAACCCTGCCGATGCCGCGCGCCGCGGCATCGGCGATGGCGATGAGGTGGTGGTGGAAAACGAGCGTGGATGGTGTCGCCTGCGCGCCGTCGTCACCGACGACGTGCCTCCCGGTGTTGCGGTGGCCCCCAAGGGCCACTGGGGCAGTCTGTCGCCCGATGGCCGCAACATCAACTGGACCACGCCCGACGATCTGGCGGATCTGGCCGGGCAAAGCACCTTTCATACGAACCTGGCGCGGGTGCGGCGGGGATAGGGGGTCCGGAGCGGAGGTCAGTTGGGGAGGGACCGGGAGGGCGAAGCCCACCCGGTCCCTCCCAGGGCATCGCGCCCACGGGGCGGCGGCTAGGGGAGCGGAATAGTCGCGGCAACGCGGGTACCGCGACCGATGGCGCTCTCGATGCCAAACTCGCCGCGGAGCAGCACCTCGATCTGTTGGCGCATGCTGGCGATGCCCATGTGGCGGCGGGCGTTCAGGTTATTGAGGGTCTCGCTCACATGGAAGCCGCTGCCATCGTCCTCGACCAGGATCTGCAAGGTATTGCCCGAGCCGTCGAGCAGCACGCGCACCTGGTTGGCATTGGCGTGGCGGGCGACGTTGTTGAGCGCCTCTTGCAAGAAGCGGAAGATCGTCACTTCGTAATGGCTGGGCAGCCGCTGCTCCAGGCTCTGCACCAGCAGGTTGATCTCAAGGCCGCTCTTTTCACCGAACTGCGACGTGTAGCGGCGAAGGGTCGGGATGAGGCCGAGATCATCGAGGGTCATCGGGCGCAGGTCGAAGATGAGTTTGCGCGTGTCCTGGAGCGTAGTATTGATGGCCGTCTTCAAGCCGTTCAGTTCGGCGCGGGCCTGCTCCAGGTCGTGATCGAGCAGACGCTGGCAGATCTCGGCCCGCAGAACCAGGTTGCTCATGGCCTGGGCGGGGCCGTCGTGCATCTGGAGGGAGATCCGCAGACGTTCGCTCTCCTGGGACTGGATGATATTGGCGATCATGGTCTCAGTGTCGAGGCCATGATCGTTGGAATGGGTCGCGCCACGCTTGAGCGAGTCGCGCACCTCTTCGAGCAGCGCCACCACGTCGGCCAGCAGGGTCTGGCGGGCGCGCAGGGCATCGCGGCGCAGTTGCACCTGATCGAGCTGGCCGCGCATGATCTGGAGGCGCATCTGCATCTCCTGGGCAGCGGTGTAGAAGTTCTTGATCTCGTCCTTGCTATAGCGGTCGAGGTTGACCTCCAGATCCCGCACCCGGTTCGAGACCGCCAGCTCGCGCTGACCGAGCTTCTCCACTTCTCCGCTGCCCTGGCGCACAAGCACTTCGACTTCCTGCGCCTCGCGGCGCGTTTGCTCGAGTTGTTCGCGGTAGGCGCTCACGAACTGGTCGATTTTTTCGGCGATCTCGGCTGTCACTGGTTCCTCCAGAGGGTTGGGGGTTTATTCGAAAACTTCCCTTACTAGTCTGTAAACTGAGTTTCCTTGCCTGTCTGCCCCCCTCCCAGCCTCCCCCCGTTGGGGGGAGGCGCCGAACTCCTTCCCCCGGCGGGGAGGTTCGGGGAGGGGACGAGGAGCCATACGACTGTAAGGCAAGCTTGGCTCTACTGCAACCTTCGACCTACCCGAATCGTGGCGGCAAGAGGTTCCTGGGAAGACGTGGTCCTCCGCACTTGCCCCGAACGGGTACGTGTTCGGATAACGACAGGCTCTCCTTCAGATCAGGCCGAGGCGCAGCCTCCAGACGTTGATCAGGGCCTCGACGACGATCCGGCGCGACATCTTCGAGCGACCCACGCGCCGGTCGGGGAAGATGATCGGCACCTCGGCGATGCGAAACCCGGCCCGGTGGGCGCGGTAGGCCATCTCGATTTGAAAGGCATAGCCATTCGAGCGCACGGCGGTAAGATCGAGCCGTTCGAGCACCCGGCGGCGGTAGCAGCGGAAGCCGCCGGTGGCGTCGGCGACGGGCAGGGAGAGGATCAGGCCGGCGTAGAGATTGCCGCCGCGGCTGATGATCCGCCGCACCAGGCCCCAATCGGTGGTACCGCCGCCGGGCACGTAGCGCGAGCCGATGACCAGGTCCGCCCCGGCCTCGGCGGCGGCGCGCAGGTCGGGGAGATAGCGCGGATCGTGGGAGAAGTCGGCGTCCATCTCGAAAATATACTCAGCGCCTTCGGCCAGGGCGCGCCGGAAGCCGGCGACGTAAGCCGTGCCAAGCCCCAGTTTGCCCGGCCGCGCCAGCAACCCCACGCGGGCCTCGGCGCGGGCGAGTTCGGCCACCAGCGCCCCGGTGCCGTCGGGCGAGGCGTCGTCCACCACCAGCACCCGGCAACGGGGGTCGACGAGCAGGAGTTCGATCAACCGGGTGATGTTCTCCGCCTCATTGTAGGTCGGCACCACCACCGTGCAATCGGCGACGGCGGGGGCCGGGCGAAGGGGGATCGGTGGGCCGGCTGGTGCTGCAAGCATAGTGACTGGGGCCTCGCTTCCGAAAACGGCGTTGACCAGGGCTGCGTGAGGGGCCAGGCACACCCGTAATAACCAGATGGTATTATACCCTCGCCCGCGAACCAGAAGGCACAGAAACGAACGGAAACCTATGGAAACGAACGCAGCGGCAGATCTGACAACCTCGCGAGCGCCCCCCCGCGCCCTGCCGGCACTGCGCCTCGACCACCTGTGGGTGCTGCTGTCGCTGAGCGTGATCGCGGCCTGCATCAGCCTGGTGCCTACCTCGCCCAACGATTTCTGGTGGCACCTCAAGGCCGGCGAGTTGATCGCGACGAGCGGCATCCCCACCACCAATCTGTTCGCCTGGACGCTGCCGGCCGATCACCCCTACGTGTATCAGAGCTGGCTGGGGGAGTGGTTATTCTACCAGTTGTACCGCCTGGGCGGCTTTCCGCTGGTGGTGTTCGCGCGCAACCTGCTCGGCGCGGCGGTCTTCACCCTGGTCGCGGTGGAGGCGCGGCTGCGCAGCGGCTCGTGGCGACTGGCGGCGCTGGCGGCGTTCGCGGCGGCGGCGATGGCGATCAACAATGTGCTGCTCCGCACCCAGATCTGGTCCTGGCTGCCCTTTATGGCGGTGTTTATGCTGCTGAGCCGCTATGCCGAGGGGCGCCTGGCCCCCCGCTGGCTGGCGGCGCTGCCGCTGATCATGGCCGTATGGGTGAACCTGCACGGCGCTTTTGTGCTGGGCCTGCTGGTAACGGCCACCTTTCTGGCCGGCGAGACGCTGCGGCGGGTGCTGCGACAGCCGCGGGCGCTACCGTGGGCACGCCTGCGCGCCCTTGGCGTGGCGGCGGCGGCGATGCTGGCAGCCACCCTGCTCAACCCGCTCGGACCAGGCGTGTTTGGCTACGTGCGCGATATGCTCGGCAATGCCCCCAGCCAGCAGTTGATCGGCGAGTGGCAATCGCCGACGCCCCGGAGCGTAGCCGGCGCGGCGTTCTACCTGGGCGTGCTGGGGGTCATCGCCGTCTTTGCCTTCGCCCGCCGCCGCCCGAGTATCACCGAGGTGCTGCTGGTCTGCGGCCTGGGCTGGCAGGCCTTCGTGGGGATGCGCTACGTGATCTGGTGGGGCATGGTGGCGATGCCGATCGCCGCGCAGGCCCTGGCGGCGCCGTGCCCGGTTTTTGGGGCGCCGCGGCGCTCGCCGCGCGAGCGGGGCGCGGGCGGCGCGGCCAATCTGGCCGTGGCGCTCGGCTTGCTGGCCCTGGTGGCGCTGCTGCAACCCTGGAGCAAGCCGTTGCTCAATCTGCCGCAGGCCTACCGCGATCTGTTCGTGGATCTTCCCGGCGCGCCGTTGCTCTTCACCACCGAGACGCCGGTCGGCGCGGTGGAGCATCTACTGGAGAGGCCGTGCGAGGGGCGGATCTTCAACGAGATGGGCTATGGCTCGTACATGGCCTGGGCGCTCTATCCCGCGGCGCAGCACTTCATCGATCCGCGGGTGGAGTTGTTTCCGCTGGAGTTGTGGCAGGAGTACCGCGCGGTGAGCGAGGGCCGCGACGTGGCCGGCTTTTTCGACCGGCACGCGATCGCCTGCGCGGTGATAGATACGGAACTGCAGCCTGAACTGGCGCGCACGCTGCCGGCTCTCCCCGGCTGGCAGCGCACCTTTGGCGATGGTCGCACCGAGGTGTGGCGCCGATGAAGGTCGTAGCTGGACAACGGGGCAGAATCGCCCTGGCGGGGCTGGGTCTCGACCAGGTGTGGTTGTTCGCGGCGCTGGCGTTTGTTGCGCTACGGGCCTTGTTGACGCCCATCCCGCCCCACGACTTCTGGTGGCACATGGCCACGGGCCGGCTGATCGTCGCCAGCGGGCAGATCCCCGCCGTTGACGCCTTCTCGTACACCCGCGCGGGCGAGCCGTTCTACAACCAGAGCTGGCTGGCCCAGGTGTTTCTTTACGCCCTGTACCAGCTCGGCGGCGTGCCGCTGATCATTCTTGTACAGGCGCTGGTGCTGGCGCTGGCCTATGGTCTCTTGCTGCGCCTGTGCCTGCGGCGCGGCGGGTCGGCGCGGCTGAGCGCGGGCTTCTTGCTCCTGGCCACCATGCCGGCCTCGTTCGACAACTGGATCGTGCGCCCGCAGACCTACGCGCTGTCGTTGTTCATCGCCTCGCTCTACGTGCTCAGCGCGTGGCGCCTGCCGGAGTTGCGGGGCGGCCGGGCCGAACCGGCGCGCTTCTACCGGTCGCTGTTGCTCTTGCCGCTCTCCGGTGTGGTGTGGGTGAACCTGCACGGCTCCTTTTTGCTCGGCGGGGCGCTGATCGCCCTGGTCTTTGTGGGTGAGGCGGCGCGACGGCGCATCGAGGAGTGGGCCGAGGCGCGCGCCTGGGCCAGCCGGCCCGTCGGGCGGGCGGAGGATGTGCTGGAGCGGCCGCCGCGGCGCGCCCGTCCGCCGCTCTGGCACCTGGCCCTGGCCGGCGCCCTCACCGGCTTGAGCTGGCTGCTCAACCCCGGCGGTGCGCAGGTGCTCGGCTATGTGCGCAACCTCCTGAGCAGCTCGCAGGTGACCAGCCTGGTCACCGAATGGGCGCCGCCCACCATCCGCGACCCGAACGGGGTGATTTTCTTTCTCTTTCTGATCGCCGGCATCGTGATTCTGGCCCATGCCCGCCGCGCGCCCGACCTGGTGGACATGCTTACGGCGGGGGCCTTTCTCTGGCTGGCCCTCGGCGCGGTGCGCAACAACATCTGGTTCACCGCGGTGGCCACGCCGCTGCTGGTGGTCCAACTGACGAACTGGCGCGCCGGAGAGACAACGACGCGCCGGTCGTACCAGGGGCTGCCGGCGCTGAACGCGGCCCTGGCGGGGGTCATCGCCCTGCTGCTGGCGCTGGCCCTGCCGTGGGTCAAGCCGGCCCTGGGCCTGCCGCCCGCACTGGGCGCCCTGATCGACCCGCAGACGCCCGTGGCGGCGGTGGAGCGCCTGCGCAGCGATCCGCAGCGCCCGGCGCGGCTGTTCCACGCCATGAGCTACGGCAGTTACCTGATCTGGGCGGCGCCCGAGCAACCGGTGTGGGCCGACCCGCGGGTCGAGTTGTACCCGTTCGAGCAGTGGCGCGACTACCAGTTGCTCAACAGCGGTCTGGAGGTGGAACGGCTGCTGGCCGCCTACGCCATAGATGGGCTGCTGTTGAGCAATGCCGAGCAGGCGCCGCTGGTGGAGTGGGCGCGGGCGCGTCCCCAGGAGTGGGAGTTGCGCTTTGAGGACGAGGAGACGAGTTATTTCGCGCGACGGCGGTAGGGCTATACTGTTTTGGATTTTGGACTGGGGTATATAGCTTCAAAGCGATCTGGCGATGATGCGCATACGGTTTGTTCAACAGGGAACGGTATTGACGTCAACTCTTCATGCGGCTTCACCACGAACACTGGGGGGTGAACATTAGTTCCTGGGAGGCCAAAGCCCTCCCGGCCCCTCCGCTGTGGGGGCGGCGCGTCCGTAGAGAGGTTGTGTGGGAGGGCGACGCCCTCCCACACGTGTTCTTGGGCGGGATTTATCAGGGCGTAGCGCTGGCCACAGCGGTATCGAGGACGCGCTGGAAGGTGTCCATATCGCTCTTGAGGTCGGCCAGGCGCTGGGCGACCTCGTTGGTGGCGGGGCTGGCGCTGACCACATCGGCGGTGCGCAGGCGCACCGTTTCGGCGAGCACGTTGTCGAGACTGGCGTGGATGTGCTCGAGCTGGGCCTTGATGCGCCCGATGTAGGTCGTCAGGTCGCCGGCGTTGCGTTGCTTTTCCAGGAGGGCGGCGCGGGTTTCTTCGAGTTGCTGGCGGGTGAAGGTATCGCTGGCGCTGGAGATCTGCCAGTTGATTTTGGTGATGCGGTCCTGGAGCGCTTCGGGCTTGATCTGCGCCAGGTAGGCTTCGATGACCTGACCGCGGTCGGCGAGGGCGTAGGCCTGCTCGACAAGATCGCGGGTCTGGGCGGTGATGCGGGCGAGCAGGCCGGCCAGGGGCGGGCTGGCCCGGGCCACCGCGCGTTCAATCTCGCGCTGCGAGCGTTCGATGGCGTTGAGCTGGGCGCGGAAGGTGGCGCTGTTCAGGCGGGGGCGCGCGGGTCGCTGGCTAGCGGCGATCACCACGGGGCTGCGCCCGCCGATGAGGACCATGGCGCCGTAGGCCAGCAGGCCGAGGGGCAGGAGCCACCAGTAGAGCACCAGGCCGCTGGCGATGGCGGCGAGCAGCACCATCAGTGCGAGGGGTTGCCGGGCGGCGTAGGCGTAAGCGTTGCGCATTGGCGTTTCTCTTGTAGGGTGACAACCTGGTTGTAAGTTTTTTGCGGGGAGGGCGCAGCTCTCCCACGCCCCCTCCCGCTGCCTCCTTTACGACGTCGGAGGCGGGGTCAGGGGGCGGATGCGCCGGTCCCAGGCATTGAGCAGGGCCGCCAGCACCTCGGCAGGGGGCGACTCGACCTGGGCGGCGATGTCGAGGCTGACGCCACGATCGGCGTAGCGAACGAAGGGATTCGTGGGATCGGCGCCGCTCATGACAACGTCCGGATCGATGGGGCGAAAACCGGATTGGAGGGCCAGTTCCTGCTGCGGGCGCTGGAGCAAAAAGTCGCGGAAGCGCCGGGCGGCTTCGCGCTCCTCGCGGGTCGTGAGCGGGTCGTCGAGAATGGCATAGGGGTGGTCGCTGAAGATCGTCGCCGGGGGGTAGTAGACGCGCAGGGGCTGGTTCCAGCGTTGCTCGCCGGTGGCCATGTACTCGATGGCCAGGTTCTCGTAGACAATCACGATGTCGTAGCTGCCCGGGCCGAGTTGCACCATCTTCTGCATAAGCGTGCCGGTGCTTGAGCCGAGATCGTAGACGCCGATCTCCATCGCTTCGAGCCAGGCCAGGAAGGCCGGATCTTCGACATCGGCGACGGTCAGGTCGGCGGTTTTGTCGTGGAAGGCGTAGGCCATGAGCACCAGTGTCTGCGCGCCGCTGTTCGAGGTGAGCGGCGAGGTGTGGCCGAGCTTCACCGGCCCCCAGCGTTGCGCCTGTTTGCCTTCGGGCGTATCGGGGCCAAAGCCGCGGGCCTCGGCCACGGCGCTCCAGCCCCGCTCGTCGGCGATGGCGTCGTGGAGGTCGTTCCAGAAATCGGTGGCGCCGTCGAGCCAGAGCAGGCGGGCGCGCTGCTCCCAGGCCACGGCGACCAGCGGGGTCAGCGCCAGGGGCGTCGCCTCGCCGGCGATGATCGTGCTACGATTGCGCGCGGCCCACTCGCTGGCGAGGGTGTCGGTCCAGAGGCTGCTGGCGGGGCTGACCACCGTGGGGCGGGGGGCGACGCTCCAGTCCTGGCGGGTCACCCGCTCGGCGATCTCGCGTGAGCCCATACCCTCCAGGCGGATGGTAATGGGCCGGACGCCAACGGTTTCGCCGCGGGCCTGGAAGCGGCGCGCGGCCTCCTCCAGCCAGATCTGCTTTTCCGTGCCGTACCAGATCACCACTTCGACCGGCGCGACCCGCGGGCCGAGGCCCAGATCAACCGGGGCATAACCAGGCGGCGCGGGCAAGGGGATGAGCAACTTGAGCGCCAGGGCGAGGAGGCAGCAGGCGAGGAAGCCCAGCCCGATGGCGCGGTACAGAAAGGGCATACAGTCCTCGATAGCTAGAGCACTGACCGGAATGCGTGATCCGCTGAGGGGACCGAGCCGTGTGGCTCGCGCAGGCGGGCTTCGCATCTGACTTCAGCCGCCGGGCCACAGGGCGAATACCGGTTCATATGCTTAATCTTCATTAGTAGTCTGCGAACTATGTGTTCTGCTCTTTGTCACCCCGAGCCCTTCGACTGCGCTCAGGGTAAGCTCCGCGAGGGGTCTACCGTGTTAGAACGCGGAAGATGCTTCGCTTCGCTCAGTATGACCGGGCGTGTGGAATACCGGAAAACTTCGTTCACAGACCAATAAGCGCCCATCCGCATAACAAAGGTGGGGAAACCGGGTTTCCCCACGCCCCTCCCTGAGGAGAGGGGCTGGGAGGGCATGGCACTCCCAGAAAAGGGATCCGACAACCAGATTATCCGGATAGGCTCCAAGAGCCCTGCACTGTACCGGGCGCCCGCAGGAGACGGCCCGGACGACTTCTATTCTAGCCCAGGTAAGGCACCAGAGGAAGAGGTTTGTGGTCCTCACCCTCCCCCCGGCCCCCTCCCTCTCCACCGAAGGTGGAGAGGGAGGGGAAGGAACAGCGCCCCGACCTGAAGGGAGGGGCCAGGGGCCTCGCCTTCCCAGGAACCACAATACTTTGTTCCAGGGGTATCAGGGAACGGTCGCCATTTCACCACCCGGCGGCAGCCATAGATTAACGAGGCGCCGGGGGCCGCGCTGCTATACTGCGGAAAGATGAACGGCATGGCGCTGTTCAATGCTTCCCAACCGAAGCTGCGTCAGGGAGGGCATGCCCTCCCTGACGCTTCGGACGGGGCGTGGGGAAACCAGGTTTCCCCACCCTCCTCCAACCAGCCGAGGAGCGCGGGTTCTCGGGAGGACATCGTCTTCCGGGACCCCCGGCAGGCAGTGTGTAGACAGACCCTTAGGAACGAGAGGTGACGTATGGGAACCCTTCCGAGCGCGTGGGCCGAAGTAGACGCCGAGGGCCGGCTGGTGATCCCGCCGGAGCTGGCCGCCCATCTGGGGCTGGAACCCGGCGCCCAGGTGCGCCTGGAGGTCGGCGCGAATGACCTGCGCCTCCATCGCCCGGTCACGCACCTCAACAAAGTGTACATCGAGCCGACGAACATCTGTAACATTGCCTGCCGCACCTGCATGCGCAATAGCTGGGAAGTGGAGGAAGGGCGAATGAGCGAGGCGACCTTCGGGCGCATCCTGGAAGGGTTGGGCGCCCTGACGCCGCCGCCGGCGGTCTTCTTCGGGGGTATTGGCGAGCCGCTGGCCCACCCGCGCATCGTCGAGATGGTGGCGCAGATCAAGGCGCTGGGGGCCTTCGTCGAACTGATCACCAACGGTACGTTGCTCGACGAGCGGCGCGCCCGCGGGCTGATCGCCGCGGGCCTCGATGTGCTGTGGGTTTCGATTGACGGGGCCACGCCCGAGAGTTACGCCGACGTGCGCCTTGGCGCGGAGTTGCCCAGGGTGCTGGAGAACATGGCCCGCTTCCGCCAGTTGCGCCCGGCCGGGCACCACGCGAAGCCGCAGATGGGCATCAACTTCGTGGCCATGCGACGCAACATCGCCGACCTGCCCACGGTGATCGCCACCGGACGGCGGCTGGGGGTGACGCGCTTTATGGTCAGCAATGTGTTGCCCTACACCGCCGAGCTGTGCGACGAGGTGCTCTACAACCGCACCTTGCGCGACATCGCCTACCTGCCCTCGGCCTGGCTGCCGCGGCTCAGCTTCCCCAAGATGGATCTGAACGACGATACCGAGGAAGCCTTCCTGCGCGCCCTGCGCAGCGGCGCCAACGTCACCTTTGCCGGCAACAACCTGGGCGGGGCCAACGACGTCTGCACCTTCATCGAGCACGGCTCGATGACCGTCGGTTGGGACGGCAGCGTCAGCCCGTGCCCGCCGCTGCTCTACGACCACGTCAGCTACTTGCACCGGCGCCGGCGCATGTCGCACCGGCACATCATCGGCAACCTGGCCGAGCGCGATCTGCTCGATCTGTGGAACGACCCGGGCTACGTGGCCTACCGCCAGCGGGTGCAGAACTTCGCCTTCGCGCCCTGCACTGCCTGCGGCGGCTGCGATCTGTCGGAGGCGAACCTGGAGGACTGTCTGGGCAACGAGTTTCCGGTGTGCGGAGGCTGCCTGTGGGCGCAGGCGGTCATTCAGTGCCCCTGATGTGAAAATTCGATAGCCGATAGCCGATAGCCGATAGGGCCGCAGCACGCGGCTGCCGGACGCGGGCCGGTTTTCATCGGGCGGTAACAACGGAGGAGGGTAACAACGGAGGAGGGTCCGGAAGGACGTTGCCCTCCCGGACCCTCCCATCAAGGAACCATCGCCGAAACCGCTTATCGGTACACCCTCGGCAACCACAGTTGGGGTGGCGTCAGGTTACTGGAGGGCACGCGGATCTCGACGTATTCATCAGTGGCATTTCCCGCCGCGTCGAGGAAGCGGACATAGAGGTAGTAATCCTCGCCCGCCACCAGTTGCGCCCGGCTGAGGCCGCTCGCAAGGCTCCAGTTCCTGATGTCGAAGGTTCCGTTTTGCACGCCGCTCGCCGGGACGATGAACCACCGCAGATTCTGATCTCGTAACGGGTCAGTTACTCGATCAGGAGAGTTGGCCACCCACACGCCCCAGATCTCGTCGGGGAAGTAGTCGTCATCCACGGGGATGTTGTTGAAGCGCAGGGTCTGAAGCAGGTCAAACTGTGGATGGGGGGTTGCGCTGGCCTGCGAGTCCACGCTCGCGCCCTGCTGGTTCAACCGCGGTTTCACCCTGTCGTAGTTGATGGTGAGGGTAAAGGTCTGCACGTTACCCGCGCCATCGCGCACCTCGACCACCATCGGCCAGGGCCGTGATTGCTCGCCGCTGAAGCCGGGGATCGGCACATACCCGGTAAAGCCGTTCGGCCCGAGTTGGTACGTGGTGGTCAGATTGTTCTCGGCGTTGCCGATCCGGGCCGTGGTCAGACCGCTGCAGTCGGTGTCGGGAATGATGTTCAGATAGGTGAACGGATAGCGTGTATGGTCGGTCGCGCCGCCCGGCGCCTCGCCGTCGGTGTTCACCGGGGCATTGCCGGTGCTTGTGGCCTTGGCGATCGGGTTCTCCAGGTACACCCAGACTTCTACGGCGCCATCGATTTGAATGCTGTCGGAGCGCGCCTCGGCTTCAATCTCGCCGGTCTGCGTATTGCGCAGTTGGGTGAACAAGGTTGATGGCAAACAGGACGTGTCGTTGTACAGCGCTTCGGGCACGGGGACCCGCAGCGGATTGCTGAAGGGTTGCCAGCCGTTGGAGTCGCTCGCGGCGTCGGTTGGCGGGGCGTTCCAGCGCCAGCGGATCTGGTTGGGCGCACCCTGGAGGCTGGGGAAGGAGACCAGCACAGCCCGGTCAAGGCTCCGTCCGGTTCTGGGCGCATCGCCCTCGATCACCGGCTGGCCGCCGAAGACCGCGGCGCTGAACAGCGAATAGCGGGTGCGCAACCCGCTCCCGGTGAACTCCTCGCTGACCATGTGGTTGTACGCCGAAGTCGCGGCGATGCTGCCGTAGGCCCGCGGGTTAAAGAGCGCGCCCTGGGCGGCGGAGGCCAGTGGCCCGCGGAAGCCGGTCGTGGGAGGCTTGAAGGCGTAAAAGGGCTGGATGGCGCCCGACGGCTGCCCGATCCACGACAGGTGCAGGTTGTTCTGCTCGTCGGCATTGATGTTCACGGTGCCGATGACCCGGCCCGAGGTGAGCCGGCTGCGCGGCCAACTGCCATCGGCCTGGCGCTCGGCATAGAACACACCCGAGTTTGGCCCACCCTCCGCAATACCGCGCCAGGCCACATACACCCGGCCCAGGCGGTTGAAGCCAATACTCGAGTCGGCCCACCCATCGCCGCCGGAGGTCACCTGGCTGATCTCAAAGCGCGATGCTGCCGCGTTCCACAGGCCGGCAAAGATGTGCAGGCGATCCCCGGCGCCCGCGGTGAAGGTCAACCCGACCTGCCCATTCGGCCCCGCGGCCAGTCCCAGGGGCGAGGCGTAGGCCTCGAAACTGGTGACATTGGTCAGACCGCTCCAGTTTACGCCGCCGTCGGTGGAACTGCGGAAGCGTACCGGGGTGCCGGGATCGCGCCACGCGACGAAGATCTGATTGTTGGTCGATACCGCCACCTCGACCGAGACCGGGAAGGGCGAACCCCGGTTGACGATGCGGGTCGGCCCCCATTCACCCTGCGGGGAGCGTTGGCGCACGAAGATCGTGCGCGACGCCTGGTTGATCCAGGCCGCCCACACCGAACCATCGGGCCCCAGGGTGATCGAGGTGGGGGAGTAATCCGGTTGGCCCTCGGCGGGGCCCAGGTCCACCGGGTTGGGGAAGTTGGTGGCGGTCGCCGCCTTGCTCCAGGCGAAGGCGGTGCGGCGAAAGGCGTTTCCAGAGGCATGGACCTGGTTGTTGCCTGCCACGACGTGGGGGAACTTCACATCGTTCGAGTTCGGCAGGATGAACTCGGTGATCAGTCGCAGGCTGCCCTCCTGGGCCCTGGCAGTGGGCGCCGGCTGAGCCGCAAACACGGCGGCCAGCATCGCAACGGTACACAGCACGACAAGCGACGTTCGCAGCATGGCTCGTTCTACCTCCAGGCGGGGATGGGCGAAGCGTTCGTGGCAGGCGCCCCCGCGTATCGTTTCTGGCCTGTGTCCAGTTCGTTGTCTCCGCACCGCTACGCTCCTCCGCGTCCGTCAGGTGGAAGTGTGGAGGTGTAGAGGTGTGGAGGTGTGAACAGGACGATAAGTGGTGCATCCGGCAAGTGCTCGAACGGGAAGGTCTGGGAGGGCAAAGCCCTCCCAGGAACCCTCCTCCCAGCCCTTTCGTGTAACGTGACTTGCCGGATGCACCAATAAGGCTCATGTGCCCGATCCTGAACTGTGGCCGAGGAAACCGGCCCCGCGGTCTCCGGCTGCGTTGCCGGGGCTCGCGTGGGCCCGATTCTTGATCATGGCTACGGCTGGACGACGGCAAAGTCATCGAAGATGATCCCGCCGATCGCGCGGGTGTAAATGCCGGCGCGTCCGGCCTTCAGCGGCGCGGGGTCCTCTACCTGGGCCATGATCTGACCATCAAGGGTAGCGGTAATGGTGTTGCCGTTCACGCTCAGGGCGAGGGTGTGCCAGGCGCGCTCGGTGAAGCCAGGTTCGTCAATCGCCATCAGGGTGGTCGCAACGCCGCCCTCGACCTTCTCCAGTACACGCTTCGGTGTGTCCTCGAAGGTGCTCTTCAGCATGCGAAAGCGATAGTAACTGGCAATGGTCGGATCGGCCCCGCTGTAGCGGGCCACCAGCCCGGCAGTGCCGTTGAAGAAGTCGTAGAAGCTCACCCTGACGGTGTAGTCGGTCCACTCAGCCGAACCGGTGAGGGCGACCGTTTCCTGGATCGACGGATTACCGGCGGCTGCGGTGGCGTCCTGTGCCAACCGCCCATCGCGAACGGTCCAGACCGAACGGCTCTCGGGCAACACGAACTCGAGATCGACGATCTCCCAGTCGCTCAGGGCGGCGGCGTCGTCGAAGGCGGCCGCGGTGAGCGGCGCCATGCCCTGCGGGAGGGCCGGCGTGGTCGGGTTTGGACCGACGGTGGGGGTGGGCGGGTAGTCAGGGTATTGCAGGATCGGCTGTTGATCTTGCGCCACGCCCCGGGGGGCCTGCCAGAGGGCCACGGCAATGGCGCCAATGGCCAGCAGCCCAACCACCAGGCTCACAATGGTAGACGCGCGATATCGCTTCATGGACAAGGTCTCCTTCTCGGTGGACGGCCCTCAGGACGGGGGGGGGCGGGCCGCGCACTGCGGCCCAGATGATGGCCGCTGATCTTAGCTCAGTTCGCTACCGTTGTCAATGTTTCCGGGCGGTACGGTTCGGGCTCGAGGTGTGGACCCAGAAACGGCTGGTACAGACGTAGTAGATCGACCGCGATGCGCGCCGAACCGAAGGCCGGGGCCATTGCCGCCGCAGAGCGGCTACAGGCGGCCCAGGTCTCCCGGTTGGTGAGCAACTCCTCGAGGGCCTCGGCGATCGACGCGCCGGAGCGGGGATCGACCACCCGGCCAGCGCCGTGCGCCGCCACGTAGTCGCTGACCCCGGTCGTGCGGGTGACCACCGCAGGCGTGCCCACCGCCGCAGCTTCGACCACCACGCGACTGAAGGACTCGGCCACTGAAGGCACCACCGCGACATCGGCCGCAGCGAGGTAGGTGATGGCTTCGGCGTGGGCAATGCCGCCGGTGAAATGGACATCGGCAGCGGCCCCCACGGCTTCGGCCCGCGCTCGCAGAAAGGCGCCGTAGTCGCCGAAGCGCGGTGTCGAGCGGTTGGGACCGACGATGAGTACCTGCGGCGCGATCCCGCGCCGCCGCAGGTACGGCAGCGCGTCCAGCAGGTACGCGATGCCTTTGAAAGGATGCAGACGGTTCAGACTGACCACGATGGGCCGGCCGAGGTCGAGATGGTGGCGTTCCGCGATCGCCAGGCGACCGTGCCAGCGGAAGGCCGCGAGGTCGCCAGGAGGGGGGAAACTGTCGGCGGTGATGTTGTAGGGGATTGCAACGACCTTGCGAGGATTGGCGCCCAGGCGGATGGCCAGTTCGCGGATCTGGGGCGAGTCGGCGCGCAGCACGGCGGCGCGCCGGAAAACCCATGGCAAAACGGCCCGCACGGCGGGGAAGCGCCCGTAGCCGTAGTCGAATTCCGGCTCGGCCATAATATCGGCGCCAGGCAGGGTGATTGCCAGGGGCGGCGAATGGCGACCCGGGGCCAGCGCCGCGATCAGGCCGAGGGGAAAGGCGGTTTCGATGTGGGCCAGAGCGTAGCGCCGCTCGCGAATAAGACGCTGGAAGTGTAAGGCGGCGCCGGCGAGGTAGGGATAGGGCAGCGCGGCGGCCACGGCGCGATTGGCGAGTTTCAGCGGCGCGCTGGCACTCACCGGGAGGCGATGCACCGTCACCCCCTCTTCGATGCTCGTGACCCGGCGCTTCAGACGGGCGTCGAGGCTCAGCACTTCGGTCTCGACGCCGTGCCGCCGCCATTCGGCGATCACTTCGGTGTGAATGCGATTGCCCATCGCGGCGCTGTCGTAGCGCGGGATGCAGTAGAGAACGTTCATGGTTCCTTAACCTGTTGCGTTCTGCAAGGCTCGTCCACGGCGCGGCGGGCGAGATGGACGCGGGCTATCTATAAAACGAGCGAGATCCGTGTAAGGTTGCGCTGATTCGCTGACAAAAGGGTGATATGCGGATTCCGCTATTCATTCTTCCCGGCGTTCCCACAGTTCCAATGCCCGTCCCGAGCGGCTCACCACGCGGATGAGGCGGTAGGACGGCTCCAGGGCCGCCGGGCCGCCAAAATAGTCGTCCCAGATGCGCGGGATGTAGGTCGGGCGGCGTTGGTGGAGGATGTAGCCGGGATCGCGCTTTTCGTGGCCGGGCACGCCCTGGCCCATGCCCGCGATGTCCAGCCGGCCGATGTGGCGGTCGGTTAGCCCGTACATGTCAATCGCCGTGCGCTGCCCGTAGAAGGCCACCGCGCCGGCGCCGGCGACGGCGATGCTGGCATCGGGCGCGCTGTGGTCGTACAGCCACCAGCCGATCTCGCGCCAGATCCACACGCTTTCGTCCAGCCCGCGGATGGTGGTGTCGAAGGGCGCGGTGCGCGCGAGGGCGGCCAGGCTCCCGATGGTTAGCCCGAAAGCCAGCAAGGGCCGCGCCAGGCGCGCGGGCGCGGGGAGCGCCTGAACGATAGTCGCCAACCCGTCGGCGATAAGGAGCGCGAACCAGGGGACCAGGGGCGCGAAGAAGCGTTCTCCGCGAAAGTGATCGCCGCCGACGGCGATGATGTAGGCGCTGTAGGTCAGGGTCACCAGCAGGGCGTAGCCGCGCCACGAGGCCAGGGCCGCGCGCCAGGAGCGCAGCCACGGCGCGGCGATCACCAGCAGCAGCGGCCCGCCGATGCTCAGGGCGAAGGCTCCGGCGTAGGCCAGACCGCGCTCGATCTGCTTCAGGCCGCCGCCGGTTTTGGCGTAGAAGGTGTTGGGCAGCAAGTCGCCGTAGTAGCTCAGCCGCCACAGGAAGTACGGCCCGAACAGGGCCAGGAAGGGGGCCCCCAGGGCCAGCAACGGCGGCAGCGTCGCGCGCAAACGTTCCGCCGGGCCGCTCTGTTGCCTCAGCATTGCTGTGAGTGCGGCATGCAAGGCCGTGAGGGCGAACAACAGCAGGCCCTCGGGGCGGGTGAGGGCGGCGAGGGCGAAGGCCAGCCCGGCGGCAACCAGCGCGCGCGGCCCCAGGCGCTCGCGGGCCAGGTATGCTCCTCCGCCCACGAGCGCGAGCAGGGTGAACAGCCCCGTCTCGAGCCCGGCGCCGCGGGCGGTGTAGAGCAACAGGCTCTGGCTCGTGCCGGTGAGCAGGGCCGCCACCAGCGCCCACGGCGGGCCGATCAGCGGCTCGGCCACGCGGTAGGTTCCCACGACGATCAGCAGCCCGAGGAGCACCCCGCCAGCGTGGCTCCAGAGTACCAGGTCACCCCCCAGGCGCAGCACCCCCGCCGCCATGACCGTCCACAGAAAATTGGTGTAGCCCTCGACCCGCTCGCCGACGTTGTAGACCAGCCCGTGGCCCAGGGCCAGGTTCTGGGCGTAGCGGAAGGAGATGAAGGCATCGTCGGAGAGCCAGGAGGGCCAGATCAGGCCCGCCAGGGCGACCAGCGGCATCAGGGCGGCCAGGCCGAGGCGCGCAGGGAAAGGTCGCGCGGTCAGGGCGGCCAGGAAGGCGCCGGTGAGCATCAGGGCCGCCAGCCAGGCCGGAGGCAGGGCCGCGGGCCGGTTGAGGGTGGCCAGGGCCGCCAGCCCGAGGCCGGCGACGCCGGTGAGCGCCAGCGCGTCGCCCCGCGGCAGCCGGAGGGCGCGCAGCAAGGCCCAGAGCGCCGCCAGTCCCAGGCCAGTGAGCGCCGCGCCCGCCAGGTCGGGCCGGGTGAGCGGGCGCAGCCGCACATCGGTGAGCATCACGCCCAGGGGGCGCGGGTTGTCGTTGGCGACGAAGGTGGGCGTCTGGAGGGCGAGCCAGAGCTCAGCGCCCTCGCCGCCGGGGCCGATCAGCAGCCGGTAGATGCGAAAGCGTGACTCCGGGGTGACGCGGGCCACGGGTTGCCCGCCCGCGAGCAACGTCAGCGGCTGCGGCCCCGCGGGGTTGTCGGCGCGCAGACGCACCTCGGCGAGGTAGGTGGGCGCGGCGAAGAAGGCGCCCCGCACCTGAACCAGGGCGTTGCCGCTCGTCCAGCGGTAGAGGGAGCCATCGGGGTGGCGCTCGGGGCCATAGATGCCGTCGAGGAAGACCGGTCCGGGCGCGATCTCGCCGCCGGTCACCGGCGCCAGGACGGGGGCGCGCGAGCGGCCGAGCGACACCAGCGCAGCGACCACCAGCAGCAGCGCCAGGAAGCCCGGCGTGGTCCAGTTGAGGGAGAGACCTGGCGTGTCCGCCCGCCGTCGGGCGGACACGGGCGCGGAGGTGGCGGCCAGGCCGCGTGGCTCGGTTTCCAGACCCTGGCGGGACTCGGCGTTCACGGTTTATGCAGGGTGAACATCACGTAGAGCGGATCGCTGCGGTCGAAACGCTCCTCGAGGGGATGGACGATCAGGGCCAGCAGCAGATCCTTGAGCACGAAGCGGCGCCAGTAGCGCGTGAGCCGCGTCTCATGATAGCGCCCGTTGAGGATGGAGCGCCCGAAGCCCTCCAGCCGGCTCATCCGCAGACCGGCGGGCCGGGCGTAGGTGCGCTCGAGGTCCTCCAGGGTGTAGAAGCGGAAGAACGAACCGGGTTTGCCCTCCTGCACGAAGGCGTTCCGCTCCACCGGCACGAACGGGCGAATGCCCTGGAAGAAACCGGCGCGCTCGCCGCTGGTGAAGGGCAGGGTCAGGGCGGCGATGCCGCCGGGGGCCAGGACGCGCCCGATTTCGCGCCCGACCGCCGCATCGTCGGGGATGTGCTCGAGCGAGGAGATGGCGGCGATGCGCGCGAGGCTGCCATCGCGCAACGGCATCGCGGTGGCGCTGGCCACCAGGGGGAAGAACTGGCCGTCGCCGGGGCGGGCGGTGGCGCGCCGCATGCGGAGTTGCCAGCGCACCCGTTCGGGGTCCAGCTCCAGCACGATCACGTTGACGCCCTCTCGGGCGAGCATATGCGGGTACGACGAGGTGCCCGAGCCGATGTCGAGCACCAGGTCGCCGCGACGCAGGTCGAGGGCGCGGGTGGCCCAGGGGTACTCGATGATGCGCCAGAGGCTGAAGTCGTTGACCGTTTCGCGGAGAATGCGCCAGCCGTTCAGGGCCACCTCGTAGGCAACCGCGCGCCATTTGCCGAGGCGCACCGGCCGCCCCTCGCGCTCCCGCCGGGTAGATTGGATGGTGGTGGTTGCCATGCGGAGAGGTTACACGTTTGCGTAGGATGGGCACGTGGCCCTTTCATCCAGCAGGGGGCGTGGGGAAACCCGGTTTCCTCGGTCTTCCTGGTAGTTCCCGGGAGAGCCAGATCCTCCCAGATCCTCCCGTTCGGCAGGGGCGTGGGGAAACCCGGTTTCCGCATGTTCCTCCACCTGGGAGGGCCCGGCCCCGCCAAAATCTACTCAATACTAATACCCATAAACGCCAGGCTCAGCCGACGAGAGGGTTGTCCGGGCGGCGCGTCGGCGGGGGCGCTTAAGTATAGCACAGACTCGCCGGGGGGCAGCACGAGGTGCAGGGTGCGGCGCATACGCGCCCGGCTGATGCTCAGGGTGAAGGGCGCGGCGTCGCCCAGGCGGGCGCTGAGCGCGCGGGGGCGCTCGAAGGCTTCGAGGTCGAGTGTCAGGCGCACGGGGCGCGGAGCGCCGGTCGGGTTGAGCAGGAAGACCTGCGCCGCGTCGCCCATCCAGCGCCATCGCGTGCCCGTGGCGTCCTGCTCCAGGTCGCCCCAGCCGGGGCCGAGGTAGGCCAGGGGGCGGGGTCGCTCCGGCGTCGGTACGGGATAAAAGCTCACCTGTTCGTCGCGGTGGCTCTCGCCCAGGCCCATCTCGGCGACCAGGTCGCGCATGCGCGGCAGCGACGAACCCATCGAGTCGTGATGGAACACGACATAACGTATGGCGTAGGCGGCCAGGGTCTCGCGGGCCAGGTCGGGCCAGCCAGGGCTGAGGATGTCATCGCGTTCGACCTGTCCGAAGCGCAGTTCTTTGATCCCCGGGGCGTAGCGGCCCGGGGGATAGGGCGGCTCGCGCCCGATGAAGCCGCCGATGATCGGCCAGTGGTGGCGGGTCTGGTGCCAGAGGTGTTCGCTGTTGGAGAAGTTCAGGTGGAGCGGGACGGGCAGCAGGGCGCCGTCGGGGGCGGGCATGCTCAGGTAGGCGCGGGGCATGGGGCGCTGGAAGAGCGGCGCGGCGCCGACCGTGCCATCAATGGCGATGATGCCCGCCAGCAGCGCCGTGGCCAGGAGGGGCGCGCCCCGTCCCGCGCGGGCGAGCAGGGGGCGGGCGCCCGCGGCGGCGAAGAGGGCCGTGGTGAGGAGGCTGATGAGCACGAAATGGTTGGGCCGGTGGCTGGAGCGCACCCCGGGCAGGTCGCGGATCAGGGCGTAGGGGCCGGGGAGACCGGTGTTGCGCCCGAACACGAAGATCTCCGCTCCCAGGGCCATGGCCGCCGCAAAGACGCCCAGCGCCAGCCAGCGCCAGTGGGCGCGCCCGTTCAGAGTGAGGCCGTAGAGCGCCAGGGCGATCCCCACCAGGCCCAGCGATACGTTCCAGAGGATCTCGCCGGGGTGCAGCCGTTCGTAGAAGGCGGTGACGGCCCTTCCCCAGAGGGGATGGTTGGGATTGGGCAGCCAGAAGCTGATCAGGTCGGCGTAGGCCTGCTGCTCGCTGCGGGCGTCGCCGAGGAGCGTATCGCCGGTGTGCAGCAGGGCGAGGAGGCGCGGGGTCATCACCACGAACCAGAGGACGATCGGCGCCAGGCCCCAGAGCAGGGTGGCGGCGTGCAGGCCCACGGGCGCGCCCGGCAGCCGCAGGGTTGCCGGCGGCGCGGCGGGGGGACGGAGCGCCCACAGTCCGGCCATGAGGCCGGTGGCGATCAGCGCGAACAGGCCGTAGTACCAGGTGCCCAGGCCGACCACGAGCAGCGCGGCGCCGCTGAGCAGGGCGAGGGGCCAGCGCGGGCGCTCGAGCAGCGCGGCGGTCGCCAGCGCCCACAGCGGCAGCCACTGGATGGAGGCGACCTCGAGTTGCGCGTCGAGCACCTTTTGCATATGGAAGGGCGCGAAGGCGTAGACCGCGCCGCCGATGAGCGCCGCCAGGGTCGCGCTCCGCCGCTCGCCCGCGTCGCGCAACACGTAGGCGATGAAGAGGAAGGCGAAGTAGCCGCCGAGGATGAAACTCAGCAGGATCAGCAGGTTGTAGGCCGGCAGCGGGCCGGCGACGAGGGTGACCGGCAGGGCCAGGACCCCCTGGGGCAGGCTCAGGGTCTGCCAGAAGAGATCCAGCCCCTGGGGATGGAAGAGCAACGGGGTCACAAACGGGTTCTGGCCGGTGGTGAGGGCATGCGCCGCCCACCAGACGTTCCAGATCCCCAGGTAGCCGTCCACCTGGCCGGGCCGGTTGGCGATAATGCGCTCGCCGAGGTGCAGCGGCAGGGGAAAGGTGACCACCAGGGCCAGCAGGGTATAGACCAGCAGGGCCAGGGCGTGGGAGGGCCATTGGGGGCGGGTTGTGGCGGCGGGGCGCACTCAGGGACCTCGTTCGGCAGCGAGCACGGCGACGCCGGTGTACCAGGGCGCCCGTTCCAGGTCGAGCAGGCTGGTGGGGCTGGTGATGCTGACGACCAGGGGCGTGGTGGGGTCGCACGGCGTCGCGCCGAGGGGCAGGGTGACCTCTTCCGGGGCGCCGCTCAGAACGACGCGGCGCTCGACCCCCGCGGCGCGCAGGGTCACCGGGCGACCGGCGGGGCCGTGGAGGGTCAACCGCGCGTCGCCGCAGCCCCCCAGGCGCAGGCGGGCGGCGCCGAGGGTCCAGCGGCCGGTGGGCAAGTCGAAGGTGGCAGGCGCGAAGCCGACGAAGTGGCCGATGGCGGTAGCGGCGCCGGGCGCGAGGCGCGAGGGGGCGGGGGTCGGGGCGACCTTCCAGGCCCAGAAGTAGAAATCGTTCGTATCGCGCCCGAAGCTGGCGATGCGAGCGTGGGTGCCGGCCGCCGCCGCGGCATCGCCGCGCAGGGTGGCGACCCAGGTCTCCATCGCCAGGGCGTAGAGGCTGCGGGGTTCGAGGGCGCTGGCCTCGGCGAACCAGGCCGCGGCGGCGGGGAGATCGCCGCGGGCGAAGGCCAGGTCGCCCAGGGCGATGGGGCGGAGTGAATTGGCGGCGTCGGCGCGGAAGGCGGCGCGGAAGGCGGCCTCGGCGGCGCTGGCATCGCC
>DAOUDA010000059.1:0-9778 GCA_034431835.1 Chloroflexaceae bacterium | reverse complement strand
CGGCGCAGCGGGCCGCGCCCCGGCGCCGCGGCGCCTTCTGGGGGCGGGCGCGCCTGGCGCTGCTGCTTAGTTTCGCGGCCCTCCTCGTCGTGGCGGGGTTGTTCTACTGGCAGGTTCACTCGCTGGCCAGAGCCATCACCGTTCGCGACGTGCGCAACAACCCGCCCATCGCCACGCCGCTCTTCGGCGCAAACGTGCTGATCATCGGGGTGGACGAGCGCGCCGGCTATCCGCAGGAGGGGGTGCGAGGCGACACGCTGTTGCTGGCGCGCCTCGACGCGGGCGGTCGCTGGGCCTCTCTGCTCTCGATCCCCCGCGACGCCCAGGTGGAGGTGGAGGGTGTCGGGCTCACCAAGATCAATGTCGCCTACGGCCAGGGCCACGCTCAGGCGGCGGAACGCTACGGCCCCGACGTGACGCCGCAGGAAGGGGGCATGGCCCTGGCCGCCGATACGGTAGAGGAATTCCTCGACCTGCGCCGGCGCGGCATGCGGGTGGACTTTATGGCGACGGTGAACTTCGCCGGCTTCGAGGGCGTTATTGACGCCCTGGGCGGGGTGACAATTGACGTGCCGCGCTACATCCTCGACGAGGAGTATCCGACGGAAGATTTTGGCACCACGCGGGTCGAGTTTCAACCCGGGCCGCAACGTATGGATGGCAAAACGGCGTTGATCTACGCTCGCACCCGTCACGCCGATAGCGACTTCGGACGGGCGCAGCGGCAGCAACAGGTGGCGCGGGCAGTGCTCGAGGAACTGCGGAGCAAGGGCTGGGTGGGCCGCGCCGTGGCCCTGCCGGGTCTGCTGCGGGCCGTAGCCGGCCAGGAAGGGGCGACGCCGCCGGTGGTGACCACGCTGCCGGTGGATCGCCTCGATACGCTCCTCGGCCTGCTGATCCTGGCGGGCGGGCTGGATCCCGAGACGCCGGGGCAGTTTCAGCTCGGGCCGGAGCAGATCCAGTACGAAAACGGGAGCAACCTGGTCTTTGAACCGGCGGCGGTGCAGGCGGTGCTCGACCAGTGGCAACGCCCGCCGAGCGAAGCCGCCGAGCGGGCCGTTGTGCAGGTCTTCAACGGCACCGACGTGCCGGGCCTGGCCCGCAGCGTCAGCCTGGATCTCGAACGGGCGGGGTTCAGGGTGCTGGTACCTGAGAACGCGCCCTTCACGGTGGAGCGCACGGTGGTCTACAACCCCTCCAATCACCCGGCCACGAGCCGCCGGGTGGCCCGCACCCTCGGCGCCGAACTGGTGAACGGCCCGCCACCCGCCGGGCTGGCGAGCGAGGCCCAGGTGGTGGTCATCCTCGGTCCCGACGCGGCAAACTGAGGTGGGCAGGCGCCACAAAGGTATGCAGATCACCGGGAGCGGGACAGTCTGGGAGGGCTTTGCCCTCCCAGGAACAACAATTCATTGAGGGTATCGTAGATTGCCCGGCGCGCACCCCGGCGCCGGATGCGTCCCAACTGAAGCCGCAGCAGGCAGGGCTTGCCCTGCCCGAAAAGCCTTCTTCTCACCCTATCCAGGGCCGCCAGTGTAGCTTGCAGGCATGGAGAGCGATCAGCGCCGCCAGGCGATCTCGAAGGGACCGACATCCTTGAGTACCGCGCGGGCGGCCTCTTCGGACTCCAGGTTGAATACCGGCACGAGCACCTGCGGGCGCGACACCCCCTTGCCCTCGGCGGCGGCGCGCTCGGCGGCATTGGCGAGAAAGCGCGCGGCGACAACCCCCACCAGCAGACCGGCCACCAGCCCCAGCACCAGCCCCACGATGGCCCAGCTGAGCGCCCAGATGATCACACCGGGCAAATCTTCCAGCATGGCCATGTTGCGGATCTCAGTGAACCCCATCGAGACGAAGCCCAGAAAGCCCAGCGCCGCCGCCCCCGTCGCCGCCCCGCCAATCGTCGAACCAAGGATGACGCGGTTCTTGAAGCTCTCCACCGACTCGCCCAGGCCAAGGAACGAACTCGGACCGGGCTCGCTGGAACCGACGGTTACGCCCCGAAAACCGTTGGCCTGCAATGATGCGGCCGCCAGCGCCGCGTCGCGGGGGTCGGTGAAGGTTGCCACCAGGGTTGCCATTGTGCAGATCCTTTCAGGGTAGTCGAAGGAGCGTTCGACATGGTTCGCCTCTACATTACCGTCGGGAGCGCCGCGGAGAGAGTACCCGCGCTTCCCCCGAACGGGCGCACAGAAGGCCGCACAGCGAAACCATGCCTTACGGCTATTGTACTACGTCAGGTTCCATGCGGTGTCACCGCACAACGACGGGATTGAACAAAGAGTCGTGGGAGGGCGCAGCCCTCCCACTTCCTCCTTGACGCTGAGAGGGCCCGGCCCTCTTCCCTGGCAGGAGCAAGGGGAAACCAGGTTTCCCCACTGCACCTCAATCCGCCGCGTCAACGAAATCCGCCGGCCGCGCCGCTCCAGCGATGGCAACGACGGGCAGCCGGACCGTATAGCGCACGCTCAGGCGTCCGTCCACCCGCGGGTTGATGGTCCGGTTCGGCTGGGCCTCGATGTACTCCTGCACTACGTCGGCGTCGATCAAGAAGGTGTTGAACTGGTTCCTGCCGCCACCAACCGAGGGGTCGGCCAGATCGCCGCGCGAGGTGAAGACGCTGTAGCCGTCACCGCCGGTGAGCATGAAGCTGTTGGTCACCACACGGTAGGTCCTTGCCGGATCGAGCGGCTCGAAGCGGTCGCCCACCCGCACCTCCACGCTGCGCACGCGCGTGCCCGGGCGGGCGGGGATGGCCGGCTGGGTCGAGGTGGCGGCCTGCGGGGGCTGCGCCGCGTCACCGGAGACATCCACCAACACCTTGAGGCCCGAAACCTGCGCGAAGCGCCCCGTGCCGACGGGGTTGCGATCGGCGCCCCGCGCCGCTCCGGGCTGCAGCGCCGAGTAGCCGTTCTCCAGGGCGGCCTTGAGCTGCGCGCCGGTCAGGTCCACGTAGCACAGGGTGTTGCCGAAGGGCATGACCTCGCGCAGACGGCCCACGGTGAGCGAGCCCGCCGGGAGGCTGGTGCGGATACCGCCGCCGTTGATGATCGCCACGATCGGCACGCCCGCGGGATTGCCACCGGCCCTGATGATGCGGTCACGGAAAGCGTCGGCAATCAGGTTGCCGATGGCGGTCTCGCGGGCGCGCACGTCGGTGCTGGGAAGTTCCACCAGCGAGGCGCCGAAGACCTGGTTGTTGAGCGCGTCGATGCGCGGCTTGAAGGTGGTGGTGATGGCGGTCTCGAAGCTCGCGAAGGGGGCGATGGCCGTTGGCGGCTCGCCCGGCAGCGGCGGGCGGCTGGAGGGCACGTCGTTGGCCCAGACCGGAATGACCGCGCTGGCCGACCCGACGCTGCTCACCCGCCCATCGGCGTCAAAGCCGACGATCAGGTCGCCGATCCACTTGCCCCACTCCCAGTCCTGCACGATCACCACATCTTCGTTGTCAGGGTCTTTTACAATCTGCGGATAGGCCGCAACCGGCGCGACGCCGGGGGTCAGGCCCAGGCCCGCGGGCAGGAGGGGGGTATGCGAGTGCCCGCCGACGATGATGTTCAGCCCGCGCACGGTGGCGGCCAGGGCGCGGTCGCCTTCGTAGCCGATGTGCGACAGGCAGATCACCGTGCGGCAGTTGTTCGGCGCGCCGCGCAGGGTGTTGATCAGCGGCTGGATGATCGCGGCATAATCGGCGCCGAAGGTCACGTCGCGCGAGGGGCTGGCGATGTTCGGTGTCTCGGCGGTGGTCAGACCGATGATCCCCACACGTTCGCCACTGGGCAGGGCGCGGATGACCGCGCGGGCCCAGCGACCGGGGGTGCTCCAGAGATCACCCTCGAAGAGAGGCGCCAGGGGCGAGGAACCGCTCGCGGTAATGTTCGCGCTGACGATGGGAAAGGTGGTGAGCGCCGAGTTGGGGTAGACCGTTCCGCGGATGAAATCGGCCAGGGCCTGATCGCTCAGGTCAAACTCGTGGTTGCCGATGGTGACGGCGTCGTAGCCCAGGTTGTTGTAGAAAAAGTGATCGGCCTCGCCACGCCAGGCGTTAAAATACAGTGTGCCCTGGAAGATATCGCCGGCGTCAACGAAGATCTTGTCCTGCTGATAGGTCGGGTTCGTCGTCCAGCTCGTATCGGCGCGGATCTGGTCGAAGATCGTGCGGCGGCGCGACACGCCGCCGAGGCTACGGGTACCGCTGGCGGTCCCGGCGCGAATGGTGATGCCGGTGGCAGGCTCGATCCGCGAGTGGTGGTCGTTGGTGTGGATCAGGCGCAGTTGCCGCACTTCGGGGCCGGCGGCGAGCATGATCTTCCAGCCCCCACTGTAGCGGTACAACACCGCTCCGGCCCCGAGGGCGACCGCGCCCTTGAGAAATCGCCGACGTGACAACGTGGTCATCGTTCCTCCTTGCAGGCATGGCTTCGCACGCGAGGCAGGACCGCCGCCCTTCGCGCGCATGACGCTCGTTGAGAGCCTGTCCGGTTACGGCCCTGGCAAGGGTCTGGCCCTCCCAGGAACCCGCGTTCCTTAACCGGTTGGAGGAGGGTGGGGAAACCAGGTTTCCCCACGTCCCCTGCCTTGAGGGGAAGAGACCGTAGCCCAACCCTCCGGGTTGCGGCAGGGAAACCAGGTTTCCCCACGTCCCCACCGCAGGGGAGGGTCGGGGAGGGCTTCACCCTCGCAACATAACCGGATAGGCTCGTGAACCGCGCGAGGATTGTACCGTCTGCCCATCAAGAGAAAATTAAGAAATCATCAAGTCAGCATTGGCAAACGATGAAGGAGCCGCCCATGGACCGCACGCCACCCTCGATTCTGGCCGCTTTCGTGGAGCATGCCCGCGCCGATCCCGGGCAGGAGTGCGCGCGCCGGGACGATCAGCTACTGACCTATGGTGCGCTGCTGCGCCTGGCCCAGGACTGGGCGGCGCGCTACGCCGCGCCGGGGCTGCAACGGGGCGACCGGGTGGGGCTGTTCCTGCCGGGGGGCGCGGCCTTCCTCGGCGCCTACCTCGGCGCGCAGTTGCAGGGCGGGGCGGTGGTGCTGATCAACACCCAGTACCGCCAGCAGGAACTGCGCCATATTCTGAGCGACAGCGAGCCACGGGTCGTGGTCACCGACGCGAACGGCGCCGCGCTGCTGCGCCAGGCGCTCGGCGAAGCAGCCGGAGCGCCGGCCCTGCTGCTGGTCCCCGAGGGGGGGCTGCTGCCCGCCGGCCCGGCGCCGGAGGAAGCGCAACGCGCCACCCTCCCGCCGCTCCCCGCGCCGGAAGATCTGGCCGTGCTGGCCTATACCTCGGGCACCACCGGGCGCGCCAAAGGGGCCATGCTCACCCACGGCTGCCTGGCGGCCAACAGCGCCGCCGTCACCGCCGCCTGGCGCTGGACGGCGGAGGACCGGCTGTTGCTCACCCTGCCGCTGTTTCACATTCACGGGCTGGGGGTGGGCGTGCACGGCACCCTGCTCACCGGCGCGAGCCTGACCCTCTGGCCGCGCTTCGAGCCAGAAGCGGCGCTTCGGGCACTGGCCAGCGGCGCCCACACCCTCTTCTTCGGCGTGCCGACGATGTACACCCGGCTGATCGCCGCCGCCCGGGCCGCCCCGGAACTGGCGCGCCGGGCCGGCGAGCGGGTGCGGCTCTTTGTGTCAGGCTCGGCGCCGCTGGACCCCCAGACCTTCGCCGCCTTCGAGGAACTGTTCGGCCAGCGCATCCTGGAACGCTACGGCATGACCGAAACGGGGATGAACATGACCAACCCCTACGACGGCGAGCGCCGGCCCGGGGCGGTGGGTTTGCCCTTCCCCGGGCAGGAGGCCCGGGTGGTGGACGTGCAGACACGGCAACCCCTGCCCGACGGGGTGATCGGCGAGATCCAGGTGCGCGGCCCGCATGTGTGCGCCGGCTACTGGCGCAACCCGGAAGCCACCGCCGAGGTCTTCCACCCCGACGGCTGGTTCAGCACGGGCGACCTGGGCTGGCGCAGCGCCGACGGCTACTACACCATCACCGGGCGGGCAAAAGAATTGATCATCAGCGGGGGCTACAACATCTACCCGCGGGAGGTGGAGGAGGCCCTGCTGGCGCACCCCGGGGTGGCCGAGTGCGCCGTCTTCGGCCTGCCCGACGCGGAGTTTGGCGAGCGCGTGGCGGCGGCGATCGTGCCGCGCGATCCGGCTACTCCGCCCGCCCCGGAGGACCTGGACGCCTTCTGCCGGGAGCGCCTGGCTGCCTACAAGCGCCCGCGGACGATCCACATCGTCGCCAGCCTGCCGCGCAACGCCATGGGCAAGGTGCAGAAGCATGTGCTGCGGGAACACGTAGCGCGCTCCGAAACGTAGCGCCTCCCACGCGCATTTGCGCCCTGCCGCTTGCGTACACTGGTCGTAGGACAGCGTTTCGCTGCGCGGCCCGGTGCGCACCCGTTCGGGGAGGTGCGGAGGGCGTAGCCCGCCGCTTGTTCCGCCCGGGTTGGAGAGGGGCGGCCCCCTCGCGGGCCCCCTGAACTGTTCGGGAGGGGCGCGGGGAGGGCCTGCCCTCCCCGCAAAAAAACCTCGTCGGAGAGAACCTTCATGAGCGACCCGATCGAAGATACGGCCCAGCGCCAGCGCCTGCTCGAGGGCTGGCTGCCCCTGGCCCAGGAGGCCAATCAGGGCTACGGCTGGGCGCTTGACGCGGCCGCGCTGGAAGGCCTGATCATCAGCGCCGCCCCGGCGCTGGGCCTGGCGCGCAGTTCGTTCGAGGCGTATGCTATACTTTGGGGGGTTTATTCCCGCCTACGACGTGATGATCTCAACCGAGGGCCATGAGTCACCCGACCGGCGGCACCAAGCGCAGTTCCTGGCTGACCTTCCGGCGGCGCTTGCTGCTGGTGCGCACGCTGCTGCGCGGTCCCGCAACCAGCGCCGAACTGGTGGCGCGGATCAACGAGGAACTGGGGGAGCAGGGCTACCCGGCGGCGGCGGCGGCGGCGCTCAAGCACGACTTCGACGCGCTGAAAGGGGAGTACGGCTGCCAGATCCGCTACGACCGCCGTATGCGCCACTACGTGCTCGACGATCTGGGTGAACTGGCCCTGCTCGACTTGCCCGATACCTGCATGGAGGCCCTGGCCTTCCTTGACGCCAGCTTTCCCTCTGGAAGCGGACTACCCGACCACGCCCACGTGCGGGCGCTGCTGGAACGGGTGCAACTGCTGCTCCCGCCAGCGCGGCAGGCGCAGTTGCGTCGCCAGCGCCCGGCCCTGCGCCTGCCGATGAACACCGGCGCGCGGCCGATTGACCCGCGGGTGCTCGACCTCGTCAAGCGCGCCTGTGAGCAGCGCCGCGAACTGGCCTTCGATTACCTGAGCACCTTCGATCACGACACGCCCCGCCGCCACCGCGTCGCGCCCTACGGCGTCGTTTTTCGCCCCGAGGGCCACGGCTACCTGGATGCCACCCTGTTGGAGGTGACCCCCCGCGGCGGAGAGACGATCCATGCCGCCATTGACTACCGGCTCGACCGGATCGTGCCGGGGACGGTGGAGATCCTGCCCGCCGTCCTGCCGCCGGAGCGCATTCCCGCGCCCCGGTACCATATCCGCTACACCCTGGCGCCGCAGATCGCCCGCCGCCGCGATGTTGCCAGCTACTTTCCCGATACCCGGATCGCCTACCACGCCGACGGCAGCGCCACCGTCACCGCCACGGTCACCAACCTCTGGCAAACGCGGCAGATCCTCCTGCGCTACGGCGATGGCTGCGTTGTGCAGGCGCCGCCGGAGTTGATCGAGTTGTTCGCGCAAACGGCCCGCGGCCTGAACGCGATCTATGGCGCGCGCCACGAGCCGGAACGGCCGGACTGAGTCTGTGAACGATGGTTTTCTGCTATTTACCGCAGAGAACGCAGAGGGTCGAAAGGCTGGTTCGAGCCACACCTCCACACCTCCACACCTCCACAACCCCACAACACCCCCACGTTCCCCTACCACCCCGCGGCTTCACGTTGCACGAGGAACGCCTCCCCCTGCATCTCGCCATCGTTCATCAACTCGGTGAGAAACCCGGGGTCGCGGTTCAGTTTCGAAACGAAGGTGAGTTTCTGCATGAGCGCGTCGCTCATCCAGATCGAGTAAATGGCCACCGGCTTCAGCCCCGAGAGTTTGCTGCGTATCAGGCTATCGGCAAGCCAGGTATTGATCTTGTTAATGATGTCGATCTCGTGGTTCAGAGAGATATTGCCAGCCAGAGCATTACGGCGGTCCTCGATCTCCTCCACGCTGGTGGGTTCCTCGCTGATCTCCTGGCGGTTAATGCGGATGATCCAGATCTCATCGGGCTTGAGACTCACATCAACCTTGCTCAGGAACTCGCGGATGGGCGGGTTCTGCGAAAACAGCCCGTCCCAGTACACCTCATCGCCAATACGGATGCCCTGGAACAGGGTCGGCAGGGTGGTGGAGGCCAGGATCGCGTCAATCGAGATCTCGGCGGCCATCGAGTCGAAGGCCTTGAAACGCCCCGAGAGCACCGCCACGGCGCCAAGCAGCAGGCGCGGCTCGATCACCGGCTGGGGAACCTCATCGAGCTTGAGGTACTTTTCGAGCAGCAGGCGCAGATCGAAGAACTCCTGGCGGGGCGCCAGGCGTTTGGCCAGTTCGGTGGCGACGATCACCTCGGGGCGGTAGGGGCTGGTCTTCAATTCAGGCAGCTTGCCCGAGGCATGCAAGCGGACCAGGCTAACGGTCCAGGCGTTCCAGATCTGCTCCCAGAGGGACCGGGCCATATTGTCGCGCCAGAAGTCCTCCAGAATGGCGATCGCCTGATCGCGATCCCACTCGCCCCGGGCCTGCTTGATAAGACCGTACCAGGCCAGGGCGGCGCAGATCGCGCCGCCCGAGGTGCCGCTCAACCCGACAATCTTGTATTTGCCGGCCTCTTCGGCGCGCAGCAGCGGCTTGAGCACGCCGGCGGTGAAGGCGGTGTGGCTTCCGCCACCCTGGCAGGCAATGGCGACCCGAATCAGCCCCGTAGATTTCGGCGCGAACATGGCAGTGATCCTTTCTTTGAAAATAGGGGTATGTTCCTCACCCACCCTCTGCCCCCTCCCGCTCCACCTACGGCGGAGCGGGAGGGTGAGGAACAGCGCCTCATCGCCGATCGCAAGGGGCGGGGATACCCGCTCCCCCCTGGCCGTGAAGACGAGCCAGTAGCGCCATCCTCCGGGTTGGGCCTGAATCGGGCGAAGCCGACGGGCCTATCCTCTGCGACTACCGCCGCAGATAATAGGCCCCGATGGCCGCCGCCAGGGTGAGGCTCAGCCCCACCCACAGGAGCGCGCCCAGACCACCGATGCGCAGCAGGCGCATCGCCAGCACAACCAGCACGCCGGTGGCCGCGCCGGCAAGCATCGCCAGCCACAGGTTCCCCGTCTGGCCCGACAGGCGCCCCACCAGGGCCGCCCCCAGACCCGCGCCGGCCCCGAAGCCAATGATCGCCAGGAAGACCTGCACCGACAGCAGGCCCATGCCCAGTTGCTGGGCCACTCCCAGGGCCATCAGCAACACGCTCACGAGGTATGCCAGCAGTACTCCGACGAGAAGCCCGCCGATGATCGCCCCGATGACCTGGAAGACGAGCGTCAGCAGCGATGGTGAAGGCGGATGGGAAGTTCTTTGCATGTTCTGACTTTCACTTCAGCCGTCCATGAAATGCGTACACACCGCCCGATGAAAACCGGCCCGCGTCCGGCCGCCGCGTGCTGCGGCCCTATCGGCTATCGGCTAGCGGCTATCGG
>DAOUDA010000058.1:0-27902 GCA_034431835.1 Chloroflexaceae bacterium | reverse complement strand
CGCGGCGCGCCGACGCCGCGTCGCCCCGCTCCAGCGCGGCCTCGGCGCGCGCCAGATGCCAGTGCTTCCAACCGAGATGCCAGCCCAGGGCCACGTAGTTCACGTGGAGGAGCGTCAGGGTCAGCACAGCAAGCGGCGCCAGCAGGGCCACATAGCCGTGCATAGATTGGCGCGCGCCGTTCGTCCTCTGGCCGGTCCCCGTCTGGACGGGCGCGCTGGTTGCCCCCGGCGCGGCGCCGGGCGCCTGAGGCGTGGCAGGGCGGGGGGCGCCGGGAAGGGGGGCTTGCCGGGCCGCGAATAGCGCCCCCTGACCCGCCAGCGTCAGCCCGGCGAAGGGCAACAGGGCCGGGTACAGGGGCAGACGGTAGCGCAGTTCCACGTGAAACACCAGCGTGGTCAGCATGACGTACAGCGCCCACGGCGCGAGCAGCCAGGCCGGAGAACGCAGCCCCGCGCGCCACCCCTCGCCTGCCCCCGGCTGCGGCAGCACCCCCCGCGCCAGACCGTAGCTGCCGACCAGGGCCAGCAGCAGCCACAGCCCATCGCCGAGGATCAGGCGCAGCCACACGTCGGCCGGTCGCACCCAGATCTGCGGGCGGGCGCGCATGTCATCGGTATGCTCCAGGGCGAAGAACCGTAGCAATTCGCCCCGGGCCTTTGCCGCGAAACGCGCCGGATCGTCGCGGATCGCCGCCCAGCCCTCGCGCGCGGCGAGTTGCTGCCGCGCCAGCCGGTCCTCCCCCAGGGCGAACAGTTGCCCCTTCACCGCCTCCCGCCCGGCCGGGTCGTTGTCGAGCCACAGGTTCTCCGCGCCGGTGGTGTCAATCAGGATCAGGCCGCCGTAGACCAGGTAGTTGCGGAAGGTCCAGGGCAGAATAACCAGACAGCCCGCCAGCGCGAATGCGACCGCCCGGCGCCACGCCGGCCCGCCTCGCCCGACCAGCAGCCAGAGGCCCCCCAGAGGCAACAGCGGCAGGGCCATCGAGCGCACCAGACTGGCGAGGCCCACCGTCATCCCTGCCACGCCCGCGCGCCAGGCCGCGGCGTGGCGGCCCGCCCGCACCAGCAACCAGAAGCTGGTGGTCAGAGCGAAAAGAAACAGCGTCTCGGCGAGCAGTTCCGTGGCGTTGGCCGCCAGCGTGTAGCTCAACGCCGCCAGCAGCGCCGCCGCCAATCCCGCCCGCTCCGCCAGCGGGGGAGGCCGGTCGAGGGCCAGGGCCACTTCTCGGCTCAGCAGGTAGACCACCGGCACGGTCGCGGCGCTCACCAGGGCCTGCACGAGGCGCAGGTTCTGCACCAGCGAGTCCACCAGCACGATGCTGGCGGCCAGGAAGAGGGGGTACAGGGGCGGGCGCATGAACAGCAGTTCCTGGTAGCGCCACTCGCGCAGCAGGATCAGCGCCGTGTTGAAATACTCCTGCTCGTCGCCGCCGAGAGGCTGAAACTCGCGCCAGCGCCACACCAGCAGGCGCAGCCCCAGCCCCGCCAGGGTGATCAGCGCCACCAGCAGAATGTCAGACGACAGACGCCGGGCCTGGTTCATGATCCCTACCTCACCTCGGCCCAGTCAAGTTGATAGGCCAGCAGGCGCAACTGGCCTTCCTGCGGCCCCTGCTGCGCGATCAGGTCGAGCGCGCCTGGCACGAAACTCGGGGCGCGCAACTCTACCACGTAGGTCGCCCCGGGAGGGCGCGCCGGCAGATCCAGACAGACGACTCGCAGGTCGCGGGTAAGGGGGATCGCGCCCAGGGCCGCTCCGTCCAGATACGCCTCGACCGTTGGCAAGGGCAGATCCTCGGGCCAGGCGCCTCCCAGGCGCAGGCAGAGTTGCCGGGGCGTGCCAACACCCGCCTGGGGAAAGCGTAGCGCCGATGCGCCACTGGCCCAGCGCACGGTCGCCTCCAGTGCCGGCTCGTACCCCCCCAGGTAGAAGCCCCGCAGGTAGCCCAGGTCATTGTCGTCGGCCACGGTCAGCCGGTCGTCCGGCAGTCGCGGCGGGTACAACCAGGTCCAGGCCCACAGCACGGGGTTCTGGCTGTCCACCAGTTCGGGGCCGAATTCGCGCCGGGCGGCCTCGATCTCCCCCATCTGGCGCAACAGCTCGCCCGCGACCACCGCGGTCTGCCATGGCTCAAGCGGCCGTACCGGGCCGCGGGCCAGCCGCTCCAAACCCTCCGCAGGGCGCCCTTCCAGCCCGGCGAGCAGCGGCGCGCCTACCGCGGCGCTGTGGGCCGGCAGACCCGGGTCGCTCAGGGCGGCGCGGGCCGCCGCAGCGTCGCCCGCGCCCAGGGCCGCGGCCAGCCGCTGCTCGGCGAGGTAACCCGGGCGCGTCTGGATCGCGATCCGGCTGCTGGCCAGGCTGGAGGGGTAGGGGCCGAGGTAGGAGGCCCAGGTCGAAGCGGCGCCGGGCGCCCGTGGCTCCAGATAGGCATAGGGCGCCGCCGCCACCAGCAGCAACAGCCCGCCCAGCAGGGCGCAGGCCGCGCCATAGCCGCTCCGCAGCGTGGCCCGTAGCCCCGGCCCGGCGGCCAGCGCCGCCGCGGCCAGCAACAGGACAAAAGGCATCAACGGCGCCCGAAAACGGTTGATGGCGAAGAGTAGCGGCGCGGTGGCCAGATTGTACAAAAGCCAGAGGCCGATGAAGCTGCTCAACACGATGGCGCTGGTCGTTCCGTCCTGTGCGTCCTTCCCCCCGCTGCTCGCCCGGGTTCGCAGCGCCGCCCATCCCAGCGCGGCCAGGGGCAGCGCCAGGACATAGAGTGTGTCGTCCAGCAGCAGCAGGCTCAGGGTGTACCAGGGCGGCAGACGGCCCAGGGCGAAGCCGCGGGTCAGGCGTTCGTCGCCGGTATAGTTGATACGGAAGAGATCAACGAATTCGAGCAGGCTTTTCCGCGCGAAGGCCAGGGGCCGGGCGCGCAACAGGCAGCCGGCCTCGGCGCCCATCAGGCTCTGGCGCTCGGCCTGGCTCAGGTGCTCCGGCGGGCGCTCCAGGGCCGCCATCAGGCGTGGATCGGCGGCGGCGTACAGGCACGAGCCGGCCCGTTGCACGCTGCCATCGGCGGCGCGGCGCGGCTCCAGCAACTCCAGCCGCTCCGCCTGGCTGCGCCCGGGGATGGGCAGCAGCGCCAGGACGAAGTTACGCACCGGCGTGGAGTCGCGCCCGCCGTCGAAGGCGGTGCGCGCGCCGAGGAGCAGATTATAGGCCCCTGTAGTGTCAACCAGAATCGGCCCGCCGTAGGCCCGGCTGGCGTAAAGGCTCCAGGGCGCCACCACCGCGAGGCACGCCAGCCCCAGCGCCGTCGCGTACCCCGCCGCCCGCCAGCCGCGCCCTCCTGCCCAGAACATCCAACCTGCCACCAGGGGCGCGAAGCCTGCCGTAAGCCCCCGCGTCAACGTCGCCAGACCCAGCATGACCCCCGCCGCCCCGGCCCAGGCCGCCGCGGACCAGGTGTACGGCGCGCCGGCCTGCCCGCGTCCGATCCAACCTTGCAGGGCCAGGAAGGTCGCCAGGAGCAGGGTGATGAACAGGGTCTCGGTCAGCATGAACTGGGCGAAGGCGGCGAAAGGCAGGTAGAGCGCCATCCCCAGGGCGGCGATTCCCGCTGCCCGCCGCCTGCCGGTGATTTGTAGCCCCAGGGCGTAGATCAACCCGATGTTGAGCAAGCTGAGGAACGTCTGCGTCGCGACGATCGGCCCCGGTTCGCGCCCGAAGGCGAGGATGTGCGCGGCGAGGAAGAGCGGGTACAGCGGGGCGCGCGTCCAGAAGAATTGCGTGTGCCAGGCAAACCCGCGCCCCAGGGCCAGCCAGTCGGCCGCGGCGAGGTACTCCGCCTCGTCGCTGATGAAGTCCGCGCGGGGCAGGCGGCCCCATAGCGCCAGCCGCAGCGCCAGCCCCGCCCCCAGGGCGAGGAGCAACGGCCAGTGGGTTCGCAGCGTCGCCCCGATCCGCGCGCTCATGGCCGCGCGACGCCCTCGACCGCCGCGGGCGCGTCGGGAGGCGCAATCTCCACCGTGCCCAGCACCAGCCGTCCGGCCCCCAGGTTCGGCTCGCCCGCCACGGGGAGCCGCCCGGCGGGCGTGGCATCATCGGGGCGGAAGACGCCCAGCAGCAGGGTGTAGCTCCCCGGCGCCAGATCCGCGGGCAGGTGGATGGCCCGGTCGTCACGGGCGGGCTTCCCGGGCAGCCAGACGCTGGTGGGCAGATAGCCCTCCAGCGGCGGCCCGTCGTCACTGGCGACCGGGGGGATTTCGCAATCGCGGCACAGGTGGAGGAAGAAGCTGTAATCGGCGCTCGGAGTTGCCGCCACGTCCCAGAAGAGGCTGATCGGCAGGTTGCCCCCGGCCCGGTACACCCCCGGTCCCAGGGGTGTGGTCGCCTTGAGGGTGTAGCCCAGCAGCCGCAGGTTGCTGCCGAAGACCGCATTGCTGGCGGTGGCGGGTTGGAGCGTCTCGCCGGTGAAGTACGGCTCGGGGGCCTCCTGGCAGAGCACATGCACGCCGTTGAAGCGCCAGATCCCGCAGGGCCAGGTGCGTTGCTCGCGGCTGTAGGCCCAGAACAGGCCCACCATGCCGTACTCGTCGCCCGGCAGCGGCACGTCCACGGTGCGGGCGTGGTCGGGGGCGATCAACAGGAAGCTGCGCGCGTGGCCGGTCAGCCGCTCGCGGCGCTCCATCTCCCACTCGCGCCGGCCGTAGGTCGTCGGCCCGCGCCAGAAGTTGCCGAAGGTCAATGGCTCGGGCGCCGGGTCGGCCAGAAAGCGGCCCATGTAATAGTCGTAGAGCGGGCGCAGGTAGCCGGGATGCACCACCACCGCGTCGTCAGGGTGGATGCGGATGGCCACTTCACGAATCGCCTCGCGGTACTGCTCCTTCACCGGGTCGCCCGAGAACAGCCCCCTGACCGGCTGGAACAGGGCCAGGCCCCCCGTGCCCACGGCCAGCGTCAGGAGCGCCAGCAACGCCCCGCGCGTCGCGCCGCGCGCGCCGGGGGAGGCGAGCGGATAGGCCAGCAGCAAGGCCCAGGCGGGAAAGATAATGATCAGGTAACGGGCCTCGTAGATCCGCGTAAAGATCAGTTGCGCCAGGAAGAGCGCCAGCGGAACGCCGAACAACACCAGCAGCGCCGCGGCCGCATGGCGCCGCGGCCCGCGCAGATCGAGCGCGGCCCCCCCGAGGCCCCAGCCTGCCAGCGCCAGCCAGGGCAGCAGCCACCACCACGGCGCGTCGCCCGGCCAGCGGTCCACGGCGAAGCGCACGAAGGTGAGCCAGAGGGCCTCAAGCGGCCCTGCCGGGATGTAGGCCCCCGTCGCCGCAGTCTCGCTGCCCAACCCCAGGGCCATGCCCGCCACCAGCCCGGCGGCGGCCAGACCCAGACCCGCCCGGGCCAGGGGCCGCCACCGCGGCGCCGGAGGTCGGGCCAGCAGCGCGACCGCCCCGACCGCCAGCGCCAGCAACACCGCCAGCCGGTGTACGAACAGCGCGCCAGGAGTGATGGCGCCGAGCGCCAGCCAGTCGCGCCGCGCCCCGGTGCGCATGGCCCGCAGCGTCAGCCAGGTCATCGCCGCCGCGCAACAGAGCAGCATGGCGTAGACCTTGGCCTCCTGCGCGTACCAGATGGCGTAGGGCGCCGTCAGGGCGATGGTCGCCGCCGCCAGCCCGTGGAGCGTGAAGCGCCCCTCGGTTCCGTTGAGACGCCCGCACTCCATCGCCGCCAGGTAGATCAGCGGCACGGCCAGCGCCCCCGCCAGCGCCGACGGCAGCCGCAGCGCCGCCTCAGAGTCGCCGAACAGCGCCGTCCAGCCCTTCAGCGCCAGGTGGTAGAGCGGATAGGCCGCGGTCGGATTCAGCAGTTCGCCGAGCAGGTGGCCCCAGCCGGCGCGGCTCAACGCCCAGCTACTGCCCTCGTCGAGCCACAGACTCTGGGCATCGAGCCGGTAGACACGCGCCAGCAGCGCCACGCCGAAGAACGCTGCCACTACCAATGTGTATTGGGAGAAGACCGCCCGTTTCAACGCTCCAACCCATCGTAGCGCAAGGCCCCGCGCTCGGTCCCAAGCCACACCGTACCATCCACTTCGGTGGCGACATCGTAAAGACCGACGAAGCGATAATCAGAGGGAAGGGTGAATTCCTTCCACTCTCCACCGACAGATCGATACACTGTCGTGCTGCCAGACACCCACGCCGAGCCGTCCTGCGTAAACTCAATATTGTCGATCCAACCGCCAGGCCAGGGCATAGATGATTCTTCCCGCCAGCGCCCCTGCTCACCTGACGTGAAGAGCTTATCCTCAATGCCCAGCCACACCCGACCGTCGGGACCCGCCTCGATCGGACCGTAGTTCCCCTGAGGCAAGCCGTTAGCAGCCGTCAGCACTTCCCATCGTCCATCCGGTTGTAGCCGGCCCAGACCAGTTTCCGTACTGACCCATACCGCCCCGTCTGCTCCGACGGCGATGTCAACAGTGCCTTGTATGAACAGGTTAACTTCATCTCCCGTCGTGCGCCACTGCCCATCGGGGCCGAACCAGCTCGGCCCCCTTGTCGAAGCGACCCAGACGGTTCCATCCGGCCCGAAGGCGATCTCCTTTACGTCTCCGGAGGTCAAACCATCGCGGAACGTATAGGTGCGCACCTGTTGGTCGGGGCCGAACCGGCTGATCCCTCCCACGGTTCCCACCCACACCGCGCCATCAGGAGCGACGGCGATGTCCGTGACCCAGTTATCATCGGCCAGGCCGTTCTGCGCTGTGTAGGCCTTCCGGCGCCCATCGGGCAGCAGGACGCCCACACCGGTGTCACCGCCAAACCAGACGGCGCCGTCCGGTCCGACGGCCACTGCCCTCACCCGGTTGTCGAGCAGCACGTCCTGGGTAACGTAGGTTCGCCACCGGCCATTCGGTTCCAACCGGCTGATCCCCCTGTGCGTGCCGAACCAGACGCTCCCATCCTCCCCGATTTTGATAACGCGCACACCGTTGTCGGCCAGTCCGTCCTGCGCCGTATACGTTGACCACTGTCCATCAGGGCTTCTCCGGCTTACCCCGGCATTCGCCGTGCCGGCCCACACCGTCCCGTCATCCGCCACGGCGAGCGCCCGGATCAGGTTATCTGCCAGTCCATCCTGGCTCGTATACGTCTGCCAGCGTCCGTCGCTTCCCAGCCGGCTCAGCCCGCCATCGGTTCCGAACCACACCGCGCCATCTGGTTCAAAAGCGATGGCCTCCACACTCAAGTTCGACAACCGACTTTCGCGGATCGGATAGCCTCGCCACCGCTCCTCGCTTGAGTAGCTGGCGTGGAAGCGGGTGGCGCCGCCCAATCCACCGAACCAGAGGGCTTCATCTGGAGCTACAGCAATGGTCTCGGTCGTCAGATTGGTCAGCGTGGCTTCGTCCAGGGTCACGCCCCGATCAGCTTGAGGAATGAATTCCTCCCATAAGGCGAAGTCTCTCTGAACCGAATCGAAGTTCAGGCGCGCAACTCCGGAACCAACTGAGAACCACAGCGTTGCTAACGGTCCCGTTACAATATTAGAAATAGGGACACGCCGATCCGGACGGCTACTCCGCCCACCCCTCTCTTCCCACGGTCTCCACACCTTCTGCCATTGCCCGTCTGAGGCCAGGCGTTGGATACCGCCACTTCCCCTTATCCAGAGGGCGCCGTCAGGTCCCGGCGCGATCGCGTACAGTTCGTGATATAGACCGTGCTCCGGGGTCAGTTTCACGTAGGATCCGGTGCGCGCATCCCAGCGCACCATGCCGCCGTCGAATGTCGTCGCCCAGACGTTATCACCTTCCAGCAACAAATCTGTGACGTAGTTGCTGCTGACGAAGAGGGTCCACTGTTCATCTTGTTGTTGTTGCGCCAGACGATCGACCAGTTGTTGACGCTGCTCAGACGTCAGGGGAATCCCGCGATCATAAAGTGGAACGACTCCATAGCGCATCGCTGGCGAGGGGGGCTGGTTGCGATGTTGCCATACCAGCATCGCTCCCGCCGTGAGCGCCGCCGTCAGCATACAGGCGATCAAGCACCGCATCTCCTTCTCCCTTGCACGTGTTCTAGCGGCCAGATGTGTGCCGATCCTCACCCTCCCCCTGACCCTTGGGGACCAGGCCGCAGTCACGGGCGTGGCTACAGGCCAGATGTGTGCCGATCCTCACCCTCCCCCTGACCCCCTCCCTCTCCAACTGCGGTGGAGAGGGAGGGGGAGGACATTCACCCCGCCACCGCCCGTTCCACACCCACGGCTATGCGAAACACCGCTTCAAACCGCTCGGCGGTCCGTTCCCAGGTCAACTCGCGTTCGACGCGATCCCGCGCCGCCGCGCCCAGCCGGCGCGCCAGGTCCGGGTCGGCCAGCAGCCGCGTGATCGCCGCCGCCAGGGCCGCCGGGTCGCGTTCAGGCACCACCAGCCCGTGGATGCCGTCTTCGACCACATCGGGCACGCCAGCAACCCCTGAGGCGACCACCGCCCGCCCGGCGCCCATGGCCTCCAGCAGCACATTGGGCAGCCCATCCACGCCTTCGCGCACGATGGGTAGGGCAAACACATCGGCGGCGGCGACATAGGCGGCGGCGCGCTCCCGTTCCAGCCGCCCGATGAACCGGGCGCTGCGCCCCAGGCCCAGGGCCGCCGCCTGCCGCTCCAGACGCTCGCGCTGATCGCCGTAGCCGGCGATCACCAGCGTGGCGCCGGGTATGGCGCGCAGGACGGCGGGCCAGGCGTCGAGCAGCACGTTGAAGCCCTTCTTTGCCACCAGGCGCCCCAACCCGAGCACCAGAGCCGCCTCCGGCGCCAGGCCGAGTTCGGCCCGCACGGCGGCCCGCAGCCCCGGGTCGGGACGAAATTGCCGTGTATTGACACCGTAGGGGATCACGTGGCTGCGGCCCGGCGCCGCGCCCAGGCGCACGCCGCGGGCGCGCAGGTCGCCGCTGCACGCAGTGACCGCCGTGGCGGCGCGGAAGGCCCCCGCCGCCGCGAGCGCCAGCGACCAGTGCCGCTCGGCCAGGTAGATGTCGCTGCCGTGCAGGCTCACCACCAGCGGCGTCCCCAGGCTGGCCAGGGCCGCCGGCGGGCCGTTGGGCAGCACCCAGTGGGCCTGGACCAGATCGTAGGGCCGGCCCGCCGCCCGCGCCGCCCGCAGTTCACGCAGCACGGCCCCCAGCGAGGCGCTCACCGCAAACGGCGCCGCGAGCAGCGTGCGCCCCTTGATCTGGGTGTCGCTGAGCAACGACTGGGCATAGCCCCAGATGTTCAGCGCGGGGTGCGGCGCATACTGGAAGCAGCGCAGGCGCACCCCGCGCACCTCGGCCCCGCGGCGCAACTCGGGATGGTGCGGCAACAGCAGCGTCACCGCGTGCCCCCGCGCCGCGACCCCCGCGGCGATTTCCTCGATAAACGGCGCCGTCGTCTCGCCGGGCCACTTGGGAAACGACGTCGCCAGCATCAATATGCGCATAGCTGAGGCGACCCGCACCGCGCCTACTGGTCCGGGATGCGGTAAATAAAGGCCCGAAAATCCGGCGTTGGGCTGGCGTACACCAGTTCAAAGCCTTTGACCACGTCGCCCACCTGATTGTCGTGATCCATCAACGGGGCCAGCAGCCGCCCGGCGTCGCCCTTGACCCGCTGCTGGTTCTCCAGCACCAGGTACTTCGCCCCGTAGTAATGGGCGATCCACAGGAGTAAATCGCGGTCAGCCGTGTTGGGGATCATCACCGCCGGGCGGCGGGTGTGCCAGTTCAACTGCCAGGGCACGCGCGTCATCACCGCCGTTCCCTCCGGCGTATGCGCCTCCAGCCAGGCATAGGCCGCCAGATCCGGCGCCCAGACCTGCGGCTCGTGGCGCACTTTGTTGGCAATGTCGGGCCGCGAAAAGCCCACCACTCCGCTCACGATCGCTACCACCAGGATCAGACCCAGTGGCGCCCAGCGCCGATCGCCAAGGGAAGCCAGTTTGTCGTACCCGGCCCACAGCGCCCAGGCCCCAAACAGGGCCATCCACGGGATGAGCATCACCCAGTAGCGGTGCTCATCGGTGCGCCAGTAGGTGAGCATAAACACGGTGTACGGCGTGAAGGCGCTCACCAGCAGCCCCAGCAAGCGTGGACGGAAGCGCAGCGCCCCGATCGCCCCGATCAACGCCAGCCACGCCCCCAGGTCCGAGGCCAGGTTCTTGCGCTCGTTGTCGCTGAACAACCAGCCCGCGCCAGCGGGAAGACCGTGCCACACCGGCATGACGTAATCGCGCAACTCCTCGACCTGGGTCGCCAGTTTGGCCAGGGTTTTGTCGAAGCCCCAGCGCAGGATCCAGCTCCGATCGGGCAGCCCCGGCCCCCCCAGTTCCGGGATGAACACCCGGTAGATCTCCTCCCAGGCATCGCCGCTGGAGCCCAGGTAGCCCAGCACCCAGGCGTCGTAGCGTTCCGTCGAATACACCGGCTGGCCAAACAGGCGTATGTTGCGCGCCAGGTACGGCGAGAGCACCAGCAGCGCCAGCGCGCTCCACAGGACCACCGGCCCCAGCAGCCGCGCCATGCCCGCCGGGTGCAACGCCCGTCGCAGCGCCGCCCAGCTTCCTGGCCAGCGTTGCCCCAGGAACCATAGCCCCATCCCCAGGGCGATCATCGCTCCCGAGGGCTTCTGCAGCATCATCAGTCCCGTCAGGAGCCCTGAGAGAGCCAGCCAGCGCCACGCCCCCCGCGCTGCTGGCGGCGCATCCTGGCCCCCGTGCCCGCGTGGTGGGGTTGAAGTTGTTGCAGAGCGATCCGCCTCCGGGGACCCCGCGCCCGCTGAGGGCGTCTGGCTGCGGTAGAGGGCATACACGGCCCCCATGCTGAACACGACAAAGGCCAGATCGCTGGTGGCGTAAATCGTCAGGCGGAAGAACAGGTAATTGGTCAGCACGAACACCGCCGCCACCAGCCCGACCCGCCGGTCCCAGAACCAGGCGCCGATGTGGTAGACCAGCGCCAGCAAGAGGGCGTCGAACACCAGGTTGGGGATCTTCGCGGCCCAACTGCTCGGCCCGAAAACAAGGAAGAAGGGCGCGATCCAGAGCGGCTGCAGCAGCGGCCAGGTCTCCTGCGGGCGGGTCAGGCCGTCGTTGAGCCGGTAGAACTGCGTCACGTAGTCTACCACCCAGCCCCGCCCGGCCACCAGGTTGCGGGCCACCACGGCGTTGTCGGAGTAATCCGCGTGGCCCACGTAGGGCATCCGACTGACCACCAGCGCGGCATAGCCGATCCAGATCGTCCCGAACAGGCTCAACAGCAGCAGCGCCCCCCGGCGCGAGCCGATGGCCGCTACCAGGCGATCGGCCAGGCGCGGCAGACCCTCGCGCCCAAGCACGATGACCAGCAGCAGCAAGCCGCTTCCCAGCAGGGCGTACAGCAGCGAGTCGGGAAAGATCTGCCAGAAGAGCGGGCGCCCGAAGGCGCCCATCCAGGCGAAGAGTTGGGCCAGGGTGTGTACGAGCAGCGCCAGCGCCGCGGCGACCAGGCCGTAGCCCAGGGCGCGTCCGTGGGCGTAGCGGCGCACCAGCCCGCGGGCGTGGGCCAGGATCGGCCCCTGCCAGGCCACCAGCAGTACAGCCGTTAGCACAACGAGGGCCACGCTGAGCGCCGCGCCCATCCAGATCCGCGCGTAGGCCAGACCGACCCCGGCCACGCCCATCCCTAGCATGGTCACCGTATAGATCGCCGCTGGCGTGACCAGGAGGCGCATCAAGATCAGGTAGAGCAACCCGACGCCGATGGCCAGCAAGGCGACGGCGCGCCAGGCCGGCGGGTACACTGCGGTCAGATGGTCGGCGGCGCGTACCCGCACCTCGGCCAGCCGCACCCCCTTCGGGCGCGGATCGGCGCCAAACCGCACCGTATCGGTGAAGGTATGCGAACTCGCCAGCGTCACGCTCAGGTCGCTGCCCCGCCGCGCCGTGGCCGGAACCCGGAAGCGATAGGTCTCCCAGGCCGGCGTGGGCTCGAAGCGCCCGATCACGGTCCCATCGGCGCTTACGGTGACCTCGGGCTGCGCCACTTGCGCGCCAATAACATCGGCGGGCCAGCCCTGAACGGTAAGGGCAAGCTCCAGATCGGCGCCCGCGCCGATGTTGGGCAGCGTGATCCGGGCGTACTGGCGCGTCCAGCGGCTACGCAGCGTGGGCGAGTCAGGGGTCAGGTCATCGGCGAAAAACTCGCCCCGTGCCGAGGCGCCCGCATCCAGGCCCGAGGTGGCATTGAGGAACAGACGATCGCCGATCCAGCCGATCTGCACCTGACCTACGGGGGGCGCCTGGTAGGCCATCGCTCCTACCGCGATGCTCAGCATCAGCGCCAGCGCCAGCGTCGGGCCCCATCCCCCCAGCCAGCGTGCAACCGGGGTCGGCGCGGCCCTGCCTGGCAATGCCTCCGGTTGTAGATCGGCGAAACCCATGCGCGCCTTCCAGGATAACGGACAGCCTCAATCGATCGCGCCAGGGAACCAGGCGCATCTGAGGCATTATACAGCCAATCGAGCGTGTCGCTTATGAATCAGAAGTGACAGGAGGGTGGCGCCGGCTCTCGGGCCGGGGCGTGGGGAAACTGGATGTTCCCACCCCACCTCCCAGCGGGGTTGGGGCCGGGGCGTGGGGAAACCCGGTTTCGCCTTATACCATCACGGAGCCATGCTACAATGCTTGCCATGATCTGGACCATCTCCGATCTCCATCTCTCGCACGCCCTGCCGAAGCCGATGGACATCTTCGGCGCGCACTGGAAGGACCACGCGGCGCGCATCGCCACGAACTGGCGCGCCCGTGTCGCCCCTGAGGACCACGTGCTGGTCGCCGGTGACATCTCCTGGGCCATGAAGTTCCCCGATGCCCTGGAGGATCTGCGCTGGCTCGACGCGCTGCCGGGTCACAAGGTGCTCATTCGTGGCAACCACGACTACTGGTGCCCCCGCAACGTCAGACCCCTCCGCTCCCGCCTGCCCCCTAGCCTGACCCTCCTCGGCGCCGATGCCTGCGACCTCGGCGAGGCCGTTGTGTGCGGCACCCGCGGCTGGATCACCCCCGAAACCCCCGGCTACGCCCCCGCCACCGACGACCGCATCTACCAGCGCGAACTGGGGATGCTGGAGCGCGCCCTGGCGCACGCCGCCACCCTCGCCGCGCAAGCCAGACCGATCATTGTGATGCTCCATTATCCGCCGTTCGTGAACCGGCAGCCTACCGCCTTCGCCCAACGCATCAGTGCCGCTCCTGGCGTGCGCGCCTGCGTCTATGGCCACCTCCACCGTCGCCAGGATCACGAAAACGCCGTCAACGGTCGCGTTGACGGCGTCTACTACCAGCTTACCTCGGCTGACTTCCTCGACTTCGGCCCCGTCGCCGTGCGTGGCTTGGACTAGCCCCCGTCGGGATCACCTGCCATCTGGTTACGTTCTGGGAGGCGATACGCCCTCCCCACCCTTCCCCTCAGGCAGGGCGTGTGAAAACAGGGTTCCCCGCCCGTTTCCAATCGAGAGGAACGGGGTCGCGAGGAGGGAAAGCCCTCCCCGCGACCTTCCCGCTACGTGACAGACTTACGGAACGGTGAACCTCAGGATCTCCTGCTCGCCGCTACTGATCGAATTGCTGTAGCTACGGACCGAGCCACGGAAGAGGAAGCGCACCGAATAACTCGTCGGCGAGCCGCTGTAGAGCCGCACCGTGAGCCGGTAGTCTCCGCTTGGGATGGGCGAGCCGACGCTGAAAATATTCTCGGTCGCGTTGCCCAACTCCCGCAACCAGTCACGATCCAGGCGCAGGTTGTTCTGCGGCCCTCTGTTGGCGTAATAAATATGCAGCCCGTTGGGTCCATACAGGTGCAGGTCGAGATCGGTGGCCCGCGTCGAGGTATTGACCCAGGAGAGCGTCGCCTGCAACTCGCCGGTGCCCACCGGAATAGTCGGCGCCGGCCTCGGACAGGCCGCCGACTGATCCCACGTCCCGCCGGGGTCCAGCACGATCGGGCGCGTGCCGATCCATGGCGCGGTAAACGACGGCACGTTCCGGTACATTGGCCGATCCACATTGGCCCGCGCCGGCCGCGAGTATGTCCATCGTTTCAACAGCCGCGGTCCCGGAATGACCATCGGCGCTTCCAATGCCTCGACACAGAACTGGTACGTTCCCCGCGGCAATGGGAAGACGCAGTAGTTGCTGCTGGGACCATAAAAATCCGGGTCGTTGTCATCACCCGTGACGCTATGGTAGCATCTCGGCCAGGCGCCACCCGCATCCGAGCCGGTCCGCATCACGATGCACCGCAACGCCCCGCCTGTTTGCGTGCAGGTCGAGTTGAAGACAGGCAATGAAGGGACAGGTAGTGAAGGGTCCGTTGAAGTGCCGCTGATAATCGAGAAGTTGTACCAGCACTGGAGTTGCTCATAGGGAGGCGGGCAACTGGTGCGGTTCCAGCGCACGCCCCCTGACACCCACGCCAGCGGTACCGATTGGGAAGGCGTTGCAACCGCCGGCTCGGCCGGATCCTCCCCGGTATCCTTCAACGGTTCGCCCTCCATCACCCACGGGGAAACCTCATCGGTGGGCAGCGGCACTTCGGGCGGAGGGACAACCGTCGGGAAGTCGGCCTCGTTCCCGCTACTGTTCATCGGGGCCTCTGCCCCCGCTGGCGACCCATCCTCTCCCGCCGTCGTTTGCGGCGCCAGGACCAGCGCCACGTAGCCCAGGTCATAGCCGGCAAAGTTCACCGAGTTGCCCTCAAGGCCCATCGGGTACTGGATCCATGTGCCGGTGTCCGGCGCGTAGCGCAGCAGCCTCAGGCGCGAAGGGTCGGCCACCGATGGCAGCGGAATGTTCACCGCCACCGTGTTGGCGAAGGTAAACCCTTCAGGACCCAGTTTGACGATGGGGCTGACCAGTTGCACTCCCGCCGGCAGCGGCGCGGGTGGCGTGACGCCTGACTCGATCGAAAAGGTCGTCGTCCCATCGGCGCCGCCCGCCTGCTGCGGCACCGTTCCCGCCAGCACGATCATCCTCGCGCCTGACGGCGTGCTGATAACGTTGCTCTGCGAAGAGTTAACCACTCCCGTCTGCGCCTCCATTTCCCGCTTGATGAGCGGAACGAACACACGCCTGAGCTGGCTCAACTCCTGCCCATACACCACATGCGTTCCCGGCCTGGTCGCCCCGAACGGTGCACCGGGAACGGCAAGCATCCCTAAAGCTGCGACCACGAGAAGCGTTATCCACACGAACAGCCGTTGTCTGAGTCGGTTCTGGTGCTTCATTGTAATCCCCCGTTGTAGGAACCAGCCTGTTCGGTCTTGATGTGGTTGTCTGCCGATGTACGAGCGCGCGACTTCAGAACGGTGAACAGCACACCCCGGGCAAACTCGTCTGAATCCGGAGTCTCCTTTCCGATACAACTACGCGCGGCGCAGCGAGCAACAAACGACCGTCACGCCGAATGAGGTATGCGGAGAGAAACGCTCGTAGACCGAGCACGGGTTCGGTCTACGGCGGGCGTCCTCTGACCAGCCCGATACTGTCTGCCACGTATGGAGGAAACGGAAGGGGCGTGGAGGATGAACCACGGAAACCTTCCCTGAATGGTTGTCTGAAACGTCATGCTGCGAGAGTTACAGCAGTCCTCGTCGGCTTGTGTAAAGACGCAGCGTGCCTTCTTTGATCGCTGTCTAGAGATGACGTAAGACTGCTGTATGTATTCAAGGAAGGTGTAGCGGGTAGAGAACCCCTGTATAATCCAGACCAGTAATCTAAGGGAAACCCCGGATTGTTACCGGCTGAAACCCCCAGCGTATCCTACTGCCTGGCTGAAGCAGAATCAAGTCTGAAAACAACAACCAGACATCACACGTATCTCCAGTTTAGTTGATAATTTTCCACGCAACAAAAACGTTCTCAAACAATTTCTGGTGGTGCGCGGTTTTTCCTGGCCCCCTTGCTCCGCCTGGAGGCTCACGCCACCGTTACCCTGGCAGAGTGGCGCAAAAGAAGTCACTGTTCACAGCTGGGTAACCCATCTCCTGGGGGCGAGGGCGGGACGCCCTCGCCCCCAGCAAGAAGTGTGAACACGTACCAAAAGAAGTACGTGTTCACATCTACCGACATGTTCACACCGCGGAGGGCTTTGAAAAGGTCATCCTCTGCGTGCTCTGCGGTAAATCTGAACACGTTTCAAAAGAAGCTCATTCGACAACCGCCCCCGGATCGGGTACAATACAAGATGGCATTTACAGCATTCCAACGCGCTGGAGAACTACATGGAGATCGGAATCGTCCGGCCCGTCAACATCACCACCGAGATGCGCTCCGCCTACCTGAGCTACGCGATGAGCGTCATCGTCTCGCGCGCCCTTCCCGATGCGCGCGATGGGCTCAAGCCGGTCCAGCGGCGCATCCTCTACGGGATGTGGGACATGGGCTTTCGCAGCAACGACGCCTACAAGAAGTGCGCGCGCATTGTCGGCGACGTGCTGGGCAAGATGCATCCCCATGGCGATAGCGCCGTCTATGACGCCCTGGCGCGCCTGGCGCAGCCCTGGAGCATGCGGTATCCCCTTGTGGATGGGCAGGGGAATTTTGGCAGCATCGACGGCGACCCGCCTGCCGCCATGCGCTACACCGAGGCGCGCCTGGCGGCGATCGCCGAGGAACTGCTGGTTGATATTGACAGAAATACAGTTGATTTTCGCGACAATTTCGATGGCTCGTATAGAGAGCCGACCGTCCTCCCCGCCCGGCTGCCCAACCTCCTCCTCAACGGCGCCTCGGGCATCGCTGTCGGTATGGCGACCAATATCCCGCCCCACAATCTGGGCGAACTCTGCGACGCTATCAGCTACGTGATTGACAACCCTGAGGCCACGGTCGAGGATCTGATCAGGATCATCCCCGGACCCGACTTTCCCACTGCCGCCAGCATCCTCGGCACAGAGGGCATCCTCGCCGCCTACAGCACCGGGCGCGGCCAGATCACCCTGCGCGCCAGGGCCCACGTCGAGGAGGCCTCCCGCGGCGCCTTCAATATCGTCGTCACCGAACTGCCCTACCAGGTGAACAAGGCGCGCCTCCAGGAACGCATCGCTGAACTGGCCAAAGAGCGCAAGATCGAGGGTATTCGCGATGTCCGCGATGAGTCCGATCGCAGCGGCATGCGTCTGGTGATTGTCCTCAAGCAGGACGCACAGCCCAAAAAGGTGCTCAACGCGCTTTACAAGCATACCCAGATGCAGACGACTTTTGGCATCAATATGCTGGCCCTTGTCGAAGGTGGCCGTCAGCCCAGGGTGCTTACCCTCAAGCGCCTGCTGCAGGAGTACATCACCCATCGCCAGGAGGTCATCCGCCGGCGCACCGAGTTTGACCTGGCGAAGGCCCGTGACCGGGCCCATATCCTCGAGGGCCTGAAGATCGCCCTCGAGAATCTCGATGAGGTCATTCGCACCATTCGCGAATCGCGCAGTGCCGAGAGCGCCAGGAATAACCTGATGCGCATCTTCAACCTCAGCGAGCGCCAGGCCCAGGCCATTCTGGATATGCAACTCCGCCGCCTGGCCGCCCTGGAGCGTAAGAAGATCGAAGATGAGTACCAGGAGGTCATCAGGCTTATCGCTGAACTCGAAGATATCCTCGCCAATCCGAAGAAGGTGCTCCACCTGATCAAAGAGGATATGCGCTACCTCAAGGAGAAGTACGGCGATGAGCGCCGCACCCGCATCGTGCCCGACGTGACCGGCGAGGTCAGCGATGAGGACCTCATTCCCGATGTGCGCGTGCTGATCACCATCACCGATCGCGGCTATATCAAGCGCCAGGCTGCCGATAGTTATCGCACCCAGCGCCGCGGCGGGCGCGGCGTCAAGGGCATGGTGACCCGCGAGCAAGACATTGTGCGCCACCTGCTCATCTGTAGCTCGCTGGATAATTTGCTGTTCTTTACCGATAAAGGCAAGGTCTATCAACTCAAGGCCCACGAGGTGCCCGACAGCTCCCGCACCGCCAGGGGTCTGCCCCTGGTGAACTTGATTTCCCTGGAGCCTGGAGAACAGGTCACCAGCATGCTCGCCGTCCCCGATTTCAATGGCGAGTATCTGGTGATGGCCACTCAGCGGGGCAAGATCAAGCGCACCCACCTCCGTGAGTATAGTCAGGTCCGCTCCAATGGCCTGATCGCCATCGGTCTGGAAGAAGGCGATACCCTCGGCTGGGTGCAGGTGAGCCACGGCGATGAGGATGTTCTGCTCACCACCGCGCAAGGACAGACCGCGCGCTTCCGCCAGAGTGAGGTGCGCCCGATGGGTCGCCCCGCTACCGGGGTGAACGGGATCAGTCTCGCCGACAATGACCGGGTGATCAGCATGCAACTGACCAGGCCCGACCACGATTTGCTCGTGGTGACCGCCCGCGGCATAGGGAAACGAACCAGCCTCGATGAGTACCCGACAAAGGGCCGCGCCACCGGTGGCGTGATCACCATGCGCCTGCGGCAAGGTGATGAGATCGCCGGCGCCGCCATCGTCACCGATCGCTCGTTGCTCACCTTCGTCACCGCTGGCGGCGTGGTGATGCGCACGACGGCCGAAGATGTCCCGCGGCTGGGCCGCGCCACCCAGGGCGTGATCGTGGTCAATCTCGCCTCCGGCGACCGCCTGACTGCCCTTTCGGTCGAGGAGCCGGATGAACAGGAGAACGAACCGCCGACGATTGTCAGCCCCAACGGGGCCTGAGTGACACGTTCGGTACGTTCGTGAATGGACGGCGATCGCAGGGGGCAGCCTTGCCGGATCCTCCGGCGGGCAGGGGGATGGGGAAAGCAGGTTTCCCCATCTTCATATCAGGCGCGAGGCTGGAAGTCTGTGCCCACCATAGACGTGGGGGAATGGGGAAACCTGGTTTCCCCATATTTATTTAACGCGCTATTCCCACCGTCTCTTGCGGCAACGATGATATGGGCAACTGTCGTACCAGGCCCTCGACCCGCAGGCGCGCGCCTTCGCGCCGGTAGATCTCCACAAAACGCTCAACCAGATGCGGGTCCCAGGCGCTGCCGCGACCGCGCAACAACACCTCCAGCGCCTGTTCGGGCGCCATCGCCGGCCGGTAGGCCCGGTCGGCGGTCATAGCTTCAAATGCGTCGGCAATGGCCAGAATGCGCGCTTCCAGCGGAATGTCCTCGCCGGCCAGACCCTGCGGGTACCCGCTGCCATCGTAGCGCTCGTGGTGGTTCTCGATGATCGGCAGCACGGCCCGCAGCCCGCTCACCCGCTCGATGATCCGCACCCCGATGCGCGGATGCTGCTGCATCACCGCAAACTCCTCATCGTCAAGCCGCCCCGGCTTCAGCAGAATCTGGTCGCGAATGCCGATCTTGCCCACATCATGGAGCAGGCCGGCGTAGGTCAGCAACTCCAGCCGCTCGGCGGACAGGCCCGCCTCTTCGGCCAGCCGCACCGCGTAGCGCGTCACCTGGCGCGAGTGGCCGAAGGTATGCGCGTCGCGGGCCTCGATGGCCTCGGCCAGGGCCGCGATGGTCTGCCAGTTCTGGTCCCTGAGCGCCTGGTACAGCCGCGCGTTGTCCAGTGAAGCCGCCACCTGCCCGGCGAAGATGCCCAACAGGCGGCGCTCGGCGGCATCGAAGGGCGGTTGCTCGGGACGCCGGGTCAGGTGCAGGAACCCTACCAGGCAGTCGTGGCTCCGTAACGCGACCCCCGCGAAACGGTCATCAACGTCGCTCCCGCGATAGCCGCTCAACTGCAGATGGGCCGCCTGCAGTTGAGCGGCATCGCAGCCGGCTTCCAGGGGCAGTTCTTGCTCCCCCCCTTCCTCAACCCAACTCGAGCGGGCCGCCAGCAGGCGCAGGGTTTGCCGGTCAGGGCAGAGCAGCGAGAGGGCCAGCGATTCGGGCAGGAAGCGCTGCCAGAGAAACTCGACGATCTGAGTCGCCTGGGTCTCGACATCCAGCGAGGTGGCGATCAACTGGCTGAACTGGTACATAAAGACCAGGTCGGAGAGGCGTTCCTTTTCCTGCCGCACGCGCCGCAGTTCCAGCGCCGAGCGCACCGTGCGCTCCAGGTTCTCCGCCTCAACCGGCTTCGAGAGGTAGTCGAGCGCCCCGAGTTTCAGGGCCTGGCGCGCCGAGTCAACACTGGCATAGGCGGTAAACACTACTACGTCGGTCTCGGCATAGCGCTGGCGGATGTGCTCCAGCAGGGCGATGCCGTCCATGACCGGCATCTCGAGGTCCACCAGCGCCAGGTCGTAGGGCTGGCGCTGGAGCAATTCGACCGCCTGGCCGCCGTGCTCGGCAGTTTCAACGCGATAGGTGTTGCGGAGCAACCGCTGACAGAAGGTGCGAATGTGGGCGTCATCTTCAACCACCAGCAGGCGCGGCTGCGCGACAGCGGCGCCCGGCGTCAGCAACACATCGGCCATACAGCACTCCTCAACCAGGTCGCCAGGTGGCGACAGGTGCGCGAAACTATCAATGGCGCGACCATCCATGGCCCGCGCGGTCCATACAATACTTAACACGCAGCATAGTAGGCGCAGGTTTCGTTTCGACTACACGGAAGGCGCAGGTGATGACAGTTTCGTCATCTGACCTCCCCCCCTTCCCCCGGTTACCCCCACCGCCCACAAAGCCCCCATGTGTGGTAAGCTGTAACCACGTTCGCGGCTGCGGCATCGAACTGGTAGTGGAGCCCCACAAGCTAACCGAGAAGGATTGCGAGTATGAGTCTCTTACAGGACAAGGACCGGGCCGCGGTGCAGGAGGCCTTCGAGGGACTGGTGCAGCCGGTGCATCTGGTGCTGGTGACCTCGGAGGAGAGCGGCGAATATAGCGAGGTGGCGCGCGAACTGCTCGACGAGGTCTCCGCGCTGCACGATCAGATCAGCCTCGAGGTGCTCGACATCGAGGCCGACGCGGAGCGGGCCGCGGCCCTGGGCGTGGATAAGGCCCCGACAGTGGTGTTTTTCGCCGGCGCCGAGCGCGTCGATCACGGGGTGCGGTTCGCCGGCCTGCCCAGTGGCTACGAGTTCGCCACCCTGGTCGAGACCATCCGCATGATGGGCGGCGCGGTGGACACTTCGCTGATGCCCGCGACCACGGCGTTTCTCGAGGGCCTCAACGCTCCCCTGCGCCTCCAGGTCTTTGTGACGCCGACTTGCCCCTACTGCCCCCGCGCGGTGGTGCTGGCCTACCGCCTGGCCATTGCCAGCCCCCACATCACCGCCGAGGGCATCGAGGTCAGCGAGTTCCCCGAGCTCGGCGACCGCTACGCCGTGATGGGCGTGCCCAAGACCGTGATCGGGGAGATTGTCCACATCGAAGGCGCCGCTCCCGAGTCGATGATGCTGCAGAAGTTGCGCGAGGCCGTCGCGGCCTAGTCTTCGAGCCCCTGCCCCGTAAGGCCGAAGCACTGGCCCGGACAGTGCTTCGGCCCAACATCATGGCCATCCACAGGTAGCGTGTTATACTGAAAGCACAACGCCTGTGGAGGGATAACGCATGCCCGGACCGACGATCGATCTTTCTATCTACGCCAATGAAGCCGCCTTGCTGGCCGCCCTTCGCCGCCACGATCCCGACGCCTGCACCTGCCTGGTCAAGCGCTTCGCGCCGCTGGTCTACGCTCGCGCCCTGCGCCTCACCGGCGACCCTGACGAGGCCGAGAGCGTGTTGCAATCCACGTTCATCAAGGTCTGCGACGCGCTGCCGGGCTTCGACGGCGCCAGCAGCCTGGGCACCTGGATCTACCGTATCGCCACCAACGAGGGGTTGATGGTGCTGCGCAGGCGCAAGCCGCAGATCGCCCTCGATGATGTGGCCGACAACCTCCATCCTGAGGAGGTGCCTCACCAGTTCCGGGCGTGGTCGCCCGACCCGCAGCGTGTGGCGCTCGATGGCGAACTGCGCGCGCAGATCGAGCGGGCCATTGCCGCACTGCCCGAGCAGTTGCGCGTGGTTGTGCTGTTGCGCGACGTTGAGGGCTTGAGCACCGAGGAAACGGCGGCTGAGCTTGGCATCAGTCCCGGCGCCGTCAAGGTGCGCCTGCACCGGGCCCGCCTGCGCTTGCGCGAGGCCCTTGCCGATTACCTCGCCGCCCGATCGGAGGATCATGCATGAGCCATTCGGGCCATTCGCACGATCTGGAACGCTGCCGCGAACTGGTGGCGCAGCTTAACGACTACCTCGACGGTGAACTTCCCGCCGATCTCTGCGCCGAGTTGGAACTGCACCTGGCCGATTGCCCCGATTGCCAGGTGGTGCTCGATACCCTCGGCCAGACGGTGCGCATTCTCCACCATCTGGACGAAGCTCCCCCTCCGGCGCTGCCCGCCGACCTCGAGGCCCGCCTCCTTGCCCGCCTGCGGTCAGCATAGGCTGTCGGGCAACCCGGAGGGTCGCCCGACAGCCTGATACTCCAACGAGACTTCATCTCGGCGAGGCGCGGCCCCTCCGCGCCCCCTGGAATGAGAAGTTCCGTCGGAGTACCAAAATCCAAAATCCAAAATCCAAAATGCCCTCACACGCATCCCAGGCGCTGCATCGCCTCGTGGGTCGTCAGGTGAATGCGCTCGGGGCCGATCTTCTCCACGAAATGGGCCCGCTTCAGCCCGTCCATCACCGGCCCCTTGATCTCGGCCAGGTGCAGTTCCACCCCCGCGTCGCGCAGTTCCTGGATGAGCGACTCCAGCGTGTGCAGCGCGCTCGAGTCGATGAAGTTGATCGCCGAACCGATCAGCACCAGGTGCTTCACCTCGGGCCGCTCGGCCACGATCCGCAGCAGGGCGTTCTCCAGGTAGCGCGTGTTGGCGAAGTACAGGCTCTCGTCCACCCGCACCGCCACCACCTGGGGCCAGGTCCGCACGTCGTAGCGCAGAATGTTGCGGTACACTTCACTCTCCCCCAGGCGGCCCACCACCGCGATGTGCGGCCGGCTGGTGCGCCAGAGGTAGAGCAGCAACGAGGCGCCTACGCCGATGAAGATGCCCGTTTCGATGCCCAGCAGCAGCACCGCGGCGAAGGTGACGCCCCAGGTGATGGCATCGCTCCGGTTGGCCTGCCAGATGTGCCGGGGTTCCTTCAGATCCACCAGCCCAAACACGGCCACGATCACCGTCGCCGCCAGCACCGCCTGGGGCAGGTAGTAGAACAGCGGCGTGAAGAAGAGCAGGATCAGCGCGATGCCCCCCGCGGTCACCAGCGAGGCCAGGCCGGTGACCGCGCCGGCCTGGAAGTTGACCACCGAGCGGGCGAAGCCGCCGGTCACCGGGTAGCCGCTGAACAACCCGGCCCCGATGTTGGCCGCGCCAAGGGCGATCAGTTCCTGGTCAGGGTCAATCGCCTGGCGGCGCTTGCTCGCCAGGGCCTTGGCCACGGCGATCGATTCGACCACGCTGACCAGCACGATCGCCGCCGCCGCCGGCAACAGCGCCTGCACGTCGCCGATGCTCGGCGCGGGCCAACTGAACGGCGACAGACCGGGCGGAATGGCGCCCACGACCGCCACCCCGGCGCGCTGGTCGAGGCGCAACAGCCAGGCGATCAGCGTGCCCAGCAGCACCGTCACCAGCGGCGCCCCGCTCACGATCAGCGTCACCGCCAGCGGGCGCAGCCCCATGCGTTGCAGGATGGGCCGCAGGCCCTTGCGGAAAAAGAGCAGCAGCGCGATGCTGGCAAGGCCGATGCTCAACGTGATCAGGTTGGTCTGCCCCAGGCCCTGCGCGGCGTGGTAGAGCACCTCGTAGAAGCGGTCGCCGGCGACTTTGTAGCCCAGGATGTATTTGAGTTGCCCGGCGGCGATGATCAGCGCCGAGGCCGAGGTAAAGGCGGCCAGCACCGGGTGCGAAATGAAGTTGAGGATCACCCCCAGCCGGAACACCCCCAGCAAGAGTTTAATCGCCCCGACGATCAGGGCCAGGATCAACACCAGTTGCAGGTAGCGGGCGCTCCCCGGTTCGGCCAGGGTGCTCACCCCGCTGAAGACCAGCAACGAGGTGATCGCCACCGGACCCACCGAGAGTTGCCCGGAGGTGCCCAGCAGCGCGTAGATGATCAGCGGGACCACCGAGGCGTAGAGGCCCACCTGTGGGGGCAATCCCGCCAGTTGAGCATAGGCCATGCTCTGGGGGATGAGCATAATCGCCGTGACCACGCCGGCCACCAGGTCGCTCGGCAGGTCCGCCCGGCGGTAGTGCAGCAGCCAGCGGGTAAACGGCAAGTAGCGGCTCAGACCGCCGGTCCGCGCCGCCCCGCCGGTCCGGGTGGGGGAAGGTATGGGTTGAGAGGTTGCCATCGGGAAGTCCTTGTGCCTGTGTAGGCCGGCGCGGCGCCGGGCTCGTACGGCCGCACCGCGCGCCACCGGGAAAAAGGAAGTTCGTGGGAGGGTGAAGCCCTCCCACACCCTCACCCGCCTCTCTACGTTCGGCTCCCCCTCCCTCTCCGCTGTAGGTGGAGGGAGAGGGGGCTGGAGGGAGGGTGAGGACAACGGATTGCACCTCAGGTCACGTGTTCCCCGGCGCGCTCGAAATAGTCGTCGGCGCAGAAGCCAAAGGTCTCGAGCGACTCATCGTCGTAGCCTGCGGCGCGCAATTCGGCCTCGGCCTGCTCGCGGCTCCAGCCGTGGTGGAGCTGGCGGTAGAGCAGCCACATCAGCCCCACGCGGGTGGCGCTGCGGCAGTGGAAGACCACCCGGCCCGCGTCGGGGGCCTCAATGAGTTCGGCCAGTTCGTCCACGTGCTCGCGTTCCAGTTCGTACGCCGGCCAGGGCCGGTGGAAGTAGCGCAGGCCCGCCGCCTCGGCGTTGCGCTGCTCGATAGCCGAGCGTTCGGGGTCGCTGCGCAGGTTGATGACAGTGGTATAGCCGGCCTCCACCAGCTTCGCCCAATCTTCGGGCTGCGGCTGCGCCGCCAGCAGCACCTCGGGCGTGACGGCGTAACTCAGCAGCGCGGCGCTGGCGGTACGCTGCTGCAGCGCCCCACAGGGAAGTTCGTTGGTCACGTCGGGGGCCCTCCTCTTTAAATGAACAGCGTCACCTTGGCCCGCGCCGCATCGCCGAGGAAGGTCGCCACGCCGCCCGTCTCCAGCCCGTCCACCAGTTCTTCGTCCTTGATCCCCAGCAACTCGCGCGACATGTCGCAGACGACCATGCGCACGCCCAGTTCGCGGGCCAGGCCGAAGAGTTCCTCCGGCGAGGAGACCTCGTGCTTCTGCATCAGGCCGCGGATGATCTGCGCGCCCGCGCCGAAGAAGTTCATCTGCGAGAGGCCCATCTCGCCCAGTTTGCCCGGCAGCATGGCGGTGAAACCCTGTTCCAGCAGGCTCTTGCCGCTGAAGACCTTCTGCTTCTTCACCGCGCTCAGGCCCCAGAAGGTGAAGAACATGCTCACCTCCAGGCCCATCGAGGCCGCGCCGGTGGCGATGATGAAGGCCGCGATGGCCTTGTCCAGGTCGCCAGAGAAGACCACCATCGCCAGGCGGTCCTCGACCCCCTGCGAGGGGTGCGCCTCCAGGGCGGCGACGCGGGCCTCCAGGGCGGCGATGCGGTCGAGCAGGCTCCGGGTATCGTTCTGATCAATGATCTCTATGGTCATCGGTCCGGTTCCTCATTCAACAATGCGGTTCTGCCACACAACAACGGAAATAAAGATGTTCCTGGGAGGGCGAAGCCCTCCCAGACCTCCCGGCGGGCCAGGGCGCGGGAGAACCCGGTTTCCCCGCCCGCCTCCACGTGTTACGCCGTGCGCTTCAGGTAGTGCACAAACAGTTCCTGGCCGCCCTCGTTGACGGTCTCCTGGGCCAGGAGTTCGACGTTCCGGGCCGTCTTCACCCAGCCCTGGAAGTCGGCGACGGAGCCGCGGTCGGTGGCGACGACCTTGAGCACCTGGCCCACCGGCAGTTCGTTGACCGCCTTGCGGCTCTTGACCAGCGGCATCGGGCACCTGGCGCCCTTCACGTCAAGGGTCTGATCGTATGCGATGGACATCTCTGTTTCCTCCGTGATCAGCGGCTCTGCGCCGCGATAGATGTATATTTCTGATTACCAGGACAGCGGAAGCCCCGCTGAAAGGCTCATGCGTTGCTCAACGCGCAGATATTCTTACCCAGCTCCAGTTCATTCGCCGCGCCGTCGCAGGGCGTCACCAGGCCGATGTTGACACGCTTGATTTCCACGTACTCCGGCGGAAAGACCGGCAGGTGGCTCAGGACGTAGCTGGTGAACTCGGCCTCGTCGCGCGGGCGCAGGGCGTCGTTGGTGGCGCGCACCTCGGCGAAGGGGGCTGCAAAGACGCCGTTGGCGTCGCCCTCATCGAGGGTGCTGAAGTGGGCCGGCAGGATCAGCGTGTCGTCGTCGGCCATGCGCGGCAGCCGCTCGGTGATGCTGCGGTAGAGGATCGGCGTCCAGGCCTCCCCCTTGCCGCCCAGGTCGGGGCGACCGAAGGAGCGCAGGAAGATGCCGTCGCCGGTAAACAGTGCGCTGCGGCCATCGGGCGCGTCGAGGCGGTAGTTGACCTGGCCCAGGGTGTGGCCGGGGAACCAGCGGGCGGTGATGGTCACCGCGCCGATCTCGAAGCGGTCACCCTCCTGAACATGCGTATAAGCGATCACGGCGGGCAGCATGTCAATCGGGTGGATGGCGTCGTAGGCATGCACGTAGTAGGTCGCCCCTGTCTCCTGCGCCAGCGCCGGCCCGCCACTGATGTGGTCGGCGTGAACGTGGGTATCAAAAATGTGGGTCAGGGTTGCCCCGGCGTCGGCAACCACATCGCGGTAGACCTGGACATGGCGCATCGGGTCGATCAACGCCGCCTTGCCGCCGCTGATCACGGCGAAGCTCAGGTCGCCGCGGGCCGGGCGGGCGATCTGCACGACGCGCCCCCAGTCCGCCGTCACCACGTCACGCACGTCGTAGAAGTTCCCCCAGCTCACGTAACCGCCTTCCAGGTAGCGCGCCTGGTAGCCGCGCTCGTGCAGCACCCCGGCAACGTACTGCGAGGAACCCTCCTTGGCGCACACCACAAGGATCTCGCGATCTGCCGGGACGCGCGCCGCGGCGCCGTCCTCATCTTCAACGAACTCGAAATAGGGGATGTTAACCGTGGTCAGGTTCGCGCGGCCCTCGATCGGGCTTCGCCGGAACTCCTCCTCGTTGCGAACGTCGAGAACGAACAGCGGTTCGTCGCGCAGAATGCGAGCGTACAACTCAGCCGGAGTAAACGCGGCTACGGCGGTCTGGCCTTCGGTGATGGTCATGGTAGCAGCTCCTGATTTCTTGTGCAATACGGAACTAAGATTTCTTGGGTACAATGCTACCGTCTGAATGTAAGGCCCGCACGAGTGTTTCGTAAGAGTTTGGTAAGGAAACAGGCGTCTCACCGGACAACCGGCTCATCCGGTGAAGATCGGGGAGGTCCCAGCCCTCCCGGCCCCTCCCCTGGTGTGCGAAAGGGTGTTCGTGGGAGGGCGGCGCCCGCTCAGATAGCGAGGTAATCTATGACCATCTCCACCCCCATTCATACCAACCCGCAGAGTATCGACCGCGTGCTCAACGCCGGCGTGCCGGTTCTCCTCGTCTTTACCCGGCGCGATTGCCAGACCTGCGCGCAACTCACGCCGGCCCTGAACCGCCTGGCCAGCGACTACGCCGGGCGTGCCCTGATCGCCCAGGTGGATGTGCAGGAGTACCCCGATCTGGTCCGGCGCTTCGAGGTGACGCGCCTGCCGGGTCTGGTCTTCGCGCGGCAGGGCCAGGTGGTGGCCCGCTCCAGCGGTGTGGCCGCCGAGGCGGCGTTGCGCGCCTGGTTCGAGCATCTGAGCGCCGGCGGCGCGCGCCCGCCGCTGCCTGAGGGGCCGAGCGTGCCCCTCGAGGGCCAGG